>DASYEX010000217.1:0-7124 GCA_036498765.1 Polyangia bacterium
CGCTCCGGGCTAGCGAAGCCACCCTGCGCTCGCCCATCTTGGCTTCCGGGGAACACCCGAGGCGGTTGCGCAACTTGGGCGCTTCGGGTGTTGCTTTACGGTCGAGCCCGTCTTTTAATGCGCGGCCATGGCAGCATCGCGTCGCCCCCTTTCCGTTTTGTGCGCGTTGTTGGTGGTGGTCGGTGCCGAGCTCGTAACTTCTTCGTCCGCGTCGGCGGCGAATCCGGCCGGCGATCCGGCGGCGGTCGCCAAGGTGACGAACCTCAATAAGAAGGCGCTCGAGGCCTACAGCCAGCAGGATTACGACACGGCCCGCGACCTGCTCAAGCAGGCGCTGGAGCTGTGCGACAGCGCGAACCTCCAGCAGCACCCGATCACCGCGCGCACGCACATTCACTTCGGCGCCGTCGCCATCGTGGGATTCAAGCAGCGGGAGGTCGGCATCAAGCAGTTCAGGAAGGCGCTGGAGATCGAGCCGACCATCAAGCTGACGAAGTCGATCGTGACGCCCGAGCTGCAGGACGCCTTCGAAGAGGCCGTGCTGGCTGGCGACAAGGGAGGGGGCGGTGGCGCCGCCAACGCCGCGGCCGGGAACGACAACGCGGGCGGCGGCGACAACAACGGCGGCGGGGGCGAGCCGAGCGTGGCCGCCGGTGACGACAGTGGCGGCGACAACGCCGCCGGCGGCGACGACGACGACCACCCCAAGCCGAAACCGAGACGACCGCCCGCCAAGAAGACGGGCGACGACGACAGCAAGGACCAGGACGACGACGGCAACGGCCAGGATGGGACGATCTTCCTCGGCGTCACCCTCGGCTCCAGCGCCGGGCTCGCCAGCGGCAACGGGCACATGAACCCGCAGCACGCGCTGGGCGGCCCCGGATTCGCCGTCGGTCAACTCGGGCAGATCGAGCCCCAGCTCGGCGTCTTCGTGAACTCGACGACCATGCTGTCGCTCGTCGGCCGTCTTCAGTACGTGAGCGGCCTCAACGGGGAGAACCTGTGCGGCGCCGGCGGCAACCAGTTCTGCAACCCGACGACGCTGGTCGGCGCCGTGCTCGGGCGCGTGACCTTCCTGATGAGCGACGGACCTTTCCACATGACCGTGGGCGGTCAGATCGGCGGCGGCTACGTCGCCCACGCCGTCGTGTTCGGCAACGACACCAAGTGCGGGACCTCGATGAGCAACGCCGGGAGCACCGAGTGCGTCGACGCCCTGCTGGGCGGGCCGTTCTTGATCGGCCCGACGATCGGTCTCATGTGGGAGCTCGGCGACGTCGCCAACTTCGTGGCCGGCATCAACAGCGAGCTGGGCGTGCCCAAGTTCACCTTCAACTTCGACCTCGACGTCGGCCTCGCTTTTAGGCTCTGAGCAACGACCGTGGGAACCCTGACAGGGTTCCCACGCCCTCCCGCGACGAGCTCCGCGAGGCAAAGCCCCGCTTCGCTCACGCGATCGCTGACCCGGGTTAGAATGGGCGGCTGATGCTCTATCGCGGCTCGCTCGCCACCATCGGCCGGACGCCGCTCGTCGAGCTGCGGCGGATCAGCGAGAACGGGGCGCGCCTCCTCGCCAAGCTCGAGCTGCGGAACCCCGGCGGCAGCGTCAAGGATCGCATCGCCGCCGCGATGGTCGCGGACGCCGAGCGCCGCGGCCTGCTGGCGCCTGGCGGCACCATCGTCGAGGCGACCAGCGGCAATACCGGGATCGCGCTGGCCTTCGTGGCCGCCACCAAGGGATACACGCTGCACGTCACGATGCCGGAGCGGATGTCGCGGGAGCGGCTCACACTCCTGCGCTACCTCGGCGCGCAGGTGACGCTGACGCCAGGCGCGCTGATGCGCGAAGCGGTCGACAAGGCAGAGGCGTTGCGCCGGCAGATCCCCGGCGCCGTCGCCCTCGACCAGTTCCAGAACCCCGCCAACCCCGAAGCCCACCGCGAGACGACCGGGCGCGAAATCTGGGAGGACGCCGCCGGCGAGGTCGACGTGTTCGTGGCCGGCGTCGGGACCGGCGGCACCATCACGGGCGTGGGTGAGGTGCTGAAGGCACGCAAGCCGGAGGTCCGGGTGGTGGCCGTCGAGCCGTCCGCCGCGGCGGTCCTGTCGGGCCGCCGCGCCTCGAACCACATGATCCAGGGGATCGGCGCCGGGTTCGTCCCGCCGCTCCTCAACCGCGCGGTCGTCGACGAGGTGGTCGCGGTCAGCGACGACGAAGCTTTCACCCACGCCCGACGGCTGGCGCGCGAGGAGGGGATCTCGGCCGGCATCTCTTCGGGCGCGACGCTCGCCGCCGCGCTGCGTGTCGCCGCCCGCCCCGACAACCGGGGCAAGACGATCGTCTTCATGGTCTGCGACAGCGGCGAGCGCTACATCCACGGCCCCCTGGTGAACGACCTCCTCGGCGCGTCAGGGAGCTGACGGCGCGGGCCCGGCCCTTGCCCCCCGGCTGGTCGATCTTAGCTTCCGAGACGTGCTGGCCAGCGCTCCCTTGCAGGGGCTCCGCCTCCTGGTGGTCGAGGACGACGAGACGATCTTGTCCTCGCTGTCGGACATCCTGCGCGACGAGGGGGCCACGCTGGCCACCGCTGCGAACGGCCGCGACGCCCTGGCAGCCCTGCGCGCCTCCGAGCCGTTCGACCTGATCCTCCTGGATCTCATGATGCCGGTGATGGACGGCTGGGAGTTCCGCATCGCCCAGCGCGCCGACCGCGACCTGGCCGGCATCCCCATCATCGCTCTGTCGGCCGACGCGAGTGCCAAGGCGCGGGCCATCGCCGCCGATGCCTATCTACGGAAACCGATCGACGTCGACGGCCTGGTGGGGAGCATCCGCAGCGTCATCGACAGTCGGGCCGAAAAGCGGCGCGCCGCCGCCGATACCGCCGCGGAGTTCGCGCTCATGGCCGCCGAGATCGCCCACGAGATCAACAACCCGTTGACGTACGTGCTCGCCAACCTCCACGTGCTGGCCGAGAAGTTCCCCGCCGGCAGCCAGGACAGCCAGCAAGCCGAGCTGCACGATCTGGTCGCCGACGCCGTCGAGGGCGCCGAGCGCATCCGCCGCGTCGTCAAGCAAGCCCAGCTCGATCCGCAAGCGCTGAGACGACACTGAGCGGACGGGGGACCTAGTCTCCGAGGCCGTCGTCCTTCATGCCGTGCATCAGACGAGCCTTGACCCGCGCCGCCTGCCGTTCCTTGTACTTGTCGTGGCTGTTCTCGCCGCTCTCGTTGTTCTCGGCGGTGCGCGCGTCGATGATCTGGAACTCGGTCAACACGAAGACGATGCAGCCGTACTCGCTGAAGATCGGATCGTCCGGGAGCCGGCAGAGATACTTGTCGATGCGCACCGGCAGATCGCCGACGAAGTTGATGACCCGGTAGCCAGGGCCCGAGAATTCGTTCAACGGCGACGGCTTCTTGTCGGCGGCCACGGCGGCGAGGTCGGTGATGTCCGGCAAGAAACGGTGCAGCGCGGGCGAGCGGCCCAGCGTCTCGCGAATCTTGATGATGTCGTTGACCGACTGACCCGGGATGACGTAGTTGAAAGGGACCAGCCGTTGGGTCAGCTCGCGGAGGACGAACACCAGCTGCTCCTCGGTGTTGGTGATCATCCGGAAGCGCAGGTTGTCGTAGACGTCGGCGGCGATCGACTCCTTCTTGGCCAGGAGCTTGGTGATGAGGCTGTCGACGTGCTTGCGGCTCCACTCGAACTCCACGACGGGACACCCGACCGCCTTGATCTCCTCGACCGTGCGCAGGACCTTGTCCTCGACCAGGTGGAAGATCTGGTCGCCCGAGACCGGCAGCTTGGTGAGGAGCTCTCGCCCCGCGAGGTGATGCAGGACGTGCATGACCTTGAGGACCACGCAGGCGTGCGTGCGCCGCCGCCCCTTCTGCGAGGCGATGAGCAAGAGGTCGCGCGGCGGGACGCCGGTCGCCACCTCGTCGGGGATCTGGAAGCCGAGGTGACGCTCCAGGTATTCGACCGCTGCCGCGCGCAATTCGCCCAGGCGCCGCATGTCGTGGGCGTCGTGGGGATCCAGCTCGTTGACCCGAAGGAAGCGGTCGACCTCGTCGCGGTCGTTGAAGTAGAGCCGGTGCCAGTCGATCACCGAGCCCCCGCGCAGGAGGTTCCTGATCGCCGTCAGGTCACCAAGGGTGAAATCCTCATAGCGGACCGGCCGCATGCGGGCGGCGTCAGCTTAGGTCGCCCGCTCGACGACCGCCAGCGTAAAGAGGTGTGCCGCCGTTCAGGGGGCGCGTCGCGCGGGGGCCGGACGACCGAGCGAGATCGTGGCCCAGAAGAGCGCGAGGGCGAGGAGTCCCATGACCAAGCTTCCGACGATCTGAATCATACGTTTGTCTACATTAAACTACGTGTAGGTATTGTCAAGAAACGGCCAGATATCGACTAAGATGCGGGGCGTGAAGCGGGTTGGCTATTTTTCGATCGTTTGCGCGGCGCTCGGCGTGTCGGGCTCGGTGGCGCTGGCGGCGTCGCCCACCTCGGAGGCCGTCTACGCCGAGGGACAGTCGCTGTTCAACGCCAAGAGCTACGCCGAGGCGGCGAACAAGTTCGAGGCGGCGGTGGCGGCCGATCCGGGCTACGCGCTGGCCTGGTACTCGCTGGCCAGGGTGCGCAGGAAGATGAACCAGTGCACGGGCGCGATCGCCGCCTACCGGCGATACATCACCTTGGCGCCCGACAAGTCGGAGCCGTACTACGGACTCGGACTCTGCCTGCGCGAGACCGGTGATCGCCCGGGAGCCATCGAAGCGCTCAAGCACTATGTCGAGATCGAGAAGGACTCCGCGTCGCCCTGGGTCGAGAACGCGCGCGACAACCTTCGCGAGCTGGGCGCCGCCGCCGCGCCCGCTGCTGCTGCGGCCGCGGAACCGGGCCCCAAGCCGGCGGCCAAGCCGGGCGGCACCGCGCCCACCGGCGCCCCGGTCGTCGAGGCGCAAGCGCTGCGCGACCGCGGGAAGATCGACGAGGCAATCGCCAAGTACCAACAGGCCGTCGCCGCCGATCCCAAGCACATGCCCACGCGGGCGGCGCTCGGCGAGCTGCTGCTCAAGGTCCACCGCGACGACGAGGCGATCGAGGTCTTTCGCGCCGCGATCGACAAGAACCCCAGCTTCGCGCCGGCGCTCTACGATCTGGCGTTCGCGTTGCGCGTGCGCGACCGCCCCGCCGAGGCGGTCGACGCCTATCAGCGTTACCTCAAGTTGCGTCCGGGAGATGCGGACGCTTACTACGGTCTGGGGCGGGCGCTCCAGCACCTCGGCCGCAAGACCGACGCGCGCAAGGCCTACCAGACGTACGTCTCGCTGGAGAAGCGGCCCACCGAACGCCGCTGGGTCGTGGCGGCGCAGGCGCAGGTCAAAGCGCTCGCGGCTCCCTAACGGCCCGCGGCTGCCGGGCGCGCTTCCAGCGGCAGCTCGAGGGTGAAGGTGGCCCCCGCGCCGTCGGCGCTCTCGACGGTCAGCGTCCCGCCGTGCGCCATGGCGATCTGCCGCCCGATGTAGAGGCCGAGGCCGAGTCCCCCCACCCGCTCGGCCGTCGGCAGCCGCTCGAACGCCTGAAAAATTCGGCTCTGATCGGCGCGCGGGATGCCGATCCCCGCGTCGTGCACGCGCACGCGCACGTGTGGCGCGACGACGTCCGCCGACACCGCAATCGGCTTCCCCAGCCCATACTTGATGGCGTTCGAGAGGAGGTTCGTCACCAGCTGCTCCAGGCGCCCGCGATCCCAGGCGCCGACGATCGGCGCCGCGATCGTGAGCTCGATCGCCGAGCCGACCTCCTCCGCCTGATCGTGCAGCCGGGCCACGACCTCGCGCAGCAGCTCGCCCAACTCGACCCGTTCGATCCGCAGGGCGAGTCGCCCCGCGGTGAGGCGCGACACGTCGAGCAGATCGTCGACGAGCGCTCCCAGCCTGTCGGCCGTGGCGCCCGAGGTGGCCAGCGCTCGGGCCATCTTCCCCGCCTCCGGATCGCTGGCCGCCATCAGGCGCTCGCCCAGGCGCAACGCCGACCCGAGCCGCAGCTTGAGCGCCGTGAGCGGCGTCTTGAGCTCGTGAGAGGCGATGGAGATGAATTCGTCGCGGGCGCGGATGGCGGCGCGCCGCTCGGCCAGCGCCGCCGCCAGCGTCAGCATGCTGACCGCGGTGACCGCCATGTAGCTCTGAACGAGAAGGAGGCGCTCGTGCGGCGACTCTGCGCCGAAGATGCCGTTGCCGGCGGCCGCGCCCGAGACGGCGATGCCGGAGACGAGCAGCATCGCCGCCGTGACGCCTCGCTGTTCGAACCGCAGCGCCGCCCAGATCAGCAGCGGCACCGTCGGGTAGGTGCCGCGCACGATGCCGTGGATGGCGCGCCAGGCGAAGGTGTGCCGGAACAGCGTGGCGCTCACGAACCCCAGCAGGAGCGCCAGCAGGGCCGCCTCGATCCAGCGGAGAGGGCTGCGCCAGAGGCGCGGGAAGCTCGCCCAGACGAACAGAAAGGCCGCGACCAATAGGTCGCCGAGCGCGTCCCCCACCCACCAGACCGCCCAGAAGGACGGCGCGCCGCCCGCCGTCCGATGACCGAGCTCGGCCGTGACGAGGCCCAGCGTTGCGCTCACCATCGGACTGACGAACGCCGCCCACCCGACCAAACGGAAAACGTCCCCCAGCCGCTCGAGCCGGCTGTCGAACCCGGAGCGGCGAAGCAGCGTCGCGCCCACCACCGCCTCCAGCGTGTTCCCGGCGGCGATGATCGCCGCGCCCCAGAGCGGAATCCCCGCGCGCACGTTGACGGCGAAGGCGGCGGCCGCGACCGCAGGCCAGAGACCGACCCCGCGCAGAAACAGCGCCGCGAGCGCGATTCCCGTCGGCGGCCAGACCGTGGTGGCGATCCCTCCGAGCGCGTCGAACGACAGTCCCAGCTCCGCGGTCGCCGCGTAGATCGCGAACAGGGCCAGGAGCTCCAGGGCCCGCCCGGCCCGGCGCCGGTTCCCCAGGGACATGGCGGCACGATAACAAGAAAACGCCCCCGAGGACCTGACCCGCGTCACGCGCTGGCCGAGGGTCGGGGGCGAATGGTTGCTCGCTTGCGGGTTACGTCTTGGGCCCCT
>DASYEX010000218.1:0-10247 GCA_036498765.1 Polyangia bacterium
GATCATCTAGATCGGGACCCTCACAGGGTCCCGTCCCCCCGCGACGGGGTCCGTCGAGCAAAGCTCGCCGGCCCCACGCGATCATCTAGATCGGGACCCTCACAGGGTCCCGTCCCCCCGCGACGGGGTCCGTCGAGCAAAGCTCGCCGGCCCCACGCGATCATGGGCTCGGTGAACTCGGGTAAGCTCCAGGCATGCTGCGGTTCGGGATCCTGGGAGCCTCGCGGTTCGCGCTCAAGCGGATGCTGCCCGCCATGCGGTGCGTCCCCGAGGTCGAGGTGGTGGCCATCGCCTCGCGCGACGGCGCCAAGGCCACCGAGACGGCCCGCGCGCACGGCATTCCACGCGCGCACACCTCCTACGAGGCGCTCATCGCCGACCCGGGCGTCGACGCCGTCTACAACCCGCTGCCCAACCACCTGCACGTCCCCTGGTCGGAGCGCGCCGCCGCCGCCGGCAAGCACGTGCTGTGCGAGAAGCCGATCGCCACCACGGCGGCCGAGGCGCGTCGCCTCGTCGCCGCGCGCGATCGGGCCGGCGTCGTCATCTGCGAGGCGGCGATGGTGCGCATGCACCCGCGCTGGCACGCGGCGCGCCAGCTGATTCGCGACGGCCGCATCGGCGCGCTGCGGGCGTTTCAGGGATCGTTCGCCTACGCCCTGCCGGCGCGCACCGACATCCGCTACGAGGCCTCGATGGGCGGCGGCGTCCTCTACGACACGGGCTTTTACCCGGTGACCATGAGCCGGTTCTGCTTCGAGGCCGAGCCCGTCGCCGTGCTGGCGCGCGCCGCGCTCTCCGGCCCCGACGGCGTCGACGTGCTGTCGAGCGCGGTGCTGGAGTTTCCGAGCGGACAGGCGACCCTCACCTGCGGGATGGAGCTGCTTTCGATGCAGCGGGCGCTGCTGCTCGGGACCAAGGGGTACCTCGACCTGCCGGTCGCCTGGACACCCGCGGCCGACCACCCGTCGGAGCTGACGCTGGAGACGAGCGCGGTGCTCGAACAGCCACGGCCCGACCGCCGCACGTTCCCGGCGGTCGATCAATATGCGCTGCTGGTGGCGGCGTTCGCGCGGGCGGTGGCCGAGAAGGGACCCGGGCCCATTCCGCTGGAAGACTCGGTGAAGAACGTGGCGGTGCTGGAAGCGCTCATTCGATCGAGCAAGAGCGGCCGTTGGGAAACAGTCGACTAGGCCGGAACCCTCGAAGGGTTCCGCTCCTCGCCCTGTCGGCCCTGGGCGGGCTGGTCGCGTGCCGCCGCGCCCCGCCGGCGGCGCCCGCGCCCGCGTCCGTCGCGCGCGTCACCCTCTCGATCGTCGGCACCAACGACCTGCACGGCCGGATCGAAGCGCTGCCGCCGTTCGGCGGCTACCTCGCCAACCTGCGCCGGGCGCGGGCCCGCGACGGCGGCGCCGTCGTCCTGCTGGACGCGGGTGACATGTTCCAGGGGACGCTCCCGTCCAACGCCACCGAGGGGGCCGCCGTCGTGCGGGCCTACAACGTCCTCGGCTACACCGCCGCCGCGCTCGGCAATCACGAGTTCGACTTCGGCCCGGTCGGACCCGCGGTCACCGCCAAGAAGCCCGGCGAAGATCCGCGCGGCGCCCTGCGTGCCCGGGCCAAGGAGGCGCGTTTTCCGTTCCTCGACGCGAACCTCGTCGAGACGGCGCGTGGCGCGCCCGCCGCGCCGCCGGCCTGGACCAACGTCGTCCCCGACGTCGTGGTCGACGTGGCCGGAATCAAGCTGGGGCTCGTCGGCGTCCTCACCACGGCCACGCCGCGCACCACGCTGGCCGCCAACTTCGCCGGCCTGGCGGTCAAGCCGCTGGCCCCCACCCTCGCCGCGGCCGTCACCGAGCTGCATCGGCGCGGCGCGACCGTGGTGGTCGCCGCGGCGCACGCCGGCGGCGTCTGCAAGCGCTTCGACGCCCCGGAGCACTTCGAGTCGTGCGAGCCCGACGGCGAGATCTTCCAGGTGGCGCGCGAGCTGGCCGCCAGCGGCACCGCGCTCGACGCCATCGTGGCCGGCCACACCCACGAGGGGGTGGCCCACCGCGTCTCCGGGATCCCGATCGTCGAAGCCTTCGCCAACGGGCGCGACTTCAGCCGCATCGACTTGACCATCGATCGCGCGAGCGGCCGCGCCGTCGACGCGCGCATCTTCCCGCCCCAGCGGATCTGCACCCCCGAGCGCTGCACCGGCGAAACCTACGAAGGGGCGCCGGTGGTTCCCGATCCCGCGGTCACTGCGGCGATCGCCCCCGCGCTCGCGGCCGCGCGCGCCCAGCGAGACGAAGAGCTCGGGCCCGTGCTGCCGGCGCCGATCACCCGCGCCCAGAAGGTCCCCTCGCCGCTCGGCAACCTGTTCGCCGATCTGATGCGGGAAGCCCGGCCGCGCGCGGACGTCGCGCTCGTCAACGGCGGCGGCCTGCGCGCCGACCTGCCGGCCGGACCGCTCACCTACGGGCGCCTCTACGAGGCCACCCCGTTCGACAACCGGTTCGCCACCATCCCGCTCACCGGGGCCGAGCTGGCCGAGGCCATCGCGCGGAACCTCGGCCGCGACAACGGCGTCATCTCGCTCTCGGGCGTCCGCGCCGAGGCCCAGTGCAAGGACGGCGCGCTCACCGTCACCCTTCACCGCACGAGCGGCCGGGCGATCGCCCCCGGCACCAGGCTGACCGTCGTCACCAGCGACTTCCTGGCCACCGGCGGCGACGGCCTCTTCTCGGCGGAGACCAAGGAACGCGCCAAGCTGGAGGACGGCCCGCCCATCCGCGACGCCATGGCCGACCTGCTGCGAGCCCGGCGCTCGCCCCTCACCCCCGACGACCCCGCCCTCTTCGATCCGGCGCATCCCCGGATCGCCTACCCCGGCGCCCGTCCCGTCCGCTGCCGCTGACCGCACGATAGTATCGTTTGATACTATCGCGCGCGGGCCTTCCGGGCAGTCTGCGCAGCTACTCGCGCATCCAGTTCACGATGAACTGGCCGTGGCCGCCGCCCTTCTCCCCGCCGTCGACGGGCGTGCCGCCGGTGTCCTGGGTCAGGTAGTTGTCGGTCCAGGGGCCGTCGACGGGCGCGTCGGAGGTGAGGATGCAGCTCGAGTCGGTGCACTGATCGAGCTTCCACGACGCGCCGCTGATGTTGTTCTGGGCCATCCAGTTGAACCAGACGTTGGTCTCCGGCTCGCACACGTCGTTGTCGCCGCTCCTGGTGACGCCGCCGTCGGACGGCGTGGCGCCGAACTCGGTGACGAACAACGGCAGACCCATCGAGAGCGCCGTGTTGGCCTTGTTGATGAGCGCCTGGCCGTGGGTGCAGGCGTAGAAGTGCAGCGTGTAGAGCAGGTTCGTCCCCGCCACCGGGTCGGCGGCGGCCAGATCGACGTCCTGCGACCAGGTCGGCGTGCCCAGCACGATGAGGTTGTCGGGATCGACCGCGCGGATCGCCGCCACCACCATCTGGTGGTACGGCTTGATCTGCGCCCAGGTCACGCCGGTCGGCTCGTTGTAGTCCTCGTAGATGATGTTGGGGGTCGAGCCGTACATGGTCGCCATCATCGTGAAGAACTGCGTGGCCTGCGTGGTCAGCGTCGTCCCGTTGCTCTTGACGGCGTCGCTGGTGTGCCAGTCGACGATCACGTAGATCCCGAGGTCGATCGCGTTCTCTACGATGGTGTTCACCTTGGACAGCATCCCGGCCATGTTGGCGTTGGTCCCCGTGCCGGTGCCGAGGTAGCCGCCCGAGGTGTCGACGCCCATCGCGGCGCGGATGACCGACAGCTTCCAGTGGTCGCGCGCGTATTGAATGGCGGACTTGCTCTCGGGGAAGGTCTTGCTCTCCAGGTTCAACCACTGGCTGCTGACGCCCTTGAGCTGGACCGGGTTGCCGTGCTGATCCTGGAGCTGGGTCCCCACGACCGTCAGCTGGCCGTGCGTGGCAACCGGGTTGAGCGTGCCGGCCGCCGCGTCGGCCGCTGCGTCGATCGTCGACGAGGAGCCCCCGTGACCGCCGGCCGGCGTCGCCCCGCCGCTCCCGATGCTCCCGCCTTTGGCCGTCCCGCCGCCAGCGGCGCCGCCGGTTGCGCTCCCCGAGCCCCCGGAAGCCGACGTCCCGCCCGTGTCACCGGTCGGGGTCGTCCCGTGGCTCGGAGACGAATTGCAGGCGGCGCCCGCGAACAGCGCTCCCCAGGCGCAAACACCGAGATAGGCGCGCCGGATCGTGGCGTTCTTCATAAGAAAGGCTTCCTTCTGCCGGGCGCGAGGCTCGGCGGCGACGAAGACCCGACAATACCACGGCACCGCCGAGCCCCGAAGTGCCCGTCGGACGCGGGGTTCGGCCGGCTGAGGCCGGGCGGCTCCAGCCAGGCGTCGGTTTTGCCGTTATGTTCTTAAGACAGTGGCTGCCGCTCCGAAAACGGCGGAGCACCCGCCGGGTCTCACCACCACCAAGGCGCCCTTCATCGAGGAGGCCCGCGCCCACGGCGAGATCTACATCATCGAGCAGCCGTACGAGCTCTACTCGGACGAGAACCAGGAGACCTGGGGCCGGCTCTTGACGCGGATGCAGGACCGCTGGGCCCGCTACGCCAACCGCCGGTTCCTCGAGGGGATGGCCAAGCTGCAGCTCTCGGCCGCTCGGATCCCCCACCTCGACGAGGTGAACCGCTTCCTGCAACCGTTGACCGGCTTCCGCGCGCGCGCGGTGAGCGGCTACGTCCCGGCGTACGTCTTCTTCGACTGCCTGCGCCGGCGCGAGTTTCCGACCACCATCACCATCCGCGACGGCGCGCGCCTCGAGTACCTGCCCGAGCCCGACATCTTCCACGACGTCGCCGGCCACGTCCCGATGCACACCGACCAGGCCTTCGCGGCGGCGCTGGTCCGCTTCGGCGACGCCGCCGCGGCGGCCGCCCAGCGCGCGGCGGGGGTGACCGATCAGCACGAACGCCTGCGCCGGCTGGTCAACAACATCCGGGCGATGTCCCGCTTCTTCTGGTTCAGCGTCGAATTCGGCCTGATGCGCCACGCGCCCGACGACGCCGAAGGCGCGCTCAAGGTCTACGGCAGCGGGCTGCTCTCGTCGTACGGCGAGATCGCGCGCGCCATCGACTCGCCCGACGTCGAGCGCCGGACATTCACAATCGAGGAAGTGGTCAACCAGCCGTTCGAGATCGACCACTACCAGCCCCGCCTCTACATCGTCGATTCGTTCGATCACCTGTTCGCGCTGGTGAACGAGCTCGAGGCCTGGATGCAAGCTGGGAAGCTGGACGACGTCGCGGGCGGCGAACCGGCCGTCAGCGAGAGCGACCTGGCCAGTTTCCTGCGAGCCCACTGATCGTCCATACTGCCGGCGTGTTGGAAAAGGGTCGCTGGGTCCTGGCCTTCGCGTTCGGCCAGGCGCTCCTGAGCTGCGGCTGTACCACCTCGGCGGCGCGCAACGGCCTGACCGACGCCGGGATGGACTCGGCGCCAACCTGCCAAGACTTCACCGGGCCAATCCCGGGGATGCCGATCGCGACCTTCGATACGGACACCGAACGATTCATCCTCAGCACCGCAAGCAGCGACGGCACGTACACCAACCTGGCCGATCCCGACGCGGGGGTCACGCCGCCAGCCAGTCTGAGCTACGTCGGCACCGCGGGGAACCCGAATCCGGGCTCGCTCGAGCTCTTCGCTCCCTTCTCGGGCGCCCACCAGGCTCTGGTCGCCTATGACTACTACGGATGCGGCGTGCTCCATGACTGGGGCGGCAAGGTCCTGCGCGCGCGCATCAAGATGCTGGAGGGCACCTTCACCGGGGCCGTGCTCCTTTACGTGGGCACCAGCACGACCTGCGCGACCTTTGATTTCGGGTACGCCGGGTTCGCCAGCCTGAGCCCCAATTCATGTTGGCAAGAGCTCTACCTCGACCTCACGACCCCGGTGACCCAGACCGCGGGCTACGACCCGGGCTCCGTCGTCACCTTCGGCATCCAGTTCTGGAGCGCGTCGACCGACGCGGGCGCCAGCCCGGCGACGTTCCTGGTCGACAGCTTCTCGATCGAGTAACGGCGCGGGCCAGTCTCGCCGACTACTGATCGGCGTCGTCGCCGCTCCCCGACTCGGCCTCGCTCGGCGGAGGCGGCGGGCGGGTCGGCTTGACCAGCGCGGTGAAGCCGGGGCGCTTCTTGGGCGAGCAGCCGGCCTTGAAGCTGTCGGCGTCGAACTTGTACGCCAGACGCCCGGTGTCGCCGGGGATGGCCACCTCGAGCTGCAGCTCGTGGTCCCCTTTCCGCTTGGGCGTGCAGTACGAGAAGATGTAGCGGCCGTCGCTGACCTTGGCCAGCTTGGCGCTCACCTGGTCGAACCCCTTCTTGAACGCCTTGGGGTCGTTGGAGATGAAGACGCCGTTGTGGCCGATGGCCTCGATCTCGGGGCGGCTCACCTTCTCGCCGGTGGCGATCACGTAGACGTCGACCGGGGTGCTCTTGAGGCGCTCCTCTAAGACCGCCGCGTTCACGCTGTGCGAGAGATCGCCGCGGTCGGTGAACACCACGAGCGCCGCCGACTTCTCCGCGGTGGTCGCCTTGTCGAGCTGGTCCTTGAGCGCGCCCAGCCCCTGGTAGACGGCACCGTTCAGGTTGGTCTTGCGGTTGCGCGGCCGGAATGCCTTGACCGCGGCGACGATCTTGGCGGTGTCCATGTTGGCGCCGAAGCCGAACAGCGGCGCCACCTCTTCGCTGCCGTCGAAGAGATCGACCTCCACGCTCTGGCTGGCGCCGATCTTGTCGACGAACTGTCCGACCGCCCGGGCCAGCTCCGGCAGATCTTCGGAGTCGACCATCGGCCCGCTCATGTCGACGAGCAACAGCGCGAAGCGCTGGGCCGCGATCCCGGTGTCGAGCAACGCCCGCTTCCCCTTCCCCTCCGAAATCAGCTTCTTGTCCTCGTAGACGCGGAAGTTCCCGAGCTCGAGGCCGCCCACCGGCTGCCCGAGCTTGTCGAACACGCTCAGGTAGACGGCGACGTTGGCGGGACGCTGGGCCGACGCCTGCAGCTTGGTCACCTTGAGTGTTCCGCCGCCGCAACCGAGCGCGAGGATGGAGACAACGACCCCGAACCGCAGGGCCACCACCCCCGGCGCGGGGGGACGCGCATTCCGGGACGACACGGGGCGAGAATAGGATCAGGAAGCGGGCGTGTCGCCTGTTTTTTCGGCCCGGGCGAAGCCGACCTTCTCGGCGAGCGCCCGCAGCGGGGCGACCGGGCGCCCGCGGGAGACCAGCGCCCAGATCCGCTCCTCGATGGCGCGCTTTTCGGCGGAGCCGCGGGGAAGCGCGAGCAGGTCGTAGATCTCGCCGCAGAGCTCCAGCGCCTCGGCAGAGGGCGTCTCGGGCGCCCCTGGCTCGCCGAGCAGCACCAGGACCACGCGGGCGAGCAGCGCGCGCCGGGCGACGCCGGCCGGCGTGTCGCCGTCGGGCGGGACCTCGCGCGCGGCGTCGGCCACCAGGCGAGCCACCCGCAGGTCGTGCACCTCGGAGAGCAGCCCGGGAAGCGCCGCCATCACCAGCGTCCCGCGCGCCTCGTCGCCCAGGTCGGCGAGCGCCAGCCGGCGCCCGCCAACCCGCGCCTCGAACAGGCCGCCCGGGCGCTCGCTGGCCGCGAAGGCGAGCTCGGCCACAGAGCCGGTGCGCCGCTGCCGCGCTTGCGCCGTGCCCTCCAGGCGGCGCACGCCCGGCGCCTGCTCCTCGAGGTGACCGGACAGGTTGACGTCGAACCCGGCCACCACCTGCGCATCGAACGCCTGCGGCGCCACCAGCGCCTCCAGCGCGGCCCCCGCGACGGCGTGGGTGGCGGTCACCTGGTGCGCCGCCACCTTCCGGTACACGTCGGCGCCGGTCCCGGCCTCGGGCCGGTTGCTCCGCCCCTCGGCCAGCGCGGCGAGGACCTCACGCACCGGCGGCCTGCCCCCCGCCTGCTGCAGCAGATCGAGCGCGTGCGCGCCGATCCGGATCACCAGCGCCGCCTCGAGCCCGGCGATGTCGTCGAAGAACCAGGCGCAGCTCGCGTACATGAGCAGCGTCGCCCGCTGGAGCTCGAGCAGGAGACGCGCCCGGGCGCGCGCCTCGTCGCCGCCGCCCGCCAACGCCGGCCGCGCGAACGCTGCCAGCGCCGCGTCGCGCGCGGGGATCGATTCGTCGATCACCGCGCCGTAGGCATCGCGCGCCCCCCAGGGGTCGACCAGCAGGTCCGCCGCCGCGTCCTCGTAGAAGCGCGTCGCCGCGTCGCGGATGAGATCGAGCCCGGCCCGCAGCGGCCCCCGCCAGGCCTGGTTCCAGCCCGGCCCGCCCCCCATGTTGCAGCCGCAGTCGCGCCGCCAGCGCCCCACGCCGTGCGCGCAGCTCCAGGCCGTCCCCTCACCGTCGGGCCCCCGGGCGAGGCGCGCCTCCCAGACCGGCGGGTGGTGTGCCAAGTACGCGCCGAGGTTCGTCACCTCGACGCCGCGCCGCTGGGCCTCGACGCGCGTCGCGAAGGCCAGCGTCAGGTCGGAGAACTTCTTGTGGTGCCCCCACAGCTCGCCGTCGGAGGCGCACAGCACCAGACGCTGCCCCGTCGCCTTCGACCGCTCGGCGGCCGCGCGCGCCGCATCGAGCAGCCCCTCGGCGCGCGTCGCCGCCTCGCCGAAGGCCACCGCACGCGACATCGGGCCGTCGAACACGCAGAGGGCGATCGACCGTCCCGAACCGTCCGGGTGCCGCCACAGGTAGGCGCGCCCCGTGTCGAGGGTCTGCCGATCGACGTCCACCCACGCGTCGTCGGGCGAGGCGCGCACGGCGTCGAGCTGCTCGGGCGCCAGGATCGTGTAGCGGACGCCGAGCTCGATGAGCGTGGCCAGCGTCGCCGGCGAGACCGCCGTCTCGGGGAGCCAGAGCCCGTCGGCGGCGCGGCCGAACCGGCGCTCGAAGTCGGCCAGCCCCCACAAAAGCTGCGTCCGCCGATCGGCCGGGTCACAGAGCGGGACGATCGGGTGGGCGTAGGCCTGCGCCAGCGCGCCGCCCGCGCCCAGCCGCCGGCGCTGCTCCTCGTCCGCGGCGCGCAGCCGCGCCATGACCGCCGGATCCTTGCGACCGATCCAGCGGGCCAGCGTGGGGCCGACGTTGAACGACAGCCGCTCGTAGTTGTCGACGATCGACTCGATCCGGCCGTCGCCGGCGTGGATGCGCGCGAAGGCGTTGGCCCGGTACGACTCGGCGTGGATCCGCTCGTTCCAGTCGTGGTACGGCGCCGCCGACGGCTCGCGCGGGATCTGATCGGTCCAGGGGTTCTCGCGCGGCGGCTGATAGAAGTGCCCGTGGATGACGAGCGCGATGGGGGCTGCGGGCGGGGACACGTCAGAAATTTCGGGACCGGGTCAGGAGCGTGTCGCGGGCCTTCTGGACGACGGTGATGCCCCCCTCGCTCACCGTGTAGCGGATGGCGTCACGCGCCAGATCGTGGCCGATGTGGTCCCCCTCGGGGATGCGCACGTTCTTGTCGATGATGGCCCGGCTCACGCGCGCGCCCCGGCCCACGTAGACGTTGTCGAACAGGATCGAGGCCTCGACCCGCGCGCCGGCGTCGATGAAGCAGTTGCGCCCCAGCACCGAGTCCTTGACGAAGCCGCCCGCGACGATGCAGCCGCCCGAAAGAATGGACTGCAGCGCGATGCCGCGCCGGGTGTCCTCGTCGAACACCAGCTTGGCCGGCGGGTCGGGGTAGTTGGCGGTGACGATGGGCCAGTCCCAGTTGTAGAGGTTCAGGCTGGGGACGACGTTCTTGAGGTCCATGTTGGCCTCGTAGTAGGCGTCGATGGTCCCGACGTCGCGCCAGTAGGCGTTCTCCACCTCGTCGGAGACGCCGCGAATTCGATTGTGCCCGAAGTTGTAGGCGAAGACCTTCCGCGACTTGAGCATGGACGGCAGGATGTTGCGGCCGAAGTCGTGGTGCGACTCGCGCTCGGCGTCGGCGCGCAGCTCCTCGATGAGCGGCCCGGGCGCGAAGACGTAGTTCCCCATCGAGCCGAGGCAATGATCGGGATCCCCGGGGATGGTGACGGGATCGCGGTCGGGCTTTTCCTGAAAACCGACCACCCGCCCCTCCTCGTCGACCTGGACGATGCCGAACTGGTTGGCCTCCGACTTCTTGATCGGCAGGCAGGCGATGGTCGCCATGGCCCCCTTCTGGAAGTGGAAGTCGGTCATCTGGCGGATGTTCATC
>DASYEX010000219.1:0-27081 GCA_036498765.1 Polyangia bacterium
TCGACGTGAAAGAGGTCGCCGACGTAGGCCGCCTGGGATGGCGCGACGCCCATGCGCGCGAGAGTCAGGGCGAAGATGCGCGGGTCCGGCTTCTCGATCCCGACCTCGTGTGAATCGACCACCAGCTCGAAGTATCGGGCCAGGCCGACCCGCGCCAGCTTGGCGCGCACGGTGCCGTTGGCGTTCGAGACCACCCCCATGCGGACCCGCCCCGAGAGGCGGTCGAGCGCGGCCGGCACCTCGGCCGGCACCTCCTCCCACAGATTGTGCGTCCGGTGATACGCGTCGAGACGGTCGAACACCGGGTCGGGCATGCGCGGCAGCCCCGCGGCGCCCGCCAGCGCGTCGAGGTAGCGGCGGAAGCGGCTGCCGTCGGTGGTGGCGGCGATGACCTCGGGGCGATCGAGCTCGAACCGGACGCGGGCGTCCGCCCGGGCCAGCGCCGCCGGATCCGCCGGCGCCCCCGCGTCGCCGAGCTCGCGGGCGATCCGACCGAAGCTCGGGAAGACCAGCGTCCCGCCCGCGTCGAACAGGATGGTGGTGATCGCCATCGGCCGTGCATACCACGACCGACGAGACCTCCCGGCGTCGCCGGGTCGAGGCGTTCAGGCGCCCGGACGGTCCTCGACGGCGTTGTGCTGCAGGAAGGCCTGGGTCACGCGCGCGCCCGGCGCAACGTCGCGGGTGAGCCAGACGTTGCCGCCGATGGTGGCGCCGGCGCCGATGGTGATGCGGCCGAGAATGGTGGCGCCCGCGTAGATGACGACGTCGTCGTCGATGAGGGGATGCCGGGGCTGCCCCCGGGCGAGGAACCCGTCTGGATCGACGGCCGTGCGGCGCGCGCCCAGCGTGACCCCTTGGTAGAGACGCACCCGGGATCCGATCACGCAGGTCTCGCCGATCACCACGCCCGTCCCGTGATCGATGAAGAAATGGGGCCCGATCTGGGCGCCCGGGTGGATGTCGATGCCGGTGGCGGAGTGGGCCAACTCCGAGATCATGCGGGGCAGGAGCGGAACCGCGAGGCGGTGGAGCTCGTGCGCGAGCCGATGGTTGGTGATGGCCAGGATCCCCGGATAGCAGTAGAGCGTCTCGTCTAGTAGACGGGCGGCTGGATCGCTGGCGTAGGCGGCCTGCAGATCGGACTCCAGCAGACGGCGGATACCGGGGAGCCGGCTGACCAGCGCGGCGCTCACCTCGCCGGCCTGGTCGGCGCACGCCCGGCACTCGCCCGCCGTCGAGACCAAGTCGTGTTGGCAGGTGAAAGAGAGGGCCCGGCGGATCTGCTCGGTCAGGTCGACCTGCACCCTGTCCAGTTTCGCGGACACATAAGAGCGCAGGTTGGGGGCGGTCAGGTCGGTCGCGCCGAAGTGCCCCGGGAACAGCGCGGCGCGGAGATCCTCCATCACCTTCACGACGGCGGTCCGCGAGGGGAGCGTGCGGCCCCCGCGCCGTTGCCAGCGGCCACGCAGGAGCGTCTCGTTGGCGGCGCAGAGCTCATCGACGATGTCGACGGGGGCCTGGAGATCGGTTCCGGGCGTGGCGCGGAGGACGCTGGGGCTGGACATGACGTCTATAATAATAGACAACAATCTGGATCGCAAGACCCTTCTCCGGCCTCCGGCCCCCGCCGGTTTGGGCCGCCCGCGCGCATGTTACGGTGGCGCGCAATGGCGAGGGCGAAACCCAAGGCGGGGGCCCGCGGCGCGCCGATCCCTGCCGGCGACGAGCTGGGCGCGGCGGAGCTGGCGGGACGGGTGGCCGACAACCTGCGCGAGCACCGCAAGCGGAGGGAGCTCTCGCTGGATCAGCTGGCGCAGCTCACCGGCGTGAGTCGGGCCGCGCTGTCGCAGATCGAGACACGGAAGACCAACCCGACCATCAGCGTGCTCTGGAAGATCGCCTCGGGCCTGGGGATCGCGTTCTCCGACCTGATCGGCGAGGTGCGGGTCGGCCTCTCCATCCTGAGGCGGGGCGAGTCGCAGCTGCTGCGGTCACTGGACGGCAAGTTCGAGAGCCGCCCCCTGATGCCGGCGGGCGGCATCCCACAGCTCGAGATGTACGAGCTTCGACTGGCGGCGCGGTCTCGCCACGCCTCCGAGCCGCACGGGCCCGGAACCCGCGAGATCGTCGTGGTCCTGAGCGGCGCGCTCCGGCTCGCCGTCGGCGATCACACCGACCACCTCGGGCCGGGAGACTCCGTGGTGTTCGACGCCAACAAACCCCACGTCTACGAGAACCCCGGCAACTCCGAGGCCCGCTACCACGACGTCATCGTCTACGGCCGGTAGCGGCGCTCAAGAGGCGAACAGTGTCGTCAAAACCTGGCGCAGCTCGATCATCTTGAACGGCTTCTGCAGCACGGTGTCGCAGAGATCGGCGCGCGCGTCGGCGCGCGTGGCTTCGCTGTCCCACCCGGTCATCAGCACCATCTTCGACTGAATGCCCTCGCCTCGCAGCACGCGGATCACCTCGAGCCCGTTGCGCTTCGGCAAGCCCAAGTCCATGAGGACCACGTCGAAGTCTCGCTGGGCCACCTTGGCGATCGCCTCGTCCCCGTCTGTCGCGCTGGCCACCTCGTGCCCGTCGGTCTTGAGCAGGTCGCGCATCCCGAGGACGAAGTCCGGCTCGTCGTCGACGACGAGCACCCGCAGGCTCCGCAGGCTGGGCTCGCTGACTCGTCCAGCCGCCTGGGCCGCCTCGGCGGCCGCCGAGAAGGTGAGCCGGAAGACGGCTCCGCCCTCGGAATCGTTGGCAGCGTCGACCTCGCCGGCCAGGTGCCTCAACGAGGCGCGGACCGTGGCCAGGCCCAACCCGGCGTGCCCTTCCTTCGAGCTCACGAAAGGGAGGAAAATCTGGGTCAAGCGGTCGTCCGGGATTCCCGGTCCCCGGTCGCGAACCTCCAGCGACACGGGATCCCCTCCCCCGAGCCGGATGTCGACGCGACGCCGCTCGGCCGGGACCTCCTTCACCGCCTCCCGGGCGTTGAGGAGGACGTTCATGACCGCCTGCCGGATGATCGCCTGATCGCCGCGTACGATCGCCGGGCGGCCGTCGTCGGCGAAATCGACGACGATCGAGTCCTCCTTGCACAGCGGACGAATCAGCACCACCACGTCCTCGACCACCTGGCGCAGGTCGGCGGCGCCGGTGCGCGGATCGCCGCCCGTCCGCGCCACCCGCTGCAGCCGCCGCGACAGCTCGCCGATCGCGTCGTTGGCGCGCTCCGCGCGGGAGAGCGCCTGCTGGCCGTGCGCGTCCGGCAGCTTGAGCGAGCCCAGCGCCATGAGCGCGATGCCCGACAGGTTGTTCAGATCGTGCGCCACGGCCCCGGCCAGCTCGCCGACCGCGCGCATCCGCGATTCGTTCATCAGCAGGTCCTGGGCTCGGATGAGATCCGCGTTCAGGAGCTCGAGCCGCTTGACGTGCAGCGCGCGCTCCATCGCGATCCCGAGGTGGCTCATGAGCGCGCGCAGGAGGCCGTCGTCGAACAGCTCGTCGGGGAGCGGTTCGCGCCCGCGGTAGGAGGAGAGGCCGAGCGCGCCGACCGGCTGGCCGCGGCTGCCGAGCAGCGGTCCGCAGGCGAACGGATGCCCGCGCAGGTGCTCGAACACCACGCGCGGCAGCGCCATCGCCCCCGCCGGAATTCCCTCCGGATGATCTTCGATGATGAGGAGCGACTCGGGCCGCTTGACGTTGATCATCCGCCCCTCGCGGAAGCCGTGGCCGACCGGCTGGCGCATGTCGAGGATGGAGATCCGCGGCATCTCCGTCGTCCTGTCTCGCCCGTCGATCAGCTCTCGCACGGTGACGAGGTGCCCCGTCGGCTGGTCGAGCAAGGCCATCCAGACGGCGCCGAATCCCAGCGCCGCGATCTCGTTGGCGACGACGGCCGAGATGTCGTCGAGATTGGACATCGACGCCAGCCGGCTGGTGATGCTGGCGAGGAGATTGAAGGACGGATCGGCGTGCGTGCGCGTGGTCGCCATGGCGCGAGAACTCTACAACCAACTGGCAGGCGCCGATACTTCTCGCCGCGCGCCGTCACGATCACGGCGCGCATCGCCGACCAGACCGTGGTCGCGTTCACGCCGTGACTGCCGCAGGAACAGTGTATTCTTCGGCCGAACGGAGGCCCCTATGCGTGGAGCCGTGGTCGGGCAGCTCGTGGTCGTCGCGATCGGGGGCGCGCTGTTGGTTGGATGCGGAAGCGGCGCGCCGTCCGGCGGTGTGGACTCCGGCGCCGGTCGCACCGGAACCGCCGCCGGCTCGGGCGGCCTCGGCGCCGGCGGACTCGGCGCAGCGGGAGGCGCCAGCGGTGCTGCTGCCGGTTCGGCGGGCAACGGCGTCGGTGCGGCAGGCGGATCGTCCAGCGGACGCGCCGGTGGCGGCGCGGGCGGCGCTGGCCAGCGGGGCGGCGCCGGGGACGGGGCAGCGGGAGGTCCGGGCAAGGGCGGAGCGGCCGGCTCGGGCAACGGCGGCGCCGGCACGACGGGCGCGGGCGGCACCGGAGGTCCATCGCCGCGGCCGAGCGCCGGTTGCACCGCGCCGAACCCGCCCGCCAGCGGCACCGTCATGATCACCGTCGACGGCGCCGCACGCGAGTACATCCTCACGGTGCCCAACGGTTACGATCGCAACCACGCCTACCGACTCATCCTCGCCTTCCACGGCCACATGTACACCGCCGAGTCGGTCGCCGACGGCGGTCCGCCCGGCAGCGGCCCTTACTACGGGATCGAGAGCGAGGCGAACGGCAGCGCCATCTTCATCGCGCCGCAGGCGATCGGCAGCGGCTGGTCCTCGAGCGATCTGGACTTCGTCAACGCGATGGTCAGCGACACGGAGGCGCAGCTCTGCGTCGATCAGGGGCGCGTGTTCGCCACCGGCTTCAGCATGGGCGCGATCATGACCATCACCATCGGCTGCGGCGAGGGGGACGTGTTCCGCGCCATCGCCGCCATGTCCGGCGAGATCTCGGGGAGCTGCTCGGGAAGCCACCCCGTCGCCTACTGGGCCTCGCACGGGATGAGCGATCCGACGATCGCCATCACCAACGGCGAGGCGGCGCGCGACAGGTTCGTCTCCATCGATCACTGCACCGGCACGACGGCCGCGGCCGATGCAAACAGCTGCCTCGCCTACCAGGGCTGCCTGACCGGAGATCCGGTGGTCTGGTGTCCGTTCGACGGCGTGCACGAGCCGCCGCCGTTCGCCGGTCCGGCCATCTGGAGCTTCCTCTCGCAGTTCTGAGGCATCATCGCGAGAACATGAACGCACCGCCCCGGATCGCCGTCGGACTTCTACTCGGACCACTCGTCGCGTTTGCCGGCTGCGGCACGATGGGCGAATCGGCCGCGGAGCCGGCGTCGCTCTACCCGCTGGCCGCCCCGCCTCCGCCGGTCGCCGAGCCGTCGGAGGGCCCGTCGGGCACGCCCCAGGCGGTGTGGGCGTCCGAGCAGGTCTCCCTGCGCCAGACGCCGCGCAGGAGCGTGCTCCAGTCGTTCCATGCCGGCCCCCACGTCGCGCAGCAGGGTCGTGTCTCCGCGAGCGCGCCGCCGCCCACCGCGCACGAGAAGGTGATCGTCTCGGGCCAGGTGAGCATCTCGACCGACGACGTCGCGGGGATGGCGGCCGCCGTGCGCGCCGAGGCGCTCTCGCTGGGCGGCGAGATCGCAGGGGACAACTTCAACGGCGATCCGACCAACGCCAACGCGAGCGTCGAGCTGCGCCTGCCGCCCGAGCAGGTCAGCCCCTTCATCGACTGGCTCGCCTCGCGCGCCACGCTGGAGGCGCGCCGCCTCTCGACTCAGGACGTCTCGCGCCAGGTGTTCGATCAAGCGCTCGCCATCCACAACCTGGAGATCACGATGGCGCGCCTCCAGGAGCTGGCAAAGAAGCCGGACGCCGCCCTCAAGGACGTGCTCGACGTCGAACGCGAGATGACCCGCGTCCGGGGCGACCTCGAGCGGTTGCGCGGCGAGCAGCGGGGCCTCGAGGACAAGATCGCGCGCGCGACGCTGGCAGTGAACATCTACCTGCGGCACGGTGTCCACGCCGAGCCGGAGGTGAAGTTCGAGCTCGTGCCGCAGCTGGTCCTCTGGCACTTCGTCGACAGCGGCGTCCGGGCTCAGGACCGCGCCGGCGGCGGGCTGTCGGTGATGTTCTCTCGCTGGTTCAGCCTGGATCTGCACATCCTGCCGCGCCACCAAGCCGACCCGCGCTCGTTCCTGCTGACGGCGGCGGTCCAGACCTACTCAGACCTCCTGGGCGGTGGACGACGGCGCTACGGCAATCCGTACCTCGGGCTTCGCCTCGGCGGCGGCACGATCAACGACTACGGGACGTTCGCCTACGGCGCCGACGTGGGCGTCGAGATCGTTCACGTCCGGCAGTTTCTGGTGCAGGTCGAGGGCCGCACGCTCGGCCTGCACTACAACCACTCGTTCGAGCCCCACGGCGACATCGCCCTGGAAGCGACCATCGGCGTCGGCGTTCCGTTCTGAGCGGTCATCGCGGCGCGCGCACCGCCGGCACCACGGTGAGCGACAGCCGCTCGCTGCCGCGGACGACGGCCAGGGGAATCGAGCGGCCGGCGCGCTCCTCGGTCAGCAGCTTGTGCAGCTCGTCGATGCCACCGGTGGGCCGGCCGTCGAAGCCGACGATCAAATCCCCCTCCCGCAACCCGGCGCGGGCGGCCGGGCTGTCGGCCTCCAACGAGGCGACGAAGATCGCCGACTCGACGGCCAGGTCGTGAAAGCGAATCACCCGCCGGTGCAGCGGAACGGTCTGCCCCGCGACGCCCAGGTAGGCGCGCCGGATCCGCCCCTCGTGAATGAGGGTGCTCACCACGAAGCTGGCGGTGTTGGCGGCGATGGCGAAGCAGATCCCCTGCGCCGGAAGGATCATCGCCGTGTTGACGCCTATGACACGCCCCTCACTGTCGCAGAGCGGCCCGCCCGAGTTGCCGGGGTTGAGCGCGGCGTCGGTCTGGATCACATCATCGATCAAGCGTCCGGTGCGGCTGCGTAATGAGCGCCCGAGCGCGCTCACCACGCCGGCGGTGACCGTGCAGTCGAAGCCATACGGGTTGCCGATCGCCACGGCGATCTGCCCGACCTCCAGCGACGACGAGTCGGCGAACGCCAGCGCCGGCAGGTCGAGATCGTGCGCGCGCACGACGGCCAGGTCGGTGTCGGGATCGTCGCCCACCAGCTCGGCGGGGCGCTTGCGCCCGTCGAGGGTCCCGAGCGTGATCCGCCGCGCGCCGTTGACGACGTGGCTGTTGGTCAGCACGTAGCCGTCGGGCGTGAAAACGAACCCCGAACCGCTCCCGGTCGGTTGGTCGGGGCGCCGCGGTCCATTCCTTCTGGGCCTGGGCTGCGGCCGAGCCTGTTCGACCTCGAGCCGGACGACGGACGGGCTCGTCTCGCGGGCAACGGCGGTAACGGTCCGCGAATACGCGTCGAGCGCCACCCGGTCGGCGGCGCGCTCCATCTGGGCGGGGTTCGACATCGCTCCTCCTTTCGCCGGGGCTCTCGCGCCCAGCGGGTATGAAACCGTGGGCGTATCGCCTCGCGGGTGCCGAGCACCGTAAGCGCCGAGTGACCGACGTCAAATGGGCGACCCGCCCCGCCTTCCGCCCGGTCCACGGTCGTGCTACGAGGGGCCATGCGCCGCCACGGTTGGACCCTCGCCTCGACCATCCCCTGCTCCGTCGCCCTCTTTGCGCTCCTCGCCACCGGGAGCTCCTGCGACAAGAAGGAGTCCGCGCCGCCCGCGCCGCCTGCGCCGCCCGCCGCTCCGACGCCGCCGCCGCCGCCCGCGCCGCCTCCGCCGCCGCCGCGCAGCCCGGACGACCTCCCGCCGCCCGACGACGTGAAGGCGCCGCCCGCCGACGCCAAGAAGACCGACAGCGGCCTCGCCTACAAGGTCCTGACGCCCGGCAAGGGAAAGCAGAAACCGGCGCTCGCCGACACGGTCGAGGTGCACTACACCGGCTGGACCACCGACGGGCGGATGTTCGACAGCTCCGTCAAGCGTGGCCAGCCGGCCCACTTCCCGGTCGGCGGCGTGATCAAGGGCTGGACCGAGGGCCTGCAGCTGATGACGGTCGGCGAGAAGGCGCGCTTCTGGATCCCCGCCAACCTGGCCTACGGCGACACACCCGGCGGCGGGCGCCCGGCCGGGATGCTGGTGTTCGATGTCGAGCTGCTCGGCATCATCAAGGCCCCGGAGCCGCCCAAGACGCCCGAGGACGTCGCCGCGCCGCCCAAGAGCGCCAAGAAGACCGCCTCCGGGATCGCCTACCGAGTGCTGAAGAAGGGGACCGGCAAGGAGCACCCGACCGCTGACAGCACCGTCGAGGTGCACTACTCGGGCTGGACCACCGACGGCAAAATGTTCGACAGCTCGGTGACGCGCGGCCAGCCCGCGACCTTCCCCCTCCGTGGCGTGATCCCCGGCTGGACGGAAGGCGTTCAGCTCATGACCGTGGGTGAGAAGATCCGGTTCTGGATCCCAGGTAACCTCGCCTACGACAACTCGCCCCGCCCCGGCGCGCCGCACGGCACGCTGGTGTTCGACATCGAGCTGCTCTCCATCAAGTAGCCGTCAGTCGCGCCTCGGGCCGGGCGCTCGCCGCGGCGGCCGTTCGTTGCGTTTGACGTCGACGGGGGCGTCTTCTACCCTTTTCGGCTTCGCATGTGCGGGATCTGCGTGGTGGTCAGCGACGTCGGTGCCGTCGATCCGGCACTCCTGCACGGGATGTGCGAGCGGGTCGTCCACCGCGGCCCCAACGCGGAGGGGCTGCACGTCGACGGGCGGGTGGGCCTGGGGATGCGGCGGCTCAGCGTCATCGACCTCGAAGGGGGCGGCCAGCCGATCTTCAATGAGGACCGCTCCATGGCGATCGTGTTCAACGGTGAGATCTACAACTACCGGGAGCTGCGCGCCGAGCTGACCAAGCGCGGGCACAGCTTCAAGACCGAGTCCGACACCGAGGTCATCCTGCACGCCTACGAGGAGTTCGGCGAGGCGGCGGTCGAGCGGTTGCGCGGGATGTTCGCCTTCGCCATCCACGAGCGGTCGACGGGGCGGGTCTTCCTGGCGCGCGACCGGCTGGGGATAAAGCCGCTGCACTGGGCCGAGGTGGGCGGCCGGCTCTACGCGGCCAGCGAGCTCAAGAGCCTGCGCGGGATCCCGGGCCTGCCGCTGACGCTCGACGAGGTGGCGCTCGACCAGTACTTCTCGCTGCTCTACGTTCCGGCGCCGCGCACGATCTTTCGCGAGGTCAAGAAGCTCCTGCCCGGGCACACCCTGGTCAAGGATCCGGGGAAGCCGGCGGTCACCCGCCGCTACTGGCATCTGCACGCCCAGGCCGACCGGTCGATGTCCGAGCGCGACTGGATCGGCGAGGTGCGCCGCGGGCTGGACGACGCGGTGGCGAGCCACCTCGTCGCCGACGTCCCGTTGGGGGTCTTCCTGTCGGGCGGCGTCGACTCGAGCGCCGTGCTGGCCTCGATGTCGCGCGCGGCGGGGGGCGGGCGCATCAAGACCTTCTCCATCGGATTTCCGCCCGAGTACTCCGCCTTCGACGAGCGCCAGTTCGCGCGCCAGGTCGCGGCCCGGTTCGGCACCGAGCACGAGGAGCTGGAGGTCGAACCGAACATCAGCGAGGCGATCCAGACGCTGGGGAAGATCTTCGACGAGCCGCTGGGGGACTCGGGCGCCGTCCCGAACCTGTTCGTCTGCCAGATGGCGCGCAAGCACCTGACCGTCGCGCTGTCGGGCCTGGGCGGGGACGAGCTGGCCGGCGGCTACGATCGCTACCTCGGTGTCCAGGTCGCCGAATGGTACCTGCGCATCCCGCCGTTCTTGCGCCAGGACGTCGTGAGGCGGCTGGTCGATCTCATTCCTGAATCGCGCGCGGGGACGCACGGGATCGATCACGCCAAAAGATTTTTCCGCTCGGGTGAGCTCCCCTACGTCGAGCGGTTCTTCGCCTTCTCGAGCCCGCTCGAGCGTGAGCGGCGGGAGGCGCTCTACCGGCCGGAGCTGCGGGAGCGGGTGGCGCTCGACTCGGCGCTCGATCGGATGCGCGCGCTCGGCGCCGAGCAGACCGACGCCGATCTGCTCAACAAGATCCTCTGCATCGACCAGCAGACCTACATGGTCGACGATCTGTTGACGGTGGCGGACCGGACCAGCATGGCCTACTCGCTGGAGGTGCGGGTCCCCTTCCTCGATCACCCGTTCGTCGAGCTGATGGCCACCGTGCCCGGGAACCTCAAGATCAAGCACCGCGAGAAGAAGCACCTGCTCAAGCGGGCGCTGGAGGCCGATCTTCCACCCGAGATCCTCTACCGCAAGAAGGCGGGGTTCAGCCTGCCGCTGGCGCGCTGGCTGCGTGAGGACCTGCGGCCGCTGTGCGACGAGTTCCTGGCGCCCGAGGCGCTGCGCAAGCAAGGGTGGTTCGAGCCGGCGGCGGTCGAATCGCTCAAGGCCGAGCACCACGATCGCCGCCGCAACAACGCCACCGCGCTGTGGGCGCTCATGATGTTCCAGCTGTGGGCGCGCGAGTGGTACCAGTAGACACGGCGATGCAGCTCATGTTCTGGATCCTGCTGGGGGCCACGGCCTGGACCTACCTCGGGTATCCGCTGTTGCTCGTCGTGCTGGCCCGCCTGCGGACGCGGCCGCTGCAGACCGGCGCGCTCGAGCCGACGGTCACGGTGGTGATCTCCGCCTACAACGAGGAGAAGGCGATCCGCCGCAAGCTCGAGAACACGCTGGCGCTCGACTACCCGGCCGGCAAGCTGGAGGTGATCGTGGCCTCCGACTGCTCGACCGACCGGACGCACGACATCGTCCGCGAGATGGAGCCGCGCGGCGTGCGCCTGGTCGTGCTCCCCGAACGCGCCGGCAAGACCGCGGCGCAGAACCTGGCCGCCTCGGTGGCCACGGGCGAGATTTTGATCTTCACCGACGCCACCACCGAGCTCAACCGCGACACTGTGCGCGGCCTCATGACGGCCTTCGCCGATCCGCGCGTCGGCTGCGTGGGCGCCGAGCTGGAGTACGTCTCCGAGGGCGGCACCGCCGTCGGCAAGGGGGGCGGCCTCTACTGGCGCTACGAGAAGCGGGTCAAGGAGCTGGAGGCGCGGGTCAGCACGCTCATCGGCGTCTCCGGCTGCCTCTACGCCGTGCGCGCCAGCGCCTACCGCCCCATCGATCCCGACCTGATCAGCGACTTCGTGATCGCCGGCGACGTGTTCCAGCGCGGCTTCATCACCGTCTACGGCGGCGGCGGCACCGTCTCCTCGGAGAAGACGCACGAGGAGACCGGCAAGGAGTTCGAGATGCGGGTGCGGGTCATCGTCCGCACCATCAACGCGCTGGTCCGCCGCGCCCGGATGCTGAACCCGCTGCGCTACGGCTTCTTCTCCTTTCAGCTTTTCAGCCACAAGGTGCTGCGCTATTTGGTCCCGGAGCTCCTGGTCGGTCTCTTCGCCAGCGGCCTCTACCTGGCGCTCTCCGACCTCCCGGCGGCTCCGTTCTACCGGGCCTTCACCGTCGCCCAGCTGGCGCTGTACCTGGCGGCCGGCGTCGGGTGGGTGCGCCAGCGCCTGGGCCTTCGGCTGCCGCTCGTGCACGTCCCCTTCTATTTCGTGGTGGTCAACCTGGCCGCGCTCTGGGCGCTGGTGCTGTATTTGCGCGGCGAGCGCAAGGTTACCTGGACCACCGTTCGTTGATCCGTTAGTCTGGTCGTGTCTTGAAGTCGTTTAGCAAGTACGCGCACCTCATTTGGCTGGTCGCTCGAAAGGGCGACAGGGCCAGGGTCCGTCACGGCTAATCGATAGACGAGACGACCCCGGCTGAAGGCCGCGGGTCGCTTCTCGGTGGCTCTCGGTCTTCGGCCCTCCCCGGAGACGACGATGAGCCAGAGCAGACAAGACGACGGAACGACGGGCGCGCTCCCCGTGACGGCGGAGATCTATCTCCCCGGCACGCCGGCCAATGACGTCGATCGGAAGTCGGTGGAGCGACCGGGGCCGCTGGGCCTGGCGCGCGCCTACTGGGTCCTGTGGGCCGGGATGCTGCTCAACCGCCTGGGCGGGACGGTCTTCTTCCTGCTCGGGATCTACCTGACGCGCGAGCGGGGGCTCTCGCCCGCGTCCGCGGGGCTGGTGGTGAGCATTTACGCCGGGGGCGGGCTCCTGGCCGGGCCCGTCGGCGGCGTGCTGGCCGATCGCTTCGGGCGCCGGGCGACGCTGCTCGCCGGCACCGGGAGCGCGGGTGTCCTGATGCTGGCGCTCGGCCTGGCCCGCTCGACCTCCGCGATCGTCGCCCTGGCGCCGCTCTTGGGGTTCTTCAGCGAGCTCTGTCGCCCGCCGCTGCAGGCCGCGGTCGCCGACGTCGTGCCGCCCGCCGATCGGGCGCGCGCCTATGGCCTGCTCCACTGGGCGATCAACCTGGGGTTCGCCGGCGCGGCGTCGCTCGGCGGGGTGCTCGCCGACGGCCACTTCGCCACCCTGTTCGTCATCGACGCGCTGACCACGCTCGGGTACGGCGCCATCGTCTACGCGGGGCTGCCCGAGACCAGGCCGTTCGCGGCCACCGGCGTCAGCCGGCGCCAGCTGGTGCGGCGGTTCGTGACCCCCTTCCGCGACTGGCGGCTCTGTCGCTTCGTCCTGATCCAGCTCTGCTTGCTGCTCGCCTTCGCCCAGGTGGTGTTCATGCTGCCGATCGACATGCATGCCCAGGGGCTGAGCACGGCCCGGATCGGCCAACTGCTCGGCCTCAACGGCCTCCTCATCGTGTTCGCGCAGCCGATCGCGCTGCGCGCGCTGCGCGGGTTCGGACAGGTCGCCTGGCTGGCGGCCGGCGCCGTGCTGATCGGGCTCGGCTTCGGCGCCACCGCCTTCGCCGGCGGGGCGGCGATCTACGCGCTGGGCGTGGTGCTCTGGACGCTCGGCGAGATCGGGTTCGCCACCGCCACGCCCGCGCTGGTGGCCGAGCTCGCCCCGGTCGATCAGCGCGGCGCCTATCAAGGGACCTACCAGCTCGCCTGGGGGACGGCCAGCACGGCGGCGCCGATCGTCGGCTCGCTGGTGCTGGTCCACTTCGGCCGCGGCGCGCTCTGGCTGGGCGGCCTGGCCATCTGCTGGGCCGCCGCCTGGCTGCACGGGCGGTACACCGCACGCCCACACTAGCCCGTCGTCACCCTGCCAACGGAAGCGTTGGCGAGACCTACAACTCAGTTGGCGGCGGCGCGCCGGCGGGGGCCGACGGCGGCCCCACCGCGCTGGCGCGCCGGTTGCTGAAGCCCTTGGCCAACAGCGAGAACAGCACCGTCCAGTGCGCGCTCTGCCTGCCGGGCGTCGCGGCCCCCGGCTGTGGCGGCCCCCGGCTGTCGCGGCCCCCGGCTGTTGACGGGCGGGCGCGGCGGCGCGCTATCCGTGGTGGTGGCCCCCGGGCGCGTGCACGTGACCGTGGGTCAGCTCCTCGGCGGTCGCGTCGCGCACGGCCATCACCTCGACCTCGAAGTCGAGCCGCATCCCCGCCAGCGGGTGATTGAGGTCGACCATCGCGTAGTCGCCGCGCACCGCCTTGACGATCCCCAGCTGGAAGCCGTCCGCGCTCTGGACCCGGCAGCGGGCGCCGGGGGCGACCTTCCCGTCGGCGGAGAGCTTGCGCAGCGGAACGTTGCGGATCTCCTTCTCGTCGCGCTGTCCGTACGCCTCCTCGGGCGCGAGCGTGACCCGAACGGTCTCGCCGGCGGATTTCCCGGACAACGCCTTCTCCAGCCCCGGAACGATGTTGCCGGCGCCCTGGAGATAGTTGAGGGGCTCGCGCCCGCGCGAGGTGTCGAGCGTCTCGCCCCCCTCGTCCTTGAGCGTGTAGTGGATGGTGACGGCTTTCTGATCGGCGATCTGCATGACGGGCCGTCAGCCAAGCACCCCGCGACGGCGAGTGCAACTTCTCTCTCGGGTCCTGCCGCCAACCTGAACGTTGGCGACACCTGCTACTCGGTTGGCGACGCGCGCTCGACGCGCGCCGGATCTCCGGGCCATCCCGTTGGCGCGGGGGTTGCTGAATCCCCTGGCGACCCGCCCCAAAGGAGGCTTCGCCAATGCATCCCAACACCCGTCTTTCATCTCGCGCCTGGCGCGTCCTGCGCTGGGCCGGCCTCGCCGCCGGCGCCGCCGCGCTCTGGGCTTGCACGTCGCGCACGCTGGAGGCGCCCACCGTCGTGCCCGTCGGCGAGACGACCCAGACCATCACCCAGAAGGTGAACAACAACCTCGACCTGCTCTTCATGGTCGACAACTCGACGTCGATGGACCCGATGCAGCAGAAGCTGCTGACCCAGCTCCCGAACCTCATGAAGGCGCTGGAGGGCCTGCCGATGAAGCCCAACCTGCACGTGGCGGTCGTCTCGTCGGACATGGGCGCCCCCAGCGACACAGAGATCGGCTGCACCCCGACGGGCGACCAGGGAAAGTTTCAATACCAGCCCCAGCCGGGCTGCACCGCCACCACCATCACCCAGGGCGACACCTACATCTCCGACGTCGACGGGGTGGCGAACTTCACCGACCCGATCGCGAACGTGTTCCAGTGCATCGCGCTGCTCGGCTCGGCCGGCTGCGGCTTCGAGCACCAGCTGGCCTCGATCGATCGCGCGCTCGGCGCGGACGGCAACGGTCCCCCGCCCTCGACCAACACCGGATTCCTGCGCGATGACGCCAGCCTCGGGATCGTCATGCTCACCAACGAGGACGACTGCTCGGCGCCCACCGGCACCACAATCTTCTCCCTCAACGGCGGCCTCGAAAACGCGAGCAACTCCGACGGGCCGATCCAGAACTACCGCTGCAACGGCGGCCACCGCGGCGGCCACCTCTGCAAGGATTCCAACCCGGGCAGCCAGAGCACCGACCTCACCACGCCGCCGGTCCTGCCACCACCCGACGCGACGGGCGGGACGCCGGCCGTTCAGCTCTCGGACTGCGAGGACAACGACAGCGGCTCCAGCGCCCTCATCCCCGTCAGCAAGTTCGTCGAGGACATCAAGCAGTTGAAGGCCGATCCGGACGGTCAGATCTTCATCGGCGCGATCATCGCGCCGGCCTCCCCCTATGGCGTCGAGTGGGATCCCCCGATGAAGTTCGCGCAGAACCCCCAGCCCGGCGAGTTGTGGCCGGCGATCCAGCACTCCTGCGGCCCCCAGAACGCGACGCTGCCGATGACCAACCCCAACGCCACCCAGATGCCCACCGACGGCAGCTTCGGCGATCCGGGCGTGCGCGAGTTTGCGTTCGCCACCGCCTTCCATAACAGCGTCGTTGGATCGATCTGCGATCCCGACTACGCCGAATCGATGACCGAGATCGCCCACAAGCTGAAGGTGCTCCTCACCCCGCCCTGCATCATCGAGAAGGTGCAAAACGACGCCCAGCAAAACCCGGACTGCTCGGTCACGGAGAACCTGACCGACAAGCAGGGCGGCAGCACCCACCTGGCGATCCCGAACTGCAAGGAGAACGGCAACGTCGCTCCCTGCTGGAACATGGTCCCGGGCGATCCGACCATGGGTTGCTCTGGACAGACCATTCAGGTGAACGACACCGCGGCCAACATGACGGCCAACAGCGAGAACACCACCGTTCAATGCACGATCTGCCTGCCGGGCGTGCCGGGCCCCGGGTGCTGAGCGGTTCAGTCGCCCGCGAGCGCGCGCAGGGGCAAGCCGCGGGCGAGCGCGAGGACGTCGTCGCGGGTCGAGGTGCCGCCGCCCCGGAGCTCGAGGTGGTACCCGGCGCGCAGCTGGATCAGGAGGTCGCAGCTGGGGGCGGCGCCGTCGCTGCACTGGAAAAAGCCGTTGGCGTCGACGGCGGGAACAGCCAGCGCCGCCTGCGGGAACGACGCCGTGCTGGTGGCGACCCATTCGTTCCAGGCCTCCGGCGACATCGGCAGTCGCGCCAGCGTCACCTCGATGCGCGCCCGGCCCCGCTCGTACCGACGGCGCACGTACGAAGGTCCGTCGGCCGGCGCGCCGGCCTCGAAGCCGGTGACCTCGGGAAGGACCAACGCCGAGGACGTCGATCTGGGTGGCGGCGCGGGCGCCCTGACCGGGACCGGCGGCGCGCGCCGGCAAGCGAGCGCGATCGACGCGACGGTCACCAGACCCAGCGCCCAGCGCGCCATGCTAGTCGGCACGGCTTCCCTCGCCGCACTCGGCCAGCCGGCGCTCGAAGAACCGCCGCTCGGGATCGTTGCGCGCCAGCTCGCGCGCGCGGCGGTAGTGCGGCAGCGCCTCGTGCGGCCGCCCGTCCCGGCGCAACAGATCGGCGCGCGTCGCGGCGAGGAAAAGATAGTCCTCGAGCCGACCCAGGTTCTCGATGGCATCGATCTCGGCCAGGCCGGCGGCCGGCCCGCGCGCAAAACCGATCGCCACGGCGCGGTTGAGCGCCACCACCGGGCTCGGCCGCAAGGCCGCCAACCGATCGTAGAAGAGGACGATGGCGTTCCAGTCGGTCGCCGCCACCGAGGGCGCCACGGCGTGTTGCGCCGCGATCGCCGCCTCCAGCTGCATCTCGCTCACCTCGCCACCAGCCGCCGAGGCGGCCAGCGCCGCCAGCCCGCGCGCGGTGAGGTCCGGGTCCCAGCGGGTCCGGTCCTGCTCGTCGAGCGGCACCAGATCGCCGCGCCCGTCGCGCCGCGCCGGCAGGCGCGCGCCGAGAAAGCACATGAGCGCCAGCAACCCCTGAGCCTCGGCGACGCCGGTGACCGGGTGCTCGGCCAAGAGCGCGGCGAGCCGCAGCGCCTCCACGCACAGCTCCTCGCGCACGGCGACCTCGGGATGGCTGCCGTGGTAGCCCTCGTTGAACATCAGGTAGAGCGCGCGGCACACGGCGCCCGCCCGCTCGCGTACCCGCGCCGCGTCGCCGAGATCGGCGAGCCCGCCCACCGCCTGCAGGGTGGCGCGCGCCCGCGCGAGCCGCTTCTCGATGGCGTCCTCGCCGCTGAGGAACGCCTGCGCCAGCTCGCGCACGCCGAAGCCGCAGAGATACTTCAAGATCACCATGACCTGCGTCTCTTCGGGCAGCCGGCCGTGGCAAAGCTCGAACATCAGGCGTAGCTCCGCGTCCACGATCTCCTCGTCCTCGAACGCCGCGGCCACCGTCGGCACCAGCGACCATTCGGTCGACAGCTGGTCGGCCACCTCCGGCGCGAACCGCCGCGCCGTCCGCTCCCGGCGAATCACGTCGATGGCGCGGTTCTTGGCCGCCGCCGTCAACCAGGCGGCGGGGTTGTCGGGCACCCCCCGAAACTTCCAGACCTCCAGCGCCTGCACGAGCGCGTCGTGCACGACGTCCTCGGCCAGATCGAGGTGGGCGAGGCCGACGAGCCGCACCACGGCGGCCGAGATCCGCCCCGCCTCGCGGCGAAACAGGTTCTCGACCGTCGCGGCGTTGTTCGAAGCGGGCGTGGTCACATCGGCCGTACTTCGCGGATCTCGACGCTGCCGTCATCGCGCTCGAAGATGGGACAGCCGCGCGCCAGCTCCGTCGCCGCGTCGAGGTTGGCGGCGGTGACCAGCAGGTACCCGCCCACCAGATCCTTGGTCTCGCCGAACGGCCCGTCGGTGACCGATTTCTTCTTCCCCGTGACCACCCGCGCCCCGTCGCCCAGCGGGTCGCCGCTCTTGAAGTTGCCGGTCTTCGACAGCTCGCCCACCCAGTTCATCCACTGCTTCATGTTCGCCTCCAGCTGCTGCGGCGAGAGCCCCTTCATGTTGCCGCCCCGAAAAATGTAGAGATAGTTCGCCATGACGTCCTCCTCCTGCCTGTGTTTGCGGGAAGCCTAACCGGAAGGCCCATCCTTCGTCGGTTTCTCGCTCCCTTCACAGAGGCGACGTTCGACCCGACGCGGGCCGGACAATTATTTTGGCACCCTGAGAGGGTTCCAAACCTCCCGCGATGAGCTCGGGCGGGCGGAGCCCGCCTTCGCTCGACGCGATCTTTTTGGCGCGGCTCAGCGGGCAGATCAGACCTCACCGAAAAGCGATCGAGTCTCGCGGACTTAGGTCTCCGCGATTTTCGAGATGCGCTCTAGGGGTTGCGCACGCAGTCCTGGGTCGAGACGATGGGTGTGCTGAAGTCTACGACCTCGAACTGGTCGGGGGTGATGGCCGAGAATGACAGCGCGGTCACCCCCAACGTCGCCCACTTGGCGGTCGTCGTTCGGTCGTCAGCGAAGGTCAGCGCGATGGTCCCGCCGTCCGAGAGCAGCATCCCGTACTTCTTCATCGCCGCGATGAGAACCTTCTCGGCGGCGTTGTACGACGCGTCGTCGAACGCAGCCTTGAGCCGGAAGCGCACGCCGTAGGGGGGCGCGTCGGCGTCCTTGCTGCTGGGGCTGCCGGCGTGCGAGGCCGGGTGGACGTAGGCTGCCTTCCGCATGGAGGGATTCGGCAGGATGAAGCGCAGCGCATGGTTGACCGCGCCGGCCGCGACCTCGTCGGCGGTGGGGAGCAGCCCGGCGATGGGGAACCCGCCCGCGTCCGCGGAGGTGCACTGCTCGCCGCGCTCGTTGTCCGGGTAGGCCTTGGTCAGATCCCAGATGAACGCCCCCAGGGCGTCGATGGCGCTGCCGTCCGCGGTGGCGTTGTAGAGCTCGTAGAGCTTCTTCTGGCTGGTCTCCACCACCAGGATGTGGCAGTCCCCCTGCCCGTCCGTCTGGTAGGTCGTGTCGCAGGTGTAGTTGCTGCTGCCCTCGGCGTTGCCGTTCGCCGGAATCGGCATCTGCAGCGGAACCAGGTCGCAGTCGGTCCCGCCGTAGCAGTACGAATACCCGCCGGGCATCGGCCCGTTGATCATCCGGCGCGGCGTCGACGAATCGCCGAAGAAGAGCGGGATCGAAAAGTCGATCTGCAGGCGACCGCCGCCCCATCCGCCCGCCTTGTCGAGCGCGGCGATGATCGCGTCGGAGCTCCCGTCCTTGCCGAGACAGGAGACGTCCTTGGTCCAGGGCTCGGGCGCGGTGAAGAGGCCGCCGGCGGCCGTCGAGCAGGTCGCCGCCCCGCCGCCCGAGCCAGTCGCGCCGCCCGAGCCGGTCGTCCCGCCCGAGCCAGTCGACCCGCCCGAGCCGGTCGTGCCGCCCGAGCCGGTCGTGCCGGTCCCACCCTGCCCCGTGGCGCCACCGGCCCCCGTCGCCCCGCTCCCGCCGTTCCCCGTGGCGCCGCCCGACCCGCCGCTCGCTCCCCAACCCGATCCGCACCCGGCCGCCAGCAGCGTCCCGAGCAAGATCGACGTCCAGCGTCCGCCACCCATGAGCGCCTTTTCGGCGGCTCTGGTCCGAAGCTTGACCGTCACGCCCCTCTAACCCGGCCGCGTCATGCGGGCGATGCGCGCCGCGTGCGCGGGGTAGCGCGCCGCCAGCTCGGGACCGGCGCTGAGCTCGAAGTCGGCGAACTCGAACCCCGGCGCGACGGTACAGCCGATGAGGCAGTGCGACGCCCCCTCGGTCAGCTCCGCCGCGAACCAGGTCCCCGCCGGAATCACGATCTGCGGCCGCTCGCCCGCCGCCAGGTCCGTTCCCAGCCGCCGCACCTCGCCCGCTCCTTCGGGACCGAGCAGCAGGACGTCCAGCGGACCGCCCTCGTAGAAGTGGAAGATCTCGTCGGCCAGCAGCCGGTGCAGGTAGGTCGTCGGCTGCGCGCGTGTCACGAGGAAGTAGATCGCCGTCGCGGCCGCGTGCGGGCCGGTGAACGGCGCCGGCAGCCCGTCGATCTTCAAGCTGGCCCGATAGCTCTCGACGTAGTACCCGCGCTCCGGATGCGGCGCCAGGCCCAGGCCTTCAATCAGCTGCCGTGCGCGATCCAAGCGGCCCCCGAGGACGACTCTGCCACGACCCCGGCGGTACGCGGTTGATCATTCGAAGACCTTCCGGGAATGTCACAGCTCGTGAGGTCGCAGCTCTGCCGCCTGTTGGTCCTGTCGTCCCTGGCCCTCGTCGCGCAGGCGGCCGGCGCCGCTCGGCGGCCTGATCTCGCTGGCGACGCTGCTCCGGCGCCGCCGCCGTCAGCCGGGCTGACCGGCTACTTGTACGCAGGCGCCGCGGCGTAGGCCATCCCCAGCGTGGTCAGCGACCCGTCGCTGTTGACCAACTCGTTGTTGGTCGACCACGGGTACCACGCGTAGCGCTGCACGCGCGGGTGCTTCGCGAACACAGCCAGCGCGCCGTTGTAGAAGTTCAGGACCGTCGTGGTGTCGGGCGCGCTGTCGTTGAGGCACCCCCACTCCGTGAGCCAGATGGGCCGGTTCCCGGAGAACCCCTCGGCCCACTTGATGTAGCTCTCGAGCTGCGAGGCCTTGGCGTCACACGAGCCCGAGTTCCAGCCGTACCAGTGCAGGGCGATGAAGTCTGCGTGCAGCGTCGAGCTGCCGTTGAGCGAGGTCATGAAACTGTTGAACCAGGTCTGTCCGGTCGAGTTCGCCTGGGTCGCCGGCGTCCCGAGGACGATCGCGCTGTTGTTGAACGACGGCCAGAGCGAGACCGCCGTCGCGACGACGATGTTCGACTGCGTGCTGTTGTCGGGCTCGTTGAAGCCGAGGACCTGGCCGTAGCCCTTGCTCACGAACGAGGAGACGGCGCTGGAGATCCCCGAGGCGCTCTGCTCGCTTCCGGTGTGGCCCCAGATCATCGGCACGAAAGGGACGCCGGTGCTCGAGCAGCCGGTGCTGGGAGTCTGCTTCCAGTTGTAGTACCAGGAGACGCCGAGGTGCTGCATGTCGCTGCAGGCCGTCGGATCGCCCGCGAACCCCTTGAAGGGCTGTCCGCCAGCACCGCCCGCGCCAGCGCCGCCGGCCCCGCCCGTTCCGGTCGCGCCACCGCTCGCCTTGGCGCCGGCGCTCCCGGCCGCGCCGCCTGCTCCCCTGGCGCCCGCGCTCCCCGCCGACCCGCCCCCCTTGCCGCCGGCGCCGCCGGTCGCGCTGCCGCCGCTGCCAGTGGCGCCGCCGCTCGCGGCCCCGCCGGAGCCGGTCGTCCCCCCGCTCGCCGGCGTACCGCCCGAGCCGGTCGTCCCGCCGGTCGACGACGCGCCACCCGAGCCGGGGGTCCCGCCGCTGGCGTTGCCGCCGCTGGCGTTGCCGCCGGAGCCGGTCAGGACGACGACCCCACCGGAGCCGCTGCCGCCATTGCCGCTTGTCTGACCCGAGCCGCCGGAGCCTTCGGAGCCGCCGCCGCCACCGCACCCCACGACCAGCGCGAGCGCGCCAAAACCAAGCAGGAGCGGAGAGGGGCGCCGTCGGTCCATGGGGACTACCTCCAATTGCGCGCCAGTCTACTTCATTCGCGACCGCGTTTTCGCGCTTTCCGGCCCGCGCTCCGACGCACGCTGGCGCCGCCGCGGAGTAAGATGGTCGCGTGAGGCCCTCGACGAGGTTGGTCGCGGCGGCGCTGTCGTTCTCTGCCTGCTGCTTGTCCTGTGTCGTCCCCGCGACGGCGCCTTCGTCGCCCGCGCGCGCGGCACCGAGCGTCGCCGCGCCGCCGCAGCGGCCGCAGCCGCCGCCGGCGGAGACCGCCGCGACGGCCCCCGCGACGGGCGACGACCACGATCCGGGACGCTGGTTCCCGTTCCCGGCCCGCGGGATCGACGCCCCCAACGGCCTCGTCGATCTGAGCGCGCTCAACGCCGCCCCGGCCGGCGCGCACGGCTTCATTCACCCGAGCGGGGGGCACTTCGCCGACGGTGCGGGGGCGCGCGTGCGCTTCTTCGGCGTCGACTGCACCGCCACGGCCTGCTTTCCCACGCACGAGGTCGCGACGCGCGCGGCCGCCCACCTGCGGCGGCTGGGCATCAACGTCGTCCGGCTGCACTTCATGGACAAGGGCGGCGCGCCGATCGGCCTCCTCGTCGAGAGGTCCGCCGAGCTCGACCCGAAGCAGCTCGACAGGCTGGATTTTTTCGTCGCCGAGCTGGCCAAGAACGGCATCTACGCGAACATCAACCTCCACGTCGCGCGCCGCTATCCCGGGCTCGAAGGCGCGGCGGCGCAGCGGTTCGAGTTCGGCAAGATGCTCGATCGCTTCTATCCGCCGTTCATCGAATCACAGAAGGTCTACGCGCGCGCGCTGCTGACGCACGTCAATCCCTACACCGGCCGCGCCTACGTCGCCGAGCCCGCGGTGCTCTGCGTGGAGATGAACAACGAGAACACCGCGCTGCCCTTCTGGGCGGGCAACCTCGACGATCTCCCGGAGCCCTACGCGGGCGAGCTCGGCAGGCAGTGGAACGGCTGGCTGCGCGCCCGCTATAAAACGACGGCGCGCCTCGCGGCGGCCTGGGGTGGCGACAACAAGACGCCGCCCCGTGAGATCCTGACCAACGCGGATCTCGCCGCCGGCACCGACGGGTGGACGTTCGAGTCGGCGGGCGTCCCCACCCGTGGCGAGGTGGTGGCGATCGAGGGTGGCGGCCGCGCGCTGCGCTTCTCCGCCGAGAGGCGCGGCAGCGCCAGCTGGCACCTGCAGCTCTACCGCGCGCACCTGCCGCTCGAAGAAGGCCAGAGCTATCACCTCTCGTTTCGGGCGCGCGCCCCGCGCGGCGTCGCGGGCGCGGCAGGCCCGATCCCACCGGCGCGCAACCTGGAGACCACCGCCATGCTGGCGGTCCCCGACTGGCGCAACATCGGCATGTCGCGAACGATCGCGCTATCGCCCGAGTGGCAGCGGGTCGAGATCGCCTTCCGGGCGCAAGGGACGATCGCCGGAGAGGGCCGCCTCAACTTCAGCCTCCGCAACGTCCCGGGCGTCGTCGAGCTGGCCGACCTGTCGCTCACCTCCGGCAGCGCGCCGGTGAAGCTGGCGGCGACGGAGACGGTCGAGGCGGGCAGCATCCCGCTCGTTCACGGCGAGAGCGGCTCACCCGCGGGCGAGGACTTCCTGCGCTTCCTCGCCGACACCGACCGCGCCACCGCCCACACGCTGGCGAGCTTCATCCGCCAGGAGCTGGGGCTGAAATCGATGCTGGTCGATACGCAGGCGAGCTACGGCGGCCTCGAGGGGCTGCGCCGCGAGATCGCCGAGTCCGACTTCATCGACATGCACGCCTACTGGCAGCACCCCGACTTCGCCGCCGGCTGGAACAAGCTGCGCTTCCACATCGAGAACACGACGCAGGCGGCGGCGCGCGATGGCGGTGCGCTCGCCTCGCTGGCGGTCTACCGCGTGGGCGGCAAGCCCTTCACCGTCGGCGAATACAACGTCCCCGCGCCCAACGACTACGCCAGCGAGACCCTCCCGATGTACGCCGCCATCGCCGACGCGCAGGACTGGGACGCGATCTACGTCTACACCTATCTCGACTTCTCGGCCGAATGGAATGCCGACCACCTGCTCGGCTTCTTCGATCTGGCCGGCAATCCCGCCGCGCTCAGCTTCCTGCCCGTCGCGGCGCTCACGTTCCGCCAGGGGCTGGTGCCCCCCGCGCGGGCCGCCAGGCTGCTGCTGCCCGCGCGTCGGGACGGAGATCCACCCCTCATCGGCGAGGGCTCCCTGGCCAAGCTCTGGGACGCGGGGGCACCGCCGGCTCCGCTCTCCGCGCGGCGGCGGGAGCTCATCCCGACGGGCAGGGGCCCGTTTCACGTCGAGGTCGACCGTCGAGGCCCGATCCGCTGGAGCGCCGAAGAGGGCCGATTCACCGTCGAAGCGCCCGCGCTGCGCATGGCAGCCGGCAAGATCGCCGGGAAGGAGCTCGAGCTCGGGGACATCAGGGTTGCGGTCGGAGACCTGCCGCGCGGCGACGCCTCGATCGCGCTCGTGGCGCTCGACGGGCTCCCGATCGCGGACTCGAAGCGGATGCTGCTGGTCGCCGTCGCGCGCGTCGAGAACACCGCCATGCGCTGGAACGCCGACCGCACGGGCCTCACCTCCTGGGGACACGGCCCGGCGGTGGCCGAATACGTTCCGCTCACCGTGACGCTTCCGCGGCCCGACCTGCGCGCCGAGCGGCTCGATCCAACCGGCGCGATCGCAGCCGAGGTCCCCGTCGAGAAGGCCGGCGACCACGCCGTCCTGCGGCTCGATCACCAGCCGTCCCTCTGGTTCCTGCTGCGCCGGTAAGCCCCGAGAAGGTCGCTCCGCTCTCAGCTTTCTGAAGGGTGGTCGCGATCTCGGGTCGGCTCGACCCGCGCCTCGCACAGCGGACACTCGATCGGCTGGCCGATCCGCGCCGCGCGGCCTTCGGGCGTCGTGACCCACGGGCGCCTCTGCCAGGGCGGGCGGTGGCGGACGTGCTGGTTGTGGCCGCAGCCGAGCTCGGCGACCCAGTCGCCGTCGGCGTCCTGGTGGAAGCCGGTGATTGTCGTCGTGGCCACGGCGCTCAGACGGGTCGTTCGGTGCGGCCGTCGGCGTGGCGGGCGAACCGCCCTTCGCTCCGCGGGTGGACCGGCTCGGAGCTGGGCCAGGGCCAGCCGCCGAACTGCGTGCGCTGGTAGTCGGCGAACGTCTGCTGAATCTCGGCGCGCGTGTTCATGACGAACGGACCATAAGCGACGACCGGCTCGTTGATGGGCCGCCCTTGCAACAAGAGCAGCTCCGTCTCGTCTGGGCCGGCCTCGATCGCCACCTCGTGCTCGGGGCGCAAGCCGAGCTCGTGCGCGCCCGGTACGTCGCGCCCGGCGGCGCGCAGCCGCTCGCCGCGGAAGAAGTAGAGAGAGCGGTTCGAGCCGGCGCGCGCCGGCGGCAGCGTCCAGGTCGCGCCGGGGGCCATCTTGATCGTCCAGATCGCGACGTCGGCGTCGGGCTCGGCGGCCCAGGAGGCGGGCGGAGGCGGCGGCGCGCAGAGCTCGCCGTACTGGCCGGCCACCACCGTCACCTCGGTCGCGCGGCCGCCCGCGTCCGTGATCACCTGGCGGGGGATGGTCCCGCTCCAGAGCATCGAGAAGTGCGGCGCGACCATCTTCTTGGCGCCCGGCAGGTTGAGCCAGATCTGAAACAGCTCGAGCGGGTTGGGCGCCTCGGCGTCGATGAGGGGAAACATCTCCGAGTGCAAGATGCCGCCGCCCGCCGTGAGCCACTGCACGTCCCCGTCCCCGAAGCGGGCCGCCGCACCGACGGAGTCCGAGTGGTCGCAGAGCCCGCGCCGCACGATCGTCACCGTCTCGAAGCCGCGGTGCGGGTGCTGGGGGAAGCCAGGGACCACCTCGCCGTGGTACATGCGCCAGCCGTCGCGCCCCTCGAAGTCCTGCCCCAGGTCGCGCCCCTCGAGCGTGGCCGCCGGTCCCATCCGATCGTTCCCGCGCGGGTAGCGATCGTCGTGGTGGACACAGAAGAGGAACGGATCGCGCGGCTGCCAGGGAAAACCGAGTGGGTTCACGGAGAGGATCGCGTCGGTGCTGCCCATGTAACGAAGTTTAGCGCGGCGTACGCTTTTCGGCGTCCGGGACCGACGCGGCTCGCGCGCGAGGACTTCTTGGAGATTCCGGGCATCGCGGCGTCATCCTCGACGAGGATGCGCCGACTCCACGCGTTCGACGCCCTCGCCGCCCTGCTGGTCGTCGGTGGGCGGTGGCCTCGGCCCCGGGTCCGAGACGCCGCCTCAATCGAGCGCGCGCCCCATGCTGATCCGATCTTCGATCTCGTAGCCGAGGGCGCGGTAGAAAGCGACCACGCCTAGGTTCGTCGCCCGCACCTGCAGGTTGACCTTGGCGCAGCCGGCGGCGCGCAACCCCTCGGCGGCCGCCCGCATGAGCCGGGTGGCGATCCCCCGCCGGCGGTGCGCGGGCGCCACCGCCAGGTGGTAGATCCAGCCCCGCACGCCGTCGAACCCCGCAATGACCGCCCCGACGATCGCTCCGCCCGCCTCCGCGACCAGCAACAGCTCGGGGTGGTGGGTCCGCGTGCCGTCGATCATCCGCTCGGGCGCGTTGCGCGGTGGATCGTCGGGGAACTCCGCGGACCAGAGCTCGACCAGCTGCGGGCGGTCAGTCTCGCGAAACGATCGGATCGAAGCCGGTGCCGTCAATGGCCGTTCCCCTGGCGCGCAGGGGCGATCGTATCACGCCGCCGCCGCGCCCAGCGCGGTCCTGCGAGGGCCGGCGTGAGGGCTCAAGCTTCCCCCGCCGAGGCCGATCGCGCGCGGGCGCTGGCCCTCCTGCGGCGGCACGGCTGGAACGCCACCTCGTTTCAGATCCTCGAGCCGGGGTTCAGCTACTGGTTCGAGGGCGACGACGCCTGCGTCGCCTACCTCGACACGGGCGGCGCCTGGGTCGCGGCCGGCGCGCCCATCGCCGAACCGGAGCACGCCCCCGCCGCCGCGCTGGCCTTCGTGGCGGCGGCCGCGGCGCGCGGGCGGCGCGCCTCCTTCTTCGGCACCGAGGATCGCTTCGCCGCCGCCGTTCCGCTGGCGGCGATGCGGATCGGCGAGCAGCCGGTGTGGGATCCGGCCGCCTGGGACGAAGCCCTGCGCCGCGCGCGCAGCCTGCGCGAGCAGATCCGGCGCGCGCGCGCCAAGGGGGTCGCCGTGCGCCCGTTCGATCCGCACCTCCTGGCCCAGCCCGACGGGGGCCCGCGGGTCGCCGTGGAGCGGCTGGTGGCGCGCTGGGAGGCGGCGCGGCCGATGCCGCCGATGGGATTCCTCGTCCAGATGCACCTTCACACCGAGCTCGAAGAGCGGCGCTTCTTCACCGCCGCACAAGGAGACGAGCTGGTCGGGTTCGTCAGCATGGTGCCGGTGTTCGCGCGCCGCGGCTGGTTCATCGAGGATCTGGTCCGGCTGCCGGAGGCGCCCAACGGCACCGCCGAGCTGCTGGTCGACGCGGCGATGCGCGCCGCCGCCGCCGAGGGGAGCCGCTACCTGACGCTGGGGCTGGCGCCGCTGGCGGGCGCCGTGGGCCCGTGGCTGCGGATCGCGCGCCGCACCGGTGGCCCGCTCTACGACTTCCGCGGCGTTCAGGCGTTCAAGGCCAAGCTGCGGCCGGAGACCTGGACCCCGATCTTCATCTCCTATCCGCGGGCCCAGCTCGGCGTGGCAGTGGTCTACGACGCGCTGGCGGCGTTCGCACGCGGCGG
>DASYEX010000220.1:0-10340 GCA_036498765.1 Polyangia bacterium
GGCCGGGGACGGGTGTCTCCTCGGCCGGAGCTGAGTCGAGCGGCTCTGTTGTTCCGCTCGACGATTCCAAGCCCTCGGCTGCGCAGGACGAGGAGACACCCGTCCCCGGCCGCCTCCAAGAGGAAGCGAGCGAGTGGAGCCCGGGCCTAGACGTAGTCGTCGATGGGCGGGCAGGTGCAGTAGAGCTTGCGGTCGCCGAGGACGTTGTTGAGGCGACCGACGGGCGGCCAGAACTTCGCCGCGCGCACGAACGGCAGCGGGTAGGCGGCGCGGTCGCGCGGATAAGCGTGCGGCCACTCGGCGGCCAGCAGCGCCGCCGCCGTGTGGGGTGCGTTCTTGAGCAAGTTCCCGGCGCGCGGCGCGGCGCCGCTCTCGATCTCGGCGATCTCCTCGCGAATGGCGATGAGGGCGTCGCACAGGCGATCGAGCTCGCCCTTCGCTTCGCTCTCCGTCGGCTCGATCATCAGCGTGCCGGGGATGGGGAAGGACATGGTCGGCGCGTGGAAGCCGTAGTCCATGAGGCGCTTGGCGACGTCGTCGACCTCGATGCCGGCCAGCTTCTTGAGGGGGCGCGCGTCGACGATGCACTCGTGCGCCACGCGCCCCTTTTCGCCCTTGTAGACGACGGGGTAGTGCGCGTCGAGCCGGTGCGCGATGTAGTTGGCGTTCAGGATGGCGATCTTCGTGGCGCGGGTCAGCCCCGCGGCGCCCATCATCCGGATGTACGTCCAGGAGATGAGCAGGATGCCGGCGCTCCCCCACGGCGCCGCCGAGACGGCGCCCGCGCCCTGGGCACCCGGATCGGAGAGCGGATGCCGCGGCAGGACCGGCGCCAGGTGCGGGGCCACGCAGATCGGGCCCATGCCGGGCCCGCCGCCGCCGTGCGGGATGCAGAAGGTCTTGTGCAGGTTGATGTGGCAGACGTCGGCGCCGACGTCGCCCGGGCGGCAGAGGCCCACCTGAGCGTTGAGGTTGGCGCCGTCCATGTACACCTGGCCGCCGTGCTCGTGGACGAGGGCGGCGATCTTCTTGATCCCCGGCTCGAACACGCCGTGGGTCGAGGGATAGGTGACCATCAGCGCGGCCAGGCGATCGCGGTGCTCGGTCGCCTTGGAGGCGAGATCTCCGAGGTCGACGTTGCCGCCCTCGTCGCAGGCGACGACCACGACGCGGTAGCCGGCCATCACCGCCGACGCGGGGTTGGTGCCGTGCGCCGACGAGGGGATGAGGCAGACGTCGCGGTGTCCCTGGCCGCGGCTCTCGTGAAAGGCCCGGATGGCCAGCAGGCCCGCGTATTCGCCCTGCGACCCGGCGTTCGGCTGCAGCGAGCAGGCCGAAAATCCGGTGATCGCGCAGAGCATCTGTTCGAGATCGGCGAAGAGCGCGCGGTACCCCTCGGCCTGCAAGGGCGGCGCATAGGGGTGAATGTTCCCCCACTCCGGCCAGGTGACCGCCATCATTTCGGTCGTCGCGTTCAGCTTCATCGTGCACGAGCCGAGCGGGATCATCGACGAGGTCAGGGACAGATCGCGTGCTTCGAGCCGGCGCATGTAGCGCAGCATCTCGGTCTCGGAGTGGTGGGTGTTGAAGATTGGGTGCGTGAGGTAGGCGCTCGCGCGCGCGGCCGAGGCCCAGGGGAGGGAGACCTCGTGCGCCAGCTTCTCGACGGAGAGGACGCGGCGCTGGTCGTCGGGCTCGAACACCTGCCACAGGCCCTCGACGTCGGCGGCGGTCGTCGTCTCGTCGAGCGCGATGGTGACCGCGTCGTTCGAGAGCCGCCGCAGATTGATCCGGCGCGCCGCGGCCGCCTGCATCCACTTCGAGACGTCGGCGGGGCTGCCGTCGACGCGCACGGTGTCGAAGAAGGTCTTGTGAGGGACCCGCAGGCCGAGACGCTCGAGCCCGCGGGCCAGCACCGCGGCGAGGCCGCCCGTACGCTCGGCGATGGCCTTGAGGCCGCGCGGCCCGTGGTAGACGGCGTACATCCCCGACATCACGGCCAGCAGCACCTGCGCCGTGCAGATGTTGCTGGTCGCCTTCTCGCGGCGGATGTGCTGCTCGCGCGTCTGCAGCGCCATGCGCAGCGCGCGGTTGCCGTGGGTGTCCTCGGAGACGCCGATGAGCCGCCCCGGCAGCCTGCGCGTCCACTCGGCGCGCGTGGCGAAGAACGCCGCGTGGGGGCCGCCGTAGCCGAGCGGGACGCCGAAGCGCTGCGCGCTGCCGACGGCGACGTCGGCGCCGAGATCCCCGGGCGGCGCCAGCACGGTGAGCGCCAGCAGGTCGGTGGCCATCGCCACCAGCGTGCCGGCCTCGTGGGCCTTGGCGCAGAGCGCGCGGTGGTCGGGGATCGCCCCGTCGGTGGCCGGGTACTGGAGCAGCAGCCCGAACGCCTTCTCGGCCGCGAGGTCGAACGTTTCGGCGTCGCCGACCTTCACCGCGATCCCCAGCGGCTGCGCGCGCGTCCGCACCACCTCGATGGTCTGCGGGTGACAATCGTTCGAGACCAGGAAGGTGCCGCCGCGATCGCTGTCGGCGGTGGTGGGCGCCACCGCGTGCAGCATGTGCATCGCCTCGGCGGCGGCGGTCCCCTCGTCGAGCAGCGAGGCGTTGGCGATCGGCAGCCCGGTCAGGTCGGCCACCATCGTCTGGAAGTTGAGCAGCGCCTCCAGGCGCCCCTGGGAGATCTCGGCCTGGTAGGCGGTGTACTGCGTGTACCAGCCGGGGTTCTCGAGGATGTTGCGCTGAATGACCGGCGGCGTGAAGCAGCCGGAGTAGCCCATCCCGATGAACGACTTCCAGACCTGGTTCTTGCTCGCCATCGCGCGCAGCTCGGCCAGGACCTCCGCCTCCGAGACGGCCGGCGGCAGGTCGAGCGTGCCGCCGAGCCGGATGTCGGCCGGGACGGTCTCGGCCACCAGCACGTCGAGGCTGGCGACGCCGAGCGCGCGCAGCATCTCGGCCTCCTCGCCCACGTCGGGGCCGACGTGCCGGTCTACGAAGCGGTCCCCTTGGCCGAGATCGACCGCCACCCGTTACTCTCCCTGTTCGCGCAGGAAGGCCTGATAGGCGGCCGCGTCGAGCAGGCCGTCGAGCTCCTTGGCGTCGCCGAGGGCGAGCTGGATCATCCAACCCTCGTCGTACGGATCTTCGTTGACGTATTCGGGCGAGTCCGACAGAGGCGAGTTCACCTTGATGACCTTGCCCGAGAGCGGCGCGAACAGATCGGAGACCGCCTTGACCGACTCGACGGAGCCGAACACCTCGGCCTGCTTCACCGTCTCGCCCTCCTTCGGTAAATCGACCTGCGTGACGTCGCCCAGTTGTTCGACGGCGAACCGGGTGACGCCGATGGTCGCCAGCTTTTGGCCGCCGCGATCTTCCAGCCGCGCCCACTCGTGGTCCTTCGTGTAGTAGAGGTCGTCCGGGTATTGCGCGCTCATGCTCTTCCTCGTTCCTTTGGCTCTCTGTCGCGTTTGTAAAACGGACCTTGTACCACTTCGGCGTCGACGCGCTTGCCGCGGCAGTCGACCGAGAGGGGAGTACCGGGGCGATCGAGCGCCACCGGCAGGTAGCCGAGGCCCACGTTCTTCCCCGCGGTCGGCGCCGGGCCGCCCGAGGTCGTCGCGCCGATCGCTTCGGCGCTCTCGCTCCCCGAATAGATCGGATAGCCGTGCCGCGCGATCCCGCGGCCGGTCATTACGAACCCGCACAGCCTGCGCCTGAGGCCCGCCTGCTTCTGGGCCAGGAGCGCCTCCCGGCCGATGAAGTCGGCGCCGTCCAGCTTGACCACCCAGCCGAGTCCCGCCTCGAGCGGCGTGGTCGTCTCGTCGAGGTCGTTGCCGTAGAGCGGCAGCCGCGCCTCCAGCCGGAGCGTGTCTCGCGCTCCCAGCCCGACCGCCTTGCCTCCGATGCCCGCCGCTGCCTCGAGCAGGCGGTCCCACAACGCCGGTGCGTCCTGGGCGGCGCAAAAGATCTCGAACCCGTCCTCGCCGGTGTAGCCAGTGCGCGCGATCGACGCCTGCACCCCCGCGATCTCCCCGCGGTCGACGAAGGCGAAGCGCGGGAGCTCGCCGAGCGGCGACTTGGTGAGCGGCTGCAGCGCGTGCTTGGCGCCCGGGCCCTGGAAGGCGATGAGGCCGGTCTCCGCCGAGGCGTCCACGACCTCGCACAATGACCGGGCGTGCTCGAAGAACCAGGCCCGATCCTTCTCCAGCGTCGAGGCGTTGACCACCGTCAGGTAGTGGTCGGCCGCGAGGCGATAGACGATCAGGTCGTCGAGGATGCCGCCCGACGGCAGGCAGGCCACGGTGTAGAGCGCGCGCCCATCATTGAGGCGCCCGAGGTCGTTGGTGACGAGGCGCTGCACTGCCTCCGCGGCGCGGCTGCCGCGGAAGTGGATCTCGCCCATGTGGCAGACGTCGAACACGCCGACCGCCTCGCGCGTGGCGCGGTGCTCGTCGAGGATCCCGCCGGGGTAGCTGACCGGCATCGCCCAACCGCCGAAGTCGACCATCTTCGCGCCGAGGCGGAGGTGGGCATCGTAGAGCGGGGTGCGCTGCATGGGCGGCGACATCCTGGAAGAAACGTCGCGCGAATTCAAGCGAGCCGCCGCCCGGAGCACGCGCCGCGCCCAGGCGACCGGAGGGCGAAAAAATTCGTCACAGATAGCTATACAGGTTATCCAATGGTTAAGTTGTTTAATTAGCTCGACCGACAAGGAGATCGTCATGGCCCTCGCCCTCGTTCTGTTCGCCGTCGCCGCGCTCGGCGGCCTCATCATGGCCGGCACTCGGCTCCGCGGGAGCAACCCCCCGCTGGCTCTGGCGCTGATTCATGGCGCGGTCGCCGCGGCCGGGCTGCTCGCGCTCATCGTGGCCGTCGTTCACGCCAGCGCCGGGACGTCGTTGCCCCGGATTGCGCTGGCGCTGTTCGTCGTCGCGGCGCTGGGCGGCTTCGTCCTCTTCGCCACCCATTTGCGCAAGAAGAACATCCCCGTGCCCCTGATGCTGATTCACGCGGTCGTGGCGGTCGGCGGCTTCGTGACGCTGCTCATCGGTTCGGGCGTCCTCGGCTGAGGCGGCGACATGCCCCTGACGCGAGGGCTGCGCCTCTTCGGCCATCCCGTCCACCCCATGCTGGTGCATCTGCCGATGGGGCTCCTGCTGACGGCGCCGCTCTGGGACCTGCTCTGCCTGGTGCGTCCCGCCGGGACCGCGGTCTGGTCGGCGGTCGGCGTTTGGACGCTGGGCGTCGGATGCCTCGGGGGCCTCGCGGCGGCCCTGGCCGGCCTGATCGACTTCGCGGCGCTCCCGGACGGGCATCCGGCCGACCGCGCCGCCAACCTCCACCTCTATCTCATGGCGGCAGCGTTGGCGCTGTTCGGCGGAAGCCTGCTGGTCAGGCACGGCCACCCGGCAGCCGGCGCCTCGCCAGGCATCCTCGCGCTCGATGTCGGCGGATTCCTGGCGCTGGTGTCGGGGGGATTCTTCGGGGCCGAGATGGTCTATCGTCACGGCGTCGGACGAGAATCAGCGTCGGAACCGTCCGGCGCCGGGTATCATCAAAAGCGCACGTGACGCTGAACATCGATCAGATCAGTCCGACCCGCCGAGCGCTGCTCGGCGAGTTCAAGCAGCATGGCCCGTCGACGATCTCCGCGTTGGCCGAGCGGTTGGAGATGAGCGGCGAGGCCATCCGCCAGCAGCTCGTTCAGCTGCAACGCGAGGGGTGGGTCGAAGCGCTGGCCGAGCGCGCGCCGGCCGTGCGGACCGACGCCGGTCGCCCCCCGGCGCGGTTTCGGTTGACCGCCTCGGGCGACCACCTGTTTCCCAAGAGCTACGACGCGCTGGCGGTGATGCTGCTCGACACCGTCGCCGGCGAGCTCGGCAAGCCGGCGTTCGACAAGCTGTTGGCCGCGATCGCGGAAGGGCGCGTGCGCGAGTGGGAGCCGCGCATGCGCGGCCTCAGCCTCTCCGAACGCGTGCAGGCGCTCAAGGCGGTCTATGGCGAGGCCGACCCGTACATGGAGGTGGAGAAGGTGCGCGGCGGCTTTCGCCTCATCGAGCGCAACTGTCCCTTCCTCAACATCGCCATGCAGCGCCCCGCGCTCTGCAGCACGACGGTGTTTGCGCTCTCGCGCCTGCTCGGCGTGCGTGTGATCCGCGAGGAGCGCTTCCAGCACGGCCACGGTCGCTGCGTCTTCCGCGTGCTCACCGGCGAGGCCGCCGATCCCAAGCAGGGATTTGCGCCCGAGGCGGAGCCGGCCCGCGAAGCGGCCAAATGAGCGCCGCCCAGAGTCCCCGGCCGAAGTAACGAACAAAGCGCCGCGCCGAAAGGTGCCGGAAACATTCGTTCGCTAGATTGCTTCCTGAGAGGGACGAGAACGGGAACGAGAGACCGGGCGCGGGACGGTGGGGGCGCCGCTTCCGCGCCCGGTCGGGCAGTCCGGCGTTACGGCAGTACGGATAGCTCGTATTTTCAACTGATGCTCGATCGGGCGATCCGCGGGAATTTTTTTCGCTAGAATGCCCGTTAGCGAGGGTGAGCAACACCGGGGAGGGCACGATGCAGCTGCGTCACATCAGTCCGCGTTCGATTGATTGGATGGATGCGATGGACGAGGGGAGCGGGGGGCGGGGTTGGGAGAAGCTGGGTCCGGAGGAGCGCGCGAAGCTGCTCCGCGACCGGCAGGGCCAGGCCGAGGCCGCCGGCCGGCCCGGCAGCCACGACGGCAGCCACAACGGCAGCCACAACGGATGGAGCAGTACCGCGGAACGCCGGCCGGCGCGCGTGGCCGGCTACTTCGCGAGTGCGTCGCCTTCCAGGTAGGCGACCAGGATCTCCGCCGCGCGATCCTGCGCACGGCGCGCGTCGTTGGGGTTCCCCACCTCGTTGACGAGGATGGAGAACACCAGCGGCAGGTGACCGGGCGAGCCCGCGAATCCCGATAGACAACTGACGTTGGCCAGGGTGCCGGTCTTGGCGCGGACGTAGCGCTCTGCCAGCGTGGCGCCCATCCGATGGGCGATGGTCCCGTCGGTGCCGGCCACCGCCAGCGAGGCCAGGAACTCGGCCGAGATTCGGAAGTCGTGCGCCGCCGCGCGCAGGATGGTGGCGATCTGCGCCGCCGAGAAGCGGTTCGAGTCGTAGAGCCCCGAGCCGTTCTTCATCTGGTAACTGTCGGCCTTGATCCCGATGCCGGCGAGATAGCGGGCGACGGCCTTCAGGCCCTTGTCCCAGTTTCCAGGATGTCCGCCGATCTCGGCGCCGAGCGTGCGGAGCAGCTGCTCGGCGGCGAAGTTGTTGGACCGCTTGTTCAGGTCCTGGACCACCACCGCCAGCGGCGCCGAGTCATGGGTGGCGATCACGCGCAGTCCCTGCGCGGGCGAGGCGCCCACCCGCACGTTGCCCACGGAGATCCCGCGCCGCTCGAGCAGCTGGCGCAGCGTCTGCCCGAGGAACAGCGACGGCTGGGCGACGCGGCGGTAGATCGTGCGCGGATCGGCTCCCAGCTTGATGCGGCCCGAAACGTTGACGCGCGTTCGGTTGCCGTCCTCCTTGGTGTCGACGCTGGGGGCGGCCGGGCCGTTGGCGGCGGTGGTGACCCGCCCGGCCACCACGAAGTAGGGCGAGGCCGGATCGACGACGATCCGCGCGGGAGCCCCCGCCGCGGCCCCGGGGATGATGGTGACGCCGACGACGTTGCCGTCGAGCGACGCCGCCGACGACGGCGCCCGCGAGGCAGTCGAGTCGTTCTTCTGATCGTAGGCGGGCGGAATGTAGCCGCCGTCGAACAGGCTGTCGTCCACGACCAGCGCACCGCGCACCTTGTGCAGGCCCAGGGACGCCAGATCGCCGACCATCGCCGCCAGGTTTTCGGTCGACAGCGTCGGATCGCCGGAGCCGCGCAGATACAGATCACCGCTCACCTCGCCGCCGGCGGGCAGCGGCGGGCCGCCGGCCGGGCCGTTGACCGAGAGGGTGGTGCGCCAGCGGTACTCGGGCCCGAGCAGTGACAGAGAGGCGGCCGAGGTGACGATCTTGACGTTCGAGGCGGCGTTGAGCGGCGTCTTGTCGTCGTGCGCGTAGAGCGTCTTGCCGCTGTCGGCCTCGACGACGACGGCCGACACCTTGGCGTGGGCCAGCGGCGGCGTCCTGAACACGGCGTCGAGTTGGGCATCGAGCCAGGCGCGCCGCTCGGCCGGATCGCGCGGCGGCTTGGGGAGATCAGACGAGGCGCCCGCCCGCGGCGACAGCCCCATGAGCGGCCGCGGTCCGCCCTTACCGGTAGTCGCCGCCTCGGTCTCGGTGGCGGGCGGCGGCTGGGGGTTGGGCTGGGGCGCGGCGGTCGGCTCCGGCTCGGCCGGCTTGGCGCGCGCACCCGGGCTGGCCGCCCCGGCCCAGAGGCCGAGGCAGATCACCCATCGCAGAGACCGCGGTGACCGCAACGGCGCGACCCTAGCATCGGCGCGCGCGCAGTTCTAGATCGGGACCCTGGGAGGGTCCCGCGCCCCCCGGCTCGACGCGCTTCAGCGGGGGCGGGCGGGAAAGCGCCGGGCGGCGACGGCCATCATTTCGGTGACGTCGAAGTAGGCGTCGCACGGGCTGCCGTCGGAGAACCTGCGCGCGTGTACCACGTCGTACCAGCGATCGCCCTGTGGAGCCTGCCCCTGCGACCGCGGCATGCACCCCTCGACTCGGAGCACCTCGTACTCCTCGTTCGGGTCGAAGACCGTCCAGGCGGTGGTGAAGCCGAGCCCGTCGCCGCCCTGGACGATCGACTGGACGAGGCTGATGACGATCTCGTGCTGGGCGTCGGCCTCGATGGTCCGGCCTCCCCGGCGCAAGGTCATGCCGCGCAGGGCGTGCGCGCGGATGTCGGTCTGGTCGCGGGCCAGGATCTGCCCGGTCAAGTCGAGGACCTGCGGTCCGTCGCCGCCGCTGAACGCGGTGGTGAGGCGGCGCCCCAGCTCGGCGGTCTCGCGATCTCGCAGACCTTGTGTCAGGTAGAGGCGGCCGCGCCGGAGGCGCGCGAAGTCGGTCCGCGCGATCTCCACGTTGGTCGGCGCGGCGAGGGCGGCCGCTCGCTCCCGATAATAGGCCACTTCGTCGGCGGCCTCTGCGGGCGGCAGGGTGGCGCCCAGCACGTAGGCGTTCCCGACCGGCCGCCAAGCTCCGGGGACGGGCGCCGGCGGAGGCGCGGAGGCGCAGCCGACGGTCGCACCGACGCCGACCAGCGCCGCGCAGACGGCCGACGCCGCGCGGACGGTAAGGAACGAGCGGGGACGCGCGCGGTCGGCCGGTCGCGGTCGCTCCACCGCCAGACTCTGGCGCGGGTCGGGTGCCCGAGCAAGCGTCAGATCGTCAGGGCCTCAGATGCTGGCGCCCACGAGAGAGCGCGCGCGGTCGAGTCGAGGGCTACGGTCCCGCATAGGCGCCGAAGCGCGTGTAGCCGTAGTTGCCGTTGGCGGGCAGGCGCATGGTGACCATCTTACGGCCAGACGGCGCTAGACTGCCGGCAATGGACCTCTTCGCGGCCGCGGCCAGCAAGGACCGGCGGGGACAGCCGCTGGCCGAGCGGATGCGCCCGCGCACGCTGGGCGAGCTGGTCGGGCAGGCGCACCTGCTCGGGCCGGGAAAGCTGCTGCGGCGCGCGCTCGAGGCGCGCGAGCTGCCGTCGCTCATCTTGTGGGGGCCGCCGGGGACCGGGAAGACGACGCTGGGACGCCTCCTGGCGGCCGAGGCGCACGCTCGCTTCGTGTCGCTCTCCGCCGTCATGGCGGGGGTCAAGGAGCTACGTGAGGCGGTGGCCGAGGCCGCGACCCGGCGCGACCAGCAGGGCGAGCGGACGGTGCTGTTCGTCGACGAGATCCACCGCTTCAACAAAGGCCAGCAGGACGCGCTCTTGCCGCACGTCGAGGCGGGGACGATCGTGCTCGTGGGCGCGACGACCGAGAACCCGTCTTTCGAGGTGAACGCCGCGCTCCTCTCGCGCGCCAAGGTGGTCGTGCTGCAGGCGCTGTCGGACGCGGACCTGCGGACGGTCGTCGATCGGGCGCTCGCCGACAAGGAGCGCGGATTGGGCGGGCGCGCGCTGCTCGTCGCCGACGACGTGCGCGACCTCATCGTCCGCGAGGCGCGCGGCGACGCCCGGCGGGCGCTGGCGACGCTGGAAGCGGCCGCCGCCGTGGCGGTCCCCGACGCCGCCGGCCAGGCGACCATCACCGCGCCGGTCGTCGAGGAGGCGGCCCAGAAGAAGACCATCCTCTACGACAAGGCCGGGGACGAACACTACGGTGTGGTGAGCGCCTTCATCAAGAGCCTGCGCGGCAGCGATCCCG
>DASYEX010000221.1:0-14590 GCA_036498765.1 Polyangia bacterium
AGGTAGACCCGAACGGCGGTCCGTCGCGGCTGCATTTCTCCGTGAAAGGAATCGTCTTACGGCCCCGCCCGACCGGGTTGATTCCCGCGCGGCCGCCGCTGAAAGATCCTCGAAGTGGCGCGTTATCGGGATATGCGTACACGAAGCTGTGTCCGAGCGAGTCGCATCACCGCCGCCACGCTGGTCCTGACCGCGGGTGCGAAGGCGATGGCCGCCCTCACCGCGGGAAACGTCGCGGCGCTGAGCGCGCCCAACCCGCCACCACCTGGTGGTCAAGCGACCTCGACCCCGCGCGTCCAGTTGCTCCTGACCGGCGACGCCGCCGCAAGCTTGCAACCAAAGAGCGACAATTCACAGTCTGGCGTTGCGGTCGGCGGCGGGCTCGGTCTGAGCTCCCAGTGGCTATGGTTGATGCTGACGATCAACAAAGATACGAACTCCACATTGACCGGCAGCTCCTACACCGATTTTAGCCAGACCCTGCTCGCCCCGTCATCCACGGCCGATTCAGCGACGCTGGAAGCGCGCTACATGCATGGGTGCTGGCTGCTGAACGGCTCCAAGACGTGCGCGGACGCCTCTTACGGCTTCATGCTCCATCCCAAGCTCGGGGCGAACAACGTAACGATTACCAGCCCCATGGGCGCAACGACCAGCTTTCAGACGAACGCCACCATCTACTCGCTGGATCTCATGTTCGGGATTCTGGCCCAAGGCAAGACGGCGACCGGTAACTCGGTGTTCACCATCTCTGCGGAGGCAGGCCCAATCTTCCGGATCCTCGGTGGGAGTCTCGCCTCCGACGACCAATCGGTCGCGCGAACAGCTTTCGCCGGAAGCGACAACGTGTTCTATCCGGGGGTCGAGCTTCGGGCTGGTTTTCAACTGAACAATCTCGGCTTCTTCGCCGCGGTCCCGTTCCTGTGGCGAGGGGGATCAGAGCTCCATGATGGAGCGCTGATTCTGGGCGCCACCGTCACCGCGCCCATCGTTCTCGACTTCGGAACCGGAAACTAGGGGCTGCACGCCGGCGCTCATTTGGGGGCGTTGATGTCGAGGTCGACGAGACGCCGCGCCTTGACGTCGTAGCTCACCTGGAAGAAGCAATCGCCGCCTCCCCCGACGTCCACCAGCTCTTGGCGCCAATCTTTCTCGGGCGGGCCGCAGAAGAAGTTCCCCTCGATGATGCGGCGGTGAGCGCGGACGATTCCGGCGTACCGGCGATGGTACGAGAGCGCCCCGCTCCCACAGGGTGGTCACCGACGGGTAGAGGGCAGAATCGGGGTCCGACCAGGCGACTGCTTCACGCCGAACAAAGCCGGGAAGCTGCTCCTCCAGCGCCTGGATGTCCGCCGTCGCGGGCATCCAGAGCTCGTCCAGGTCGCGCAGCATCCTGTTCTTGCGAGCGGTGTGCTCATCGAAGATCACGCGCGGTATCCGCGGCGAGACCACGGCGTGATTCCTCTTCCACACCAGACCGCCCGCGAGCGCCACAGCGGCAAGTCCAATGAGCGCCCCTCAGGCCCGCCGCTCAAGCCGCATCGTGACGCTGACAACGCCCGAGCGACGAGGTTCCGAGACGCGCCGGCCGCCGCGGGCGAATGTTCATCGCGGTTCAGAACCGGCCGAAATACTCGGAGATATCGAAGAAGATTTCCACCTCTTGGCCGGCCGCCGTCCGGATCCGAAGCTGATCAGCCGGGCGGCCGTTGCATCGGATGAGCGCCTGCCGGTCGCGGTGGTACCCGGGGTACCGGGCGGCGATCCAGTCGTACTCCGCGCGCGTTCCGGCCATCTCGGTGGGCGCATGGATGACGACGGCCTGCTCGCAGCTGGTCCCATCGCCCGCCCCGTAGGCCGCCGCCGATCCGGCCCCGCTCGTCGTCGCACAGCCCACGAGGGCCAGCACCGCCAGCGCCGCCGTCCCCACCCGCTCGATGCGTCCCATCGCCCGGTCAGCATACCGCAGTCTTGGCAACTCCCGCCCGCCGTAGACTGGCGCATTGCCGGCCGGCAGTAAGGTCTGGCTCTTAACCTTCGGGGGGTGCTTATGAAGAGGTCGTCGCTTATCTGTCTCATGACGGCGTGCGCGGTTCTCTCTGGACGCGACGGCCACCACCGGCGGGTGCAGCGTGAAGAAGTGCACCAGCGACGGCGATTGTGACTGCGGGTACTGCGTCGAAAAGTCGTGCGCCAGCCGTCTCAACACCTGCGTGATCCGCCGTCCTGACGAGCGGCGCCGCCGGCCGACCGACGGCGTCAGGCCGCGCGCGACCTGGGTCGGCGCGCCCTTCGCCAGTCCCACCAGAGGATCGCCCCCCCGATCGTCTCACCGGCCAGGGTGATCGGATTCAGGATCGTCGACAGGTGCTGGCCGAGGTTCCGGAACGGAAACACCGGAAAGTGCCATCCCAGGAACGGCCAGAGCAGCGTCCCCAGGCCCATCGACAGGCCGACGACGTCGAGGACGAAGTGGGTCCCGACGCCGAAGGCCACCGCGCGTAGGGGCGGCGAGCGCGTCAGCCGCGCGGCGACGATCAGCGCCAGCAGGAAGAGGCCGGTGTGCGCGAACAGGTGGGTGCCGGAGAGGAACGTCCCCCGCTCCCCGGTGACCCAGAACGGAATGTAGAAGAGCGGCTTGTCGATGAGGTCGGGGAGCAGCGCGCCGAGAAAGAACGCCCGGCGCTCGGCGCGCGAGAAGCGGCCAAACGGCCGCGTGGCGATCTTCTTGCCGAGGCCGAGATGCCCGAGCGCGAACACCGTCGCAATCTAGAATGTCGGACGCCGGTCCGTACAGGCTCTTGCCGAGCTCGTCCGCGGGCCGCGTGGCCAGCGTCCATTGCCTGCGGCGGCCAAGTGTCAGAAAATGGAGTCCGCTCGGATGACGTCCCGGTCGCTCACATCCATCGTTTCCCTGGCGGCGCTGTCGGCTCTCGGGCTCGGTTCCGGCACGGGCTGCGGCTCGCACCGCGGCACCGACAACGCGACGACCGGGGCGGGCGGCGCCGGCGGGCAAGCCGGTACCGCCACCGGCGGAACCCCGGCGTCGGGTGGGTCGACCGGAGCCGGCGGCAGCCTGGCCTGCACGCCGAATTGCGCCGGCAAGACCTGCGGCGACGACGGGTGCGGCCACACCTGCGGCGGATGCCCGCCTTCCCAGCTCTGCGGGCCGTCGCAGACCTGCCTCGCCTCCTCGAGCACGACCAGCGTCGTCGTCGACGCCAGCTCCCAGCTGACCGCCATCTCGCCGGCGATCTACGGCGTGGCGCTCAACAGCGACGACTCGATGAAGGTGGCCGCGCTCAACCGCTGGGGCGGCGACGCCACCAGCTCGTACAACTGGAAGAACGACGTCTCCAACGCGGGCAGCGACTGGAACTGCGCGAACTACACCGGGCGCTTCGACTCGCCCGCGCCCGACGCCGCCCTCAAGACCAGCTCGGACCAGTTCGTCCACTACAACGTCGCCCAGCACGCCGACACGCTGATGACCATCCCCATCACCGGCTGGGTCTCCAGCATGGCCACGCCGAACCCGGGGACGCCCGACTGCGCGGGCAGCAACCAGATCTCCACCTGTTGCCAGACGCTGGGGACGTCACAAGAAGAGGTGGTCGACAAGGGCTCGTCCGTCCTCGATACGACGTTCATGAGCGACTGGGTCAACCACCTGGTGTCGACGTTCGGCTCGGCGGCCAGCGGCGGCGTCCGGTACTACCAGCTCGATAACGAGCCCGATAACTGGCAGAACCTCCGCGCCGACGTCTATTCGACGTTCTACCCGCCCGGCACCAACTGCCAGCCCTTCTACACGACCAACGCCGGCGTCGGCACCAGCCTCAACCAGGACTTCATCAACCGGACGATGGCCTACGCGAAGGCCGTCAAGGCGGCCGACCCGACCGCCGCGGTCCTCTTCATGTGCATGGAGAATCCGGCGGATCTGGTGGCCCTCCCCAACCTCGAGTGCGGCACCCCCGCCGGCCCCTACAGCGCCACGAGCTCGCTGACGGCGGCGATCCTGCAGATGGCCGCCGCCGAGGAGGCGTCGACGCACGTCCGCCCGCTCGACTGCGTCGACATGCACTACCCCTTCCCGGGCAAGGGGCTGGGGGACACCTCGGCGCTCTGGGACTCGACGACGACCTCGGTCGTCCCGCACGTGCAGGGGTGGATCAACTCGGCCTACCCCGGCACCGGCATCTGCGTCAGCGAGTACAACGTCTCGAAGGACGGCACCGACGGAAGCACGCCGGACGCCACCACCGGGACCCAGGAAGCGGACATCCTCGGGATGTACGGGCGGCTCGGCTATCGAGTGGCGTCGTACTGGACGACCCTGGTGCACGGCGCGACGCACCTGCCGGTCTGGAACGCGATGGCCATGTACCGCAACTACGACGGCCAGGGCGGGCGCTTCGGGGCGTTCTCGGTCGGCGCCGCCAGCCCCAACAAGGGCGTCAACGTCTACGCGGGGTCGGATTCGCCGACGGCACCGACCAAGCTGTGGGTCATGCTGGTGAACGTGAGCGGCGCCGCGCAGTCGGGCCTCTCGATCACGGTGAATAACTTCGCGCCGTCGGGCTCGGCGCAGGTCTATCGGATGGTCGCGGGCGCAGCACCGGCGGTCGACACCGCCGTCACCGTCACGAACGGCACCGTCAGCGGGTTCTCCCTGGCGTCCAATTCGGTGGCGCTGCTGGTGATGTCCAAGTAGTCGATCGCGCGCTCACCGCGCCGCGCCACCTTTTGGACCCCCGAACGACCCCGTATAAATACTACCGATTCTCCATAAAAATCAATAGGTAGTACGTTTTCCGCCGTTGCCGAACATCGAGGGCTCGCGAAAGGAGTCCCGATGACCACGCTCAGCCGCCCGAGCCGCCTCGCCGATCTCCCGTCGACCAAGCTGCTCATGCGCATCCTGGAACGGCCCGGCCTGGTGGCCGCCGTGCGCGAGCTGCCGGGCGCGGTGCTCGGCAAGCTGATCGATCGGATTGGGCTCGAGGACGCCGGCGAGCTGGTGGCGCTGGCGAGCACGGCCCAGCTCGAACGTGTGTTCGACGACGATCTCTGGCGCGCCGAGCGGGCCGGCGGCGACGAGAGGTTCCGCCCCGAACGGTTCGTGCTGTGGCTGCGGGTGATGGCCGAGGCGGGCGAGGCGCACCTGGTGCAGCGGCTCTGCGAGCTGCCGCCGGATCTGGTGGCGCTGGCCGTGCACCGGCTGGTGCTGGTGCTGGACTTCGAGGTGCTGGAGGAGCTGCTGCGTCCCGCAGACGAGGAGGCGGAGCAGCTCGAGCGCGCGCTGGCCGACGCCGCGTTCGAGGAATTCGAAGAGCTCCGGGTGATCGCGCGCGAGCCGGACGCCTGGGACGACGTCTGGGGCGCGCTGATGGCGCTCGATCGCGATCATCACGAGCGCCTGCGCGCGATCCTCGAGCGGTGCTGCGAGATGAGCACCGAGTACATCTCGGGTCAGGGCGGACTCTTCCAGGTGCTGACCGCCGAGGAGATGCTCGACAGCGACGTGGCGGCGGGCCGCGACGACCGGCGCAGCGCCGAAGGGTTCGTCAGCCCGGCCGACGCGCGCGCGTTCCTGGAGCTCGCGCGGCGGGGTGGCCCGGACGAGGCGCGCGATCCGATCACGCGCGCGTATTTCCGCGGGCTGGAGACGCCGGCGCGCGAGACGGCGAAGGCGGCGCCCAGTCGCGGCGCGCCGCCGGAGCCGAGCACGGCGGCCGCCGACCGGCGCGATCTCGACGCGCTCTTACAGCAGGCCGAGGTGCTGGCGCCCGCCCCGGCGCGTGCCTTGCCTGCGCCCGGCGGCAGCACGGAGGCCAAGCCGCACCTCGTCGCGCCGCTGTTCGAGCAGGCGATGAGCGACTTGCGGCAGCGCGAGCCCGCGCTCTTCGACGGGCGCGCCCGCGAGGTCGGCTATCTGGTGAACGTCTGGATCGCGGGCGGCGCTCACGACGGGCGGCGGCCCCGCCCCGTGGAGGCGCTGGAGATGGTGCTCCGGACCTGCGAGGTGGGGATGCGCGCGCACCTCGGAGCGGGACCGGCGGCCGCCGAGGAGGCACGGGCGGTGCTCGCGGGAACGCCGGCCGATCTCCTGTTTCGGCGGGGCTTCGCCGCGTCGGCTAAAAACCGGCGTCGATCGCGCTCGGGTTAGGGCTCGTCGGCCCAGGGATCGTCCTTCTGGCGTCCCTTGGGGGGCTCGTTGCGAAGGTGCGGCGGCAGGTAATCGTCGGGCGCGCTGGCCCCGAGCGGCGAGCCCGCGTCGATGCGCATCGCGCGCCGCGCGGCCTTGTGCGGCTTGGCGGCCTCGGCGCAGAGGCGCGTGAGCTGCGGACCCATCTTCGGCCACAGCCGGTCGCCGACGTCCGCGGTCAGCGCGCCGTGGTCGCCGGAAAAGCTGAGTGAAGCGATCCGCCGCCCGCTGACGCCGCTGCGGACCTGCACCGTGGCCCGACCTCCGGCCCCGCCGCTGCCGACCCTGCCGTCGATGTACGCGGCCAGCCCCAGCGTCGCCGCCATGTCGCGATACTGCTCGGCGCTGTCGACCGGTCGCAACGACGTCATGACCTGCATCCCGCGCATGCGCAGCGTATTGACCACCACCTGCTGGACGCGCGCGGCGCCGTCGCCGGTGAATCCGAACACCGCAACCCTGCCGCCGACGGAGCCGCCCTCGGACTTCGCCTTGGACCCGGCGGCGCTGTCGGACTTCGTCTTCGCCAGGACTGGACTGTCGGGCTTCGCCTTCGAGGTTCCGGCGCCATCGGGCTTCGCCTTCGACTTCGAAGCCGCGCTGGCTACCGCGGGTTTCGGCGCGGACGCCGGCGGCGGAGCCTTCGCGGGCGTCAGCACCTTGCCGTGCTTGGCCTTGGTCCAATTGGAGAGCGACGGCTTGGACGCCGTGGCGACGCCGGACAGCGGGACGACCGACAACGCGGCAGCCAGGAGCAGGGACAGCCGAAGCAAGGGCCGGATGATAGACCGAGTTTCCAGATTTCTCACCGCGCAATAGGTCGAAAATTCGTCCCTGACCCGAAGTGTCAGGGGCAAGCTGTTCCAGCCGGCAGCTTCCGGTAAGCTGGCCCGACCCCCGATCGTGCCGCGCCCGCCTCGTCCCCGCCGTGAAAGACGCGCGCGCGATCGCGCGCTCCGCAAGGAGGTCCGCCGCGTCGAAGATCTGGCGGGCCAGCTCGCCGGCGCCTCGCCCGAGCACCCCATCGACGTCGCCTCGGCGTCGGTCGTCGAGACGATGGCGCGCGCCACGCCCTGCATCCAGTGTGGCGGCGAGCTCGAACCGCGCGGCGATCGGGCGACCTCGACCGCACGCGGCGTCGTGCGCGCGATCGAGCTTGCCTGCCGGCGCTGCCACGCGCCACGCACGTTGTGGCTCCGGATCGCGCCGCCGCGGGCGAACTGATGCGGAGCGGCGCTCCACCCGCGCTATAGTCGCGGCGTGGTCGTGGATTTGTCGAAGACCGACCCACAGTCCGATCCGCTGATCGGACGGAAGCTGGACGGACGCTACGACATCGTGGCGCGCCTCGGCGAGGGGGGCATGGGCGTCGTCTACCGCGGGCGGCAGGCGCACCTCGGTCGGTTCGTGGCGATCAAGGTGCTCCACGAGGACACCGCGGGCATCGGCGAATGGCGCCGCCGGTTCGAGCGCGAGGCGCAGGCGCTCTCGGCGCTCGCGCACCCCAACGTCGTCCCGGTGACCGACTCGGGGATCGACGACGGCATTCCGTTCCTGGTGATGGAGCTCCTGCAGGGGAGGACGCTGGCGGAGCTGCTCAAGCAAGGACCGCTGCCCCTCTGGCGAGCGCTGGACATCGCGCGCCAGACGCTGCGGGGCCTCGGCTTCGCGCACGGCAAGGGGATCATCCACCGCGATCTGAAGCCGGCCAACGTCTTCTTGCAGGAGCTCCCCGACCAGGCCGATCACGTGCGGCTGCTCGACTTCGGGATGGTGAAGTTCATCGAGAAGAAGCCGGGGTCGAAGGCCACCGCCGATACGCTCACCCGCGCGGGAGCCGTGTTCGGAACGCCCGCGTACATGTCGCCCGAGCAGGCCAAGGGCAATCCCGCCGACGCGCGGACCGACGTGTACGCGTCCGGCTGCGTGCTGTTCGAGCTCGTGAGCGGACGCCGTCCGTTCGTCGAGAACACGCCCGAGGCCGTGGTGATGGCCCACCTCACCTCGCCGATCCCCGCGTTGGCCAAGATCCGGCCGGGGCTGGGCGCGGCGGCGCCGCTGCTCCAGTCGGTGGTCGAGAAGGCGATGGCCAAGAAGCCGGGAGCGCGCTTCAAGGACGCGAGCGTGATGCTGGCGGCGCTGGAGACGGTCATCGACAAGCTGCCCCCCGAGGGGATGGGCGGCGGACGGTCGGAGGCCCGGCGCCGCAAGACGACGGGGCGCGCCCGGACCACCCCGACGGCGGGCTCGCGGTTCCTGCGCGGGATGGTGATGCTCGTTGTCCTGGCGGCCGGCGTGGCCGCGGCCGCGACCTCCTTGCGGACCTACTTGCGGCGCGAGTTTGGGACGCCGAGCGAGAGCGCGACGCCGACCGCGAAGCCGCCGCACAGGCGCCCGCCGCCGACGGAGACACCGGCCAAGCCCGAGCCGCCGCCCGCGAAGGCGCCCGCGGCAGAAGACGTGGCGGCGCCCGAGGAGAAGGAACCGCCCGCGCAGCCGCCAAGCGAGCGGCCGACCCGCCCGCGCGCCCGCAACCCCTGGCGCGCGCCCGTCCCGCGCCCCTTGCGCGCGATCCGCGCCGAGCTCGATCGCGACGTCCGCCTGTCGCAGAAGGCGCTGCAGCCGCTGTACGAGTTCTCCAGCGCCAATCGGAGCGACCCGCGCCCCTGGCTTCTGCTCGGGCGCGCCTATGCGCAGCTCGACTGGTTCAGCGACGCCGTCGACCGCTACGTCCGCGCCGACCGCCTCGATTCGACCTGCCGCGGCGATCCGCAGATGCTCCCCGATCTCGTCAAGGCGGCCGCCCACCCGGCCGCCAGCCACGCCGCCGTCAAGGCCATCCGCGACATCTACGGCGCCGAGGCGATCCCCGCCGTCGACAAGGCCATCAAGAGCAACGCCGGCGATCGCGGCGCCACCACGCGCCTGACCCACCTGCGCGAGTCGCTCTCCCGCTGAGCGCGCGGGAGCGGCTGTGGCGCTAGTCTCGCGCCGACCCGTCGCCGCCGCAGGTCGAAGGATCGACGGCCGAAGGAGCTGCCACGAGCAGGTAACCGAACCCCGTCAGCGACGCCTGCTCGAAACCGGCGTTGGTGTAACTGTCGGTCAGCCGTTTGAAATCGCAGGAGCCGTTCTCGTCGCGCGCGTAGATGCCGACCCCGTTTGGCACCTCGTTGTCGCTGGTCCCCGGGTACACTCGCCGCGCAGGCATGAACGTTCACGGCAAACCGACCCGGACCATCTGGGCCGTCGACGACGGCGTGGAGATCATCGATCAGACGGCGCTGCCGCACGCGTTCGTCGTCCGAAAGCTCCGCTCCGTCGAGGACGCGGTACGCGCCATCGGCACGATGCAGGTCCGGGGGGCGCCGCTCATCGGCGCGACGGCGGCCTATGGAATGTGGCTGGCGGTCCGCGCGGATCCGTCGAACGGCGGCGTGACGGCCGCGCACGAGGCGCTGCTCGCCACGCGGCCCACGGCGGTGAACCTCCGCTGGGCGCTCGACACGGTCGCCGCGCGTCTCGCGCCGTTGCCGCCCGCGGCGCGCGTCGCCGCCGCGCGCGCCGCGGGCGACGAGATCGCCGACGAGGACGTGGCCATGAACCGCGCCATCGGCCAGCACACCCTCGCCCTCTTCCGCGCCGCCGCCGCGCGCCGCACCGGCCAGCCCCTGCAGATCCTGACCCACTGCAACGCCGGGTGGCTGGCCACCGTCGATCACGGGACCGCGCTGGCCGGCGTGTACGCGGCCCACGACGCGGGCCTGGCCGTCCACGTGTGGGTCGACGAGACGCGGCCGCGCAACCAGGGCGCAGCGCTGACCGCCTGGGAGCTCGGCCAGCACGGCGTCCCCCACACGGTGATCGTCGACAACGCGGGCGGCCACCTCATGCAGCGCGGGCGGGTCGACCTGGCCATCGTCGGGACCGACCGGACGACCGCCAGCGGAGACGTCGTCAACAAGATCGGCACCTACCTGAAGGCGCTGGCCGCGCGTGACAACGCGATCCCGTTCTACGTCGCCGCGCCCTCGCCCTCGATCGACTGGTCGATCACCGGCGCCGCGGACGTCATCCCCATCGAGGAGCGCGACGGCGAAGAGGTCGCGACGGTCGTCGGGGCGACCGCCTCGGGCGAGGGCGCGCGCGTCCGCGTCGCTGCGCCGGGGAGCCCGGTCGCCAACCCCGGCTTCGACGTGACACCGGCGCGTCTCGTGACCGGCATCGTCACCGAGCGCGGCGTCGCCCTCGCGACCAGGGAAGGCCTGGCCCAGCTCTTTCCCGAACGCGTCCCCCCGACCGGCCGATAGACCGGCCGCCGCGATCCGAAACGCCAAACCCGGGAATCCTCGAGATCATGAGGTCGCGCCACGGCCGGAGCGGCTGGTCGCTGGGCCCGGTCGCGGCGTGCCTCGCCGCGGCGGCGCTCGGGGGCTGTTCCAGCTCGGGAGCCGGCGGCGGAGAGGGCGGCACCGGCGGCCCGTCGAGCGGTGGCTCGATCGGCAGCGGCGGCGCGACCAGCGGCGGCGCGACCAGCGGCAGCGGCGGCGCGACCGGCGGCAGCGGCGGAAGCTCCGGAGCCGGCGGGCGCGGCGGCAGCGGCGGGACAGCGGTCAGCACCGGCGGCGGTGCCGGGAACAACGGCGGCGCAGCCGGCAGCGGTGGCACGGCGGGAACGACCAGCGCGGCCGGCGGGAGCGCCGGTCGGGGCAGTGGCGGCGCCGGCGCGGGCGGCGCCACGGGGACCGGCGGCGCCCGGGGTGGCGCGACGGGGACGGGAGGCGCCGGCGGGGCACGGGGCGCGGGCGGCGCGACGGGGACCGGCGGCGCCGCGGGAGGCGGCGGGTCGAGCGGCGGCGCGGGTGGCGCCTCGAGCAGCTGCCCGGCGGCCACGCCACCCACCGGCGGGAAGCAGTACTGCACCAGCTCGAAAGGGACCGCCGACGGCAGCTACGCGTACGAGCTCTGGTCGAACGGGACCGGCTCCGGCTGCATGACGGTGTACGGCGTCGACGCCACCTTCAGCGCGACCTGGACCGGCGTCGGCGATCTGCTGGCCCGCAACGGACTGCAGTTCGACGAGACCAAGACGCCGACCCAGCTCGGAACGATCTCCTCCGACTTCGCCGAGACCAAGACCGGCAACAGCGGTCTGGTCTACGTCGGCATCTACGGATGGACGGTCAACCCGCTGCGCGAGTACTACATCCTCGACGACTGGGGGGACACGATGCCCGGCGGCACGGCGTCCGACGGCACCGCCCGCACCCACGTCGGGACCATCACCGTCGATGGCGGTACCTACGACGTCTGGAAGCACACCCAGCTGAACAAGCCCAACATCACCGGGACCGACCAGAACTTCGACCAGTACTTCAGCGTGCGGCAGACCGCCCGCCAGTGCGGACACATCTCGATCTCCCAACACTTCTCGCAGTGGACGACGCTCGGCCTCCAGCTCGGGAACCTGGAAGAGGCCAAGGTGCTGGTCGAGGCGCAGAGCAGCACCGGAACGATCGCCTTCACCACGGCCACCGTCGTCGTCAAGTGAGGCGCCGACCGCGGCGGCGGTGACGCTGCCCCTCGAATTTCCGTGAGACCTTCACCCCGTCCTCCCGTCGAACCGGCCCGCGTCACGGCACGACGCTTGCTGCGATATCCTGCCCGGGAGGAGCCCCATCTATGACCAGACTTCGTTTCCCTACCTTGGCCTTGCCCTCGCTTTTGGTGTTGACGCCGATCGTCTTGCTGGTCGCCGCGCCGGCGGCCCGCGCCGACATCGCACCGACCTGCGATGAAGAGGCGTCGCTCATCACCTGCGCCGCCGCCGACGTCGGCAAGCCCTGCCAGGGCGCGGGCAAGTGTTACGCCGTCTCCTGCTCGGCGACCACTCCCCCCAGCACGGCGACGACGGAGTACAAGTGCGACGCCTGCCCGACGGTGTTGACGACGAGCAGCGTGACCTGCTCGGCGGCGAATCTCCAGACCGCTTGCGGCGACGGGGCCACCTGCATGGTCCTCAGCGCCTGGTGCACCCCCGCGGGCGCGACCAACAAGTACGCGTGCGCGATGCCGGCTGCCGCCCCGCCGACCGGCCCCCCGACGGGTGAAACCGGAGCGGGCGGCGCCGGTGGCGCGAGCACCACCGGTGCGGCCGGCGCGAGCACCACCGGCGCCGCCGGCGCGAGCACCACCGGCGCGGCCGGCGCGAGCACCACCGGCGCGGCCGGCGCGGGCACCACCGGCGCGGCCGGCGCGAGTGCCACCGGCGCCGCCGGAAGCGGCACGAGCACCACCGGAACCGGCGGGACGTCCGCCATCTCCGGCGGTGGCGGCTGCACGATCGGCGGCGCCCAGACCACCGCCGGGATCGCCGGGGGCCTCCTCGTGATCGGCCTCGGCTTCCTCTCGCTCTCCCGCCGACGGCGCCCGCGCTGAACATGCTCTCCGGCGTCGTCACGATCGCCGCCGCCCCGCTCGACCGCGCGCGCCGAGCGTTGCTGCTCGGAATCGCCCGCGTGCCGGCACTGGGCGCGGCGGTCGTCCGTCGCGACGAGCGCCTCCGCCTCCAGGCCCTGGCCGGCGTCACGACAGCGTTCGCACTGACGCTGCTCTGTCCGGGCGTGCCGTTCGTCGTCGCCCCGGCACTGTTCGGCGTCGTCCACCTCGCCGCCGACGCGCGCTACCTGGTCCTCCGCCGGGGTGTGCCGCACTGGTGGGGCGTCGCGCTCGCGGCCGGGTGCGTGGCCCTCTTCGCGTTGCGCGCCCTCGAGCTCGGGTTTCCGGGTCGCCTGCCGTCGGCCGCGCTCGAGGTCGGATTTGGCTGGGGCTGGGCGGTGGCCGGCGCCGTCGCCGGCTGGGCCACGACCCGATCGTCGCTGCCGGCCCGACGGCGCGCCGCTGCGCTGATCCCGGCACTGGCGGCGATCGGCGTCGCCGCGCTGGCGCATCCCCACCTGGCCCGCTTGCTCTTCGCCCACCTGCACAACCTGGTGGCGATCGGCCTGTGGCTGCTCATCTGGCGGCAGCGCCGCCGCTTCGCGCTTCCGGCCCTCGGCCTCTTGGCCCTCGCCGTCGCCCTGCTGGCCTCGGGCGCCGCCCTCCCTTACGTCCGCTTCGACGGCCCGTGGGCGGCGCGCCTGGTCGACGAGTCGGTGTTCGCCTGGCCGCGCTGGATGCCGCAACGGACGGCGCTCGGTCTCGGCCTGTCGTTCGTCCTCCTGCAGTCGATCCACTACGCCGTCTGGCTGTCGTTCGTCCCGCAGGACGATCTGCGCGGCCAGGGAACTCTCTCGTTCCAGATGTCGTGGCGCTCGCTGCGCCGCGATCTGCCGCTGCCGCTGCTCGTCGTGACCGCGCTCGCCGCGGCCGCCGTGCTGGGCGCCTCGCTGGCCAGCGTCCACCGCACCCGGCAGCTCTACATGTCGCTCGCGTCATTCCACGGCTACCTGGAGCTGGCCGCCGGCTCCTTTCTCTATGTCCGCGGCTGGGAGAACCCGCGATGCCCACGCCCCGCGCCTGGCTCGTCGCCTTCCTGATCACCGCCGCCGTCGAGGCGCCGATCGTCCTGGCGCTGACCCGCGACGTCCGGGTGCGCGCCCCGCGCCGCTTCCTGCTGGCCGTGTTCGCGCAGCTCGCGACGCATCCGCTGGTCTGGTTCGTCTTCCCGCGGCTGGTGGGCCTGACCGGCCACACGTCCACGCTGCTGTCCGAGCTGTGGGCCTGGCTGGCCGAGGCCGTATTCTACGCCCTGGTCTTCCCCGGGCTCCCCGTCGCCCGCGCGCTCGGAATCTCCGCGCTCGCCAACGGTGCCTCGCTAGCGGCGGGATTGCTCCTCGCCGGCGTGATCCGTTCGTTGAGCTTCTGAAGCGCAGCCGTTTTCCGGTGATCGATTCCCGGGTCCCGGCGCATACAGCCGTATGCAGTCCCGCTTGCGTGCCGTCGCCCTGGTCGCGTCCTTGACCACCCTCGTCGGCGCGGGCTGCGCCAGCGGAACCGGCGGCGCGAGCGAAGGCTCGGGCGGTGCGGCGGAGACGGGCGGCACGACCGGCAGCGGCGGCTCGGGCTCGGGCGGGAACACCGGCTCCGGGGGAAACACGAGCAGCGGCGGAAACACCGGCTCCGGCGGAGGCGGCTCGGGCGGCGCCACCGGGAGCGGGGGCTCGGGGAGCGGCGGCAGCAGCGCGACCGGGACGGGCGGCGTCACGGGCTCGGGCGGCGTCACGGGCTCGGGCGGCAGCAGCAAGGGCGGCGCGGGAGGCACGCCCATGGGGGGGGCGAGCGGCACCAGCGGCCAAGGAGGCGGCGGCGGCGCGAGCGGGCGCGGCGGGAGCGGCGGCAGCAGTTCCGGGGGAGCCGCCGGCGGATCGAGCAAAGGAG
>DASYEX010000222.1:0-20262 GCA_036498765.1 Polyangia bacterium
CGATGTAGTACTCGTGCAGCGGGTTCACCGACCAGCCGTAGACGCCGATGTTCCCGAAGCCGCCGGTCGTTATTCCGGTCATCGTGTACGCGAAGTCCGACGAGAACGTGCCGAGCTTGTCGTACGTCTTGGTCTTGTCGAAGGCGAGGCCGACGCGGGCGATCCAGTCGCCGACGTTCGTCCAGTTCGCTTTGAACGCGGCGTCGGTTCCATAGACGGTCATGCAGCCCGATCCTTTGCCGTCGGACCAGAAGTTGTACGAGTAGCCGGTACTCCCGATGTTGCCGCTTTCGCCCGCGGTGGGCGCGTTGCAGATCTGCATGCCGCCGGTTCGTGGGGTCACCGTCGGGCAGGTCGTGTCCGCGCCGCCCGCGCCCCCATTTGCACCGCCGGCGCCGCCCGCGCCCGCCGCGCCGCCGGTCCCCTTCACGCCACCCGACCCGCCAGCTCCGCCGCTCCCCGTCGAGTCACCCTTGGCGCCGGCCGCTCCGCCAGCTGCGGTGCCGCCCGCGCCGGTGAGGCCGCCGGTTCCGGTGTTGCCCCCGGTCGTGACAGCGGCGCCGCCGCTCCCGGAGATGCCTCCGGAACCGTTGCTGCCGCCCGCGCCGCTGTTGCCGCCGGAGCTCGTGACGCCCCCCGAGCCGGTCGTTCCACCGGACGCGGGGACGCCGCCCGAGCCCATGCCGCCGCCGGAGCCGGTGTTGCCGCCGGAGCCGGTGTTCGCGCCCGATCCGCCGCCGGTTCCGCTTCCGGTCGATCCGCCGGTCGCCGTCCCGCCGCCGCCCGCGCTGGCGCAGCCCACGACCAGCGCCGCGGCGAAGCAACCGGCGAGCACCCGGCGCGACTGACGGATCGGACCTGAGCTCTTGCCCATGACTGAGAAGGCCCGGCGCGGCGCGCGCCGATCACCCGCCCGGGCGGGGCAGCCTCCGGGCAGGCGCGAACCTGGATTTCCATTCTCCGGGCGCGCGCCTAACCAGGTCAGGTCGACGGCGCGCGCTCAGATCGCGTCTTCGCCGCGCTCGCCGGTCCGGATGCGGACGACCTCGTCGATCGTGGAGACGAAGATCTTTCCGTCGCCGATCTTGTCGGTCTTGGCGGCCATGGCGATCGTCTCGATGGCGGTGGCGGCCAGCGCGTCGGGGACCACCGCGACGATCATCACCTTGGGGATGAAGTCCACGACGTAGGCCGACCCGCGGTAGACCTCCGTCTTCCCCCCCGTCCTTCCGAAGCCTTTGACCTCGACGACGGTCATGCCGGTGACGCCAGCCTGCTTCAGCCGATCCTTCACCTCGTCGAGACGGTGCGGCCTGATGATCGCTTCGATCTTCTTCATCGTTCCACTACCTTTCACACAAAATGGCGCAAAAGGGCGCCCGCCTGGCTGGGGTGGCCTCCCCGTCTTAGCGCATCGGCGCGCCGTTTTGCGGACAATCGCGCGGCGGGCGCGCCGCTACGGGCAGCTCGGGAGCTGCTTGCCGTTGCCGAAGTCGATGGTCCCGGTGTCCATCGGCGCGCCGGCGCAAACGAGGGAAGCGTCGTTCTGAATGTAGACCTGCCCAGCTTGAATGTTGGGCAGGTGGACGGGGAGGCTCAGGTCTTCGCGTACGTGCCCATGAGCTGGGCCGAGGCGAGCACGTGCCCCTGCATCGCCTTCTCCAGCTCGGCTTTGGTGTGGAGCTGGTCGGACGGCAGGCTCGCGTCGAGCGCGTAGAGCTTGAAGAAATAGCGGTGCCGTCCCACCGGCGGGCACGGCCCGCCCCAGGTGGCACGTCCCCAGTCGTTGTTGGCGGCGCGGGCGCCCGGGGGGAGCGCGCTTCCGGCCCCCTCCGCCAGGCCGGCGGCGGTCGCGGGGATGTCGAACACCACCCAGTGGACCCAGGTCGTCTTCGGCGCCGCTGGGTCGGGCGCGTCGGGATCGTCGACGATCAGCGCCAGTGTCTTGGCGCCCGCCGGGACGGCAGTCCAGGCGAGCGCCGGCGAGATGTCCTGGCCCTGGCAGGTGTGGCGGCGCGGGATCTCGCCGTCCGCCTCGAAGCTGGGAGACGTCAACGTCATCGCCATACGAAATCCCTCCGGTACGCGACCACGATAGTGCCGCCCGCCGCGAGCGTAAGACCCTGGGCGGCTCGGCTATTGGCAAAGGCAGCAAATAGACGGCGCCACCCGAGGGATTGGGCAGTACCGGGCGGCACCCGTACGTTGGATCTCCCGGTGCGGCGGCGTCCGGCCGGGCAGAGCCGCAGGACAACGAGAGCTCGGCGGCGCCACAGGAGTCGGAACAGGTTCCCTGACAGTCGAGGCACATCCACGCTCGGTGGCGGGATACGAAGAGGAGTCGCCCGGCACCGCACATTTGACGTAGGCGCGCGTGGCGACGCTTCCCTGGCAGCTCGGCGCATGAATATTCGACGGAGTCTTTCCCGCCGCCATGACGAGGCGACGTCGCGGCCGTGACACGGTGGTCACATTTTACGGCCCGAAGTAGGGTAGGGCGATCGCCAGGGGCGGTCATTGACGGACGCCATGCAGCGCAGGAAACCGAGGCGCCTTCGCGACGCCTACTCTTTCGTTGCGTCGCTGGCGCTCCACGCCGCGATCCTGGCCCTGGTCTCGGTCAGGGCCTGCTCGGGAGACGCCTCGCCCGTCGTCACCGCGCCGAGCGGCCGCCCCGTCGACGTCGAGCTGGCCGACCTGACGCCTCCGCTGCAACAAAAGACCGAGCCGAAGACGGCGCGCGCCGGGGGCGGCGTGCCCAACCCGGCGCCGCACGCGCCCACGCGAAGGGCGGAGAGACCCAATCAGCAGCGGGTGGCGCTGTCGCCCGAGGAGCCGCACGGACGCGAGGCCGCGGTGGCGGTCGACGTCGACGCGGTCGCCGCGCCCTCTCGCCCCGCGGAGCCCGCGCCGCCGGTGGGCGGGCCTCCGGGCAGCGGGCCGGGCGCGCACGGCGGTCCGGGCGGTCCCGGGGCAGGCCGGGGCGGCGGTCCGCCGCTGGTCTCCGGCGACTTCCCTTTCGGCGGCGCCACCCCCGCCAGGTTCAAGGGCGTCGCCTGCTTCATCCCGCCTGGGACCCTGCGCATCGCGGACGTCCGCGGCTGCGTCCCGGTGGCCACCTTCTACACCAACACCTTCGACGTCCGTGAGCGGCAGCAGGTCGACGGCTTCCCCGGCATCACCGAGCGCGCGAGCTGGTTCATGGTCGAATACACCGGCGTATTCACGGTGGCGCGCGACGGCAGCTACGCCTTCCGGCTCCACTCCGACGACGGGTCGTACCTCTTCATCGACGGCCAGCAGGTCATCGACAACGACGGAAAGCACGAACCCTGGAGCCGTCGCGGCAGCATCCAGCTCGCGACGGGCGAGCACCACCTGAAGCTGCTCTACGCCCAGACCACCGACCGGATGGCGCTGCAGCTCTACGTGCGCGTACCGGGCGGCCATCACGAAGAGCTGTTCACGCCCCGGATCTGATCGCGCAGAGAAGGTCGTTCGAGGCCGTCCCCGGACTGTTACAATCCCGTTTTTGTGGCACCAGCGACGGAGGCGACGCGTGACAGCTCATTGGGGGATCTCTTGGCAGCGGCGCTGGGCGCCGCTGGCAGCGCTCCTCGCCGTCTCCCTGCTGGCCACTCTCCCCGCCGCCTGGGCGGCGCCGCCGGCGCCGGCCGGGAGGTACCAGAACCTTCGCGTCGCCATCTACTGCGCCGTGGACGCCACCCGGCGCTTCGCCGACCAGAAGGTGCTGGAGGCGGAGTTCGCTCGGGTTATGGCCCGGGTGAAGTTCGACAAGGTCTACCTGGAGGTCTACCGAGACCGGCGCTTCGCCGACGAGGCGACGCTGGAGAGGATCAAGAAATTCTTCACCGATCATGGAGTCGCCGTGGCCGGCGGGCTGACGTTGTCGGCGGGGGGCGGCGGCGGCCAGTTCGGGACGTTCGACTACCAGACCCGCGCCGACCGCGAGGAGTGTAAGAAGGCCGTCGAGCTCGCCGCGCGGCACTTCGACACGGTCATCCTGGACGACTTCTTCTTCTACACGAGCAAGTCCGACGCCGACATCGCCGCCAAGGGGAAGCGCTCGTGGACGCAGTACCGCCTGGAGACGATGCGCCAGGTGTCGAGCGATCTGGTCTTGAAGCCGGCGCGCGCGGTGAACCCGAAGATCAGGATGATCATCAAGTACCCCAACTGGTACGAGCACTTCCAGGGACTGGGCTACGACCTCGAGAAGCAGGCCCGCGCGTTCGACGGCATCTACACCGGCAGCGAGACGCGCGACCCCCTCATCACCGACCAGCTGCTGCAGCAGTACCAGAGCTACGAGATCATCCGCTACTTCGACAACATCCGGCCCGACGGCGGCAACGGAGGTGGCTGGGTCGACACCTTCACCACGCGCTATGCCGACCGCTACGCCGAGCAGCTCTGGGACACGCTGTTCGCCAAGGCTCCGGAGATCACGCTGTTCAGCTGGCACGGCATGGCGGCCATCGAGACGCTGGAGCCCGGCGAGCGCGACGCGTGGAAAGGCAAGCCCACCAGCTTCGACTGGTCGGCGATGGCGCGGTCATACCGGCCGCCGGCCGGCGAGAGCGCGGCGCCCAGCTGGGGGCGCGTCGCCGGCTGGTCACTGGAAGCGGTCGACAAGACGCTGGGGTTGCTCGGCAGACCGATCGGCCTGAAGAGCTACAAGCCGACGAGCTCCAGCGGTGAGGACTTCCTGCACGACTACCTCGGCAACATCGGCATCCCCATCGAGCTCGAGCCACAGTTCCCCGCCGGCGCCGAGATGGTCTTGCTGACCGAGAGCGCCAAGGCAGACCCGGCCATCGTCGCGAAGATCAAGAAGCAGCTCGTCGCGGGCAAGAACGTCATGGTGACGTCGGGGTTGCTGCGCGCGCTCGAGGGGAGGGGGATCCAGGACATCGCCGAGGTCGAGGACACCGGCCGGGTGGTGGCGATCCGCGACTTCGTGAGCGGCTTCGGCGCGGGGCGCGGCCAGAGCCTCGACGATGGCAAGCCGCAAAATCCGGCGGTGCTCTTCCCGGAGCTGCACTTCTTCACCAACGACACCTGGGCGGTCGTGCGCGGCGTGGCCGGGGCCAAGGGCTTCCCCATCCTGCTCATGAACCACTACTCGAAGGGGACCTTCTACGTCCTGGCCGTGCCCGAGAACATCGCCGATCTCTACAACCTGCCCTCCGGCGTGACGAGCGCGATCAAGAGCTACCTCTTGCAAGACTTCCCCGTGCGGATTGAGGCGCCCGCGCAGGTGTCGTTGTTCACCTACGACAACGGCACCTTCGTCGTCGAGTCCTTCCGCCCCGACGACACGGAGGTGACCGTGTCGGTGGCCGGGGACGTGACGCTGACGAACGCGCTCACCGGCCAGCCGTCGAAGGAGGTCCCGGCGACCGTCTCGACCGACCGGCGCCGCCCGGCGGGCCCCCCGCGAACGACCTTCAAGGTCACCGTCCCGCCGCACTCGTACCTGGTGTTCGCCACGCAGAAAAAGTGAGTGGGGCCAGATCGCGTGAGAGCCAGACAGCTCTGCCGGCTCGACCTCGTCGCGGGGGGCGCGGGACCCTCCGAGGCTCCCGACTAGGTCGTTCGGGGGATCAAGCTGGTGCACAGCTTCTGCCCCAGCGCCTCGGCGCGCGGGTGATCGGTTTGCAGCAGGAACGCCGCGATGGTGGACAGCAAGGTGTTCCCCTCCTGGGGGACGAAGGCCCAGCCCCGGACGTTCCGTCCCGTGACCAGGAGATCGTTGGCGACGACGATCGCGTGAGCGTAGAGCCGCCCCTGGAATCCGTAGCGCCGACCGAGCTCGAAGACCAGGTTGGAATCGAACTTGGCGGTGAGCGCGAGGCGCGGCTCGGCCTTGAAGTCGGCAACGACGTCGGCCGCCGCCCGTGGTCCGCACAGGCGGATGTTGAAGCGAACGGCGTGCATCAGCTGGCTGGGCGTGGTGATGTCCGAGCTGGTCACGCACGGTGCGAGGCCCAGGGTGGCGTAGACCCGCGCCGCGTCGGCGGCGTGGTGCGTGCCGTGGCGGTCGTCGCGGTGACGGCTCACGACGTTGGCGCCGACCAGTCGCTCGCGCCCACCCAGGTCCTCGCTGCGCCGGACGCACACCAGGTCGGCCTCCTCCAGGCGCCCGAGCCGCTCGCCGCCCAGCACGCGAAGCAGGGTGGCGGTCGCGTGGGTGTTGCACGAGGCGATCTGCACCAGCTTTTCACGTCGCACGACCTCCGCGTTGACGCCGTCCACGAAGGGGACCCCGAAGCCGGACTCGCTCCCCTGCGCCGAGGCCCCCCGCAGGTTGGGGAGGCGGAGGTAGGTCTCTCGATCGCGGAGCGCGGCGCCCGGTCGGCGGCAGTCGAACACGTAGTCGACCGAGGCGAGCAGATCGGCCGTCGCCCCCTCGGTGGGAGAGAGCACCAGGCGTGCCCCGCGCTGGGCGAGCTCGCTCACCTCCGACACCTCGAACGGGCGCGTCTCGCGAACCTTGCGCACGACGACCTCGCCGATCCCCAGCGCCGCGCGATGGGCGAGCAGCAGGTTGGCCAGCGTCGTGCCGATGTTCCCCGTGCCGTTGACCAGCACCCTCACGCCGGCCTCCCCGCGAAGAACCGCGCGGCCCGACGGAGCCGTCGCTTGCCGAGGACCGGCACCAGCGCCGAGCCGGCCAGGAGGCGAAGGTCGCAGGCGACGCCGCCGCGCCGGACGTACGCGCGATCGAGAAGCCAGCTTGCCCGGGCGCTGCAGTGGCGCACCGGCGCCAGCTGCGCCAGGCCGGTGAGGCCGGGAGGCACGGCCCAGCGCAGCGCGAACCGCTCGTCTCCCCAGCCGATCCGGGCCACGTCGGCGCGGGTCAGCGGACGGGGTCCGACCAGCGACATCTCGCCCGCGAGCACGTTCACCAGTTGCGGCAGCTCGTCGAGCCCGAGGTTTCGCAGGACGGCCCCGAGTGGGGTCGCCCGGCCTCCTCGCATGGTGCGCAACTTGAAGATCAGAAAAGGCCGGCGGCCTTGACCGAGGCGGTCCTGCCAAAACAAGACGGGCCCGCCGTCGCAGAGGCGGATCAACGCCGCCGCCAGCAGCAGGATCGGGCTCGCCAGCGCGAGACCCACGGTCGCCCCGACGACGTCCAGGACGCGCTTGCCGGTCACCCGCGAGGCGCTCACGACCGCTCCGGTTTTCTGAAGAGGTAGTGGATCGCGGCCGTGTGGCGATCCTCGAGCGAGAGGCGACCGAGCCGCCCGGTCCGTAGCCAGGCGGGAACGCCCGCCTCCCCCGCCCTCGCGGCGCCGGCGTCGACGTAGCGCTTGTCCGGCAACACGAAGCGCCGCACGGCGATCCGTTCGAACCCGGCGGCCTCGAACAGGGCGAGGACCTCCGTCGGGGCGAGCCGGTTGTGGAACAGCAGGCGATGACCGCAAAGCGTCCGGTGGACGGCCTCCGGCAGGGCCATGTGCGCCAGGAAGGGCCAGCTCGGGTCGACGTGGCGCAGGTGATCGCGGTGGTCGTAGACGTGCGAGGCGATCCCCCCCGGGCGGAGAACGCGGAAGGACTGCCGAAGGAACGCCGCGAGCGCGTCGGGCCGATAGTGCTCGAGGACGCCGCCCGAGTGACAGAGATCCGCGGAGCCATCGTCGAGCGGCAATCGAGATGGATCGCAGGCGAGCACGGCGCGCGCGCCCGTCTCGCGCAGCAGATCGTCGACCGTGGGGCGCGGAAGCCTAGCCAAGGTGGCGCGCCGCGCGGGCGCGCCCGCGTCCTCGACGGTGAAGCCCGCGTCGAGGACGGCGCGCACCGCCGCCGCCGCATACCGGTCGGATGGCGGGTCCACCGTGGCCGTCACCAACCCGCCGCGGCCGCTCAGGAGGTAGGCGGCCAGCGGCGCGAAGGGAACGGGCCCGGGCTCGTGAATCCAGACGGTGCGCCCGGCGAGGGTGAGGCCGCAGCGATCGCGCCAGACGCCCACGTACCCGGGCCAGACCCGCTGGAGCTTGCGCAGCACCCGTCTTTGCGAGCCGAGCAGCCCGCGCGTCAGCGCGTGGTATGCGCGGGCCCCTCCGGGGACATGCGCCGCCGTGAAGAGGAGCGAGGCGTGGGCGAGACCGCGAAGCACGGACCTGGAGTTTGCAGGCGCCGTGCCTGGGACCGGACGGGTGCTGCCGCGCCCAGGCGTCCGGTTTTGTGCCGCGGGTTTCGGGCGGCGCGGCGGGCGGCTCTCTTCAATATGTAGAACGTCGAATCGCCGTCGCCGGGCTCAGAACCGCTCCTCGATGATCGGCACGACCCAGTCGAAGGTGAGCTGCCCCCGGTCGTAGCGGGGCGTCACCTTGACGTCCGGCAGCTGCAGCACGAGGCGCCCGGCGCCGAAATCGAGCCCGAGGCGGACCTTCACGCGCGCCGCGGTCCCCTCGACGATCGTCGTGCTGTCGACGTTCCACCCGAGCCGTCCGACGCCGAGCCCCAGCTTCAATCGGCCGGTGCGGTTGGGGATGGAGGCGTCGGCCTGCGCGACGCCCCAGGGGTCCCAGGCCACCGCCTCGCCGGGCGCAAACGTTTCGAGCTCGGGGAGCGAGCTTCGCCATTTGAGCGTGAAGTTTTGGACCAGGTGCAGCCCCAAGCTCTTGGGATCGTTCTCCTCCGCCGCCTGCGCGGTCGTGTTCGCGCCCCAGAGCGTGACGAAGAGGACGCTCACCCGCACCCCACGTGTCACGTGCTCCAGCGTACACCCGCGGCTCGGCCCACTCGACCCTGCGTCGATGACAGGCTGGGGTCGGCTCGCCGCGGCACGGGCAGGCCATGGCGGCGGCCAGCCTCCCCGCGCCCGGCGAGTCGCGGATCGTGCAGCACTAACCGTGAGGCATCGACCTAGGCTGAAATCGTGACGCGCCCCTTGCGGGTCCGGGCGCGCGACGCACTCTCTTCAAGCCGTGACGGGCAAGAGGGAGAGGGCGATGAGCTTGAAGAAGACGTTGACGTTGGGGCTCGCCACGGGGTTCCTGGTCGTCCTCGGCGCCAAAGCGATCTCGGCGCAGGACAAGAACACCGTGAAGGTGGCGGGCGGCCTGGGGTTCACGGACTTCAAGGGCTACGAGAGCTGGCAGCTCGTCTCCATCAGTAGAAATGGCTCGCTGATGGCGGCGATCCTCGGCAATCCGACGGTGATCGATGCCTACCGGGCCGGCATCCCCGAAAACGGCCAGCCGTTCCCCGACGGCTCGAAGATGGCGAAGGTCCACTGGGTCCCGAAGGAGAATACCAACGCCCCGGGGCCGCCGACCGTGCCGGGCACCCTGCACGACATCGACTTCATGATGAAGGACGCCAAGCGGTTCGCGGACAGCGGCGGATGGGGCTTTGCCGCCTTCGAGCACGACGCCGCGTCGGACAGCTTCGCGCCCGCCACCACGGCCGCCAAACCGCCGCAAGGTCACGACGCCAGGTGCGGCTTCACCTGTCACACCAAGGCCAAGGCGAGCGACTACGTCTTCACGCAGTACGGGAAGCGGTGAGCGCGGCGGGGGGACCGGCGTCTCCCTCAGGCTAAGAACGCTCGGCCGCGCGACTCAGGGCCGGCCCGGGTCGCGGCTCTCCGCTACGGCGCCGCCGAGGCGTCGCGCGCGATCTCGGCGTCCAGCTCGGCGCCCAGGATCACCACGTAGGCCGAGAGGAGAAACCAGGTGAGGATGGTGATGATGACGCCCAGCGAGCCGTCGATCCGGTCGGACTTGGTCGTCATCGAGGCCGCCCAGGAGAAGATCGCCGAGCCGGCCAACCAGAGCGCGGTCGCCGCCAGCGAGCCCGGCGTCACCCAGCGCCGCCGCGGCGGCGGGCGCGCCGGCCCGAACCGATAGGCGACGCTCAACGCTGCCAGCACCAGGATCGACAGCGTGGGCCACCGCAACCAGCGGATCAGCTCCTCGCCGAACCGCGAGAGGTGAAGCAGCGACAGCACCATCGGCAGGACGATCACGACGCCGATGCCGACCACGCCGGCCACGATCGAGCCCAGCGTGAACAGGAACGCGGTGGCGTTCAGGCGGATGAACCCGCGCGTCTCCCTCTGACCGAACGCCAGGCTGAGCCCGGTGATGAGCGCCTTCATCCCTTTGGCCGCCGCCCAGACGGTCGCCACGATGCTGATCGCCGCCTCCAGCGTCAACGTGCCCGAGGAGCGCGCGGCCAGCCTGGTCACCTGCTCGAGGATGGCGCTCCGGAGGTCGGCGGGGAGCGCGGCGACGACCGTGTCCAGGTGGCCCGCGACGTCGTCGGGATTGGCCACCAACCCATAGATCGACACCAGCGCGGCCAGCGCCGGCCAGATCGCCAGGAACGAGAAGAACGCCACCCCGCCCGCCAGCACCGAGGCCTGGTGGCGCTGGCTGGCCCGGCGCATCCGCTTGAAGACCCCGCGCCAGCCGACCGCGCGGAGCGGCGGCAGCGTCTGCTCATCGTCCAAGACGCGCCTCCGCGCAAAGATGTGGCCGCGCTCGGGCGCGGCCAGATGCGGCGTCCACGCAATCGGCGCTCGTCGCCCGCGGCCGGGCGCGCGGCTCGGAACCGGGAACCGGGGTGGGGTCCGGGAAGCTCGCGTGCGAGGCTCCGGGCGGGGGGAACTTCTCGGGCGCCGGTCGTCTCTAGAAGGTGACCCTTCCGGGGATGAGTGCGGCCGCTCTCGCTTCAGGCGATCCTGGCGAGGCGACCGTCGATTCAATCGGCGCGCGACCGTGGCCGCTGGCCGGGCGCATGGGCTTCCGTTTCCTGTTTGCCTACTACGCGCTCTTCGCGGCCACCCTGTTCAGCACGGGCCCGGGCGAGGGCTGGCTGACGCTCGCGAAGCCGTGGCACCTCCTGGTGCGGTGGACCGGCAAGCACCTCCTGCACGTGGCCGGGGAGATCCGCACCGAATTCACCGGGAGCGGCGACCGCCTCTACGACTGGCTGCTCTGCGCGATCTGCCTGGCGATCGCCGCCGCTGCGATGTTGGTGTGGTCGATCGTCGATCGGCGGCGCGCGCGCTACGACCGGCTCGCCGCGCTTCTCCGCGTCGGGCTTCGCTATCACCTCGCCCTCTCGATGTTCAGCTACGGGTTCGCCAAGGTCTTCAAGCTGCAGTTCCCGGCACCGGGGCCGGGCCGGTTGAGCGAGCTCGTCGGCGACTTGTCGCCGATGGGCCTGCTTTGGACTTTCATGGGCGCCTCGACCGCTTACTCGGTCGTCGCCGGTGGCGTCGAGGTGCTGGGCGGCCTTCTCCTGCTCTTCCGGCGCACGACCACGCTCGGCGCGCTGGTTGTCGCGGGCGTGATGACCAACGTCGCGCTGCTCAACTTCTCGTACGACGTCGGGGTGAAGCTGTTCTCGCTGCACCTCCTCGTCACGGCGCTGGTCCTGATAGTCCCGGAGGCCCGCCGCCTGGCGGACCTCCTGGTGCTGCACCGTCCGACGACGCCGCGGCCGTTCGCCTGGGTGCCGAAGACCGCGCGGTGGCGCTGGGCGCGAAGGATCAGCAAGGCGATCCTCGTCGTCTTCCTGGTCGGGGGACAAGTCCGTCAGGGTCTGAAGGCGGCCGCCCTCTTCGGTGACCGCGCTCCCAAGCCGGCAGGCTACGGGAGCTACGACGTCGAGGCGCAGACCCGCGACGGGAAGCCCGTAGCGCTGCTCCCGACCGATCCGACCTGGTTCCGCAGCGGCTTCATCGATCGCCACTGGAGCGGCCTGCGCGACGGCGCTGGGATCGGGTTGATCATCGACCTTCCACCACGGGAGGGCTTGGTCGACGCCATCCTGCCCGGCCAGCAGGCCCACGGGCAGATGCGCTTCACCAGACCCGATCCGCAGCGCATCGTTCTCGAGGGCGCCATCGGCGGGGAGAACCTGCTGGTCCGCCTCAAGCGGCGGGACACCCCCAGCCTGCTCGAGAGCCGCGGCTTCCACTGGGTGAATGAGGCCCCCTTCAATCGTTGAGCGGGTCGCGTCGGCCGCCTGGGCTCGGCAGCTTGACAATCGACCCTCAGTCGCGCACGCTGTCCCAGAACTTGACGATTGTCCTGCCTTCGCGCCCGACGCGAAGCGCGCCAGGGACCGGTTGGCGGCGATGCTGTCCGAGCGGCTTCAGACGGACAGCCACCCCACAAATCGACAAAGTCGAACGACTGACCAGCCGCGGGCTTCCCGTCGCGTAGACGGAGGGCGCAGGGCCCCGGCACACGGTCGTGATCTCCCGAAAGGATTCCTTCTTTGACCGTACCTGCATTCTCGACTCCCTCTCCGCTTCCCGTTCCCACCGGTTTCTCGCACCTCAACCTCGGTTCGGCCCTCGAGCGCGCCGTCGCCGCCGCCGGCTACCAGGCGCCGACGCCCATCCAGGCCCAGGCCATTCCCCACCTCCTGGCCGGGCGCGACGTGCTGGGCTGCGCGCAGACCGGCACCGGCAAGACGGCCGCCTTCGCGCTGCCGATCCTCGATCGCCTCTCGCGGAGCGAGCGCGCGCCCGGCGCGCGCGGGCCGCGGGCGCTGGTCCTGGCCCCCACGCGCGAGCTGGCGCTGCAGATCGCCGACGGCTTCCGCGACTACGGCCGTCACCTGCAGGTGAGCGGCGCGGTCATCTTTGGCGGCGTGGGCCAGGGCCCGCAGGTCGAGGCGCTCCGCCGCAACGTCGACGTCATCGTCGCCACGCCCGGCCGCCTCATCGATCTGATGGGGCAGGGGCACGCCAAGTTCGACGCGCTGGAGGTGCTGGTCCTCGACGAGGCGGACCGCATGCTGGACATGGGCTTCATCGAGCCGATCCGGCGCATCATCAAGGTGCTGCCGCGGCGGCGGCAGAACCTGATGTTCTCGGCCACCATGCCGCCCGAGATCCGCAAGCTGGCCGACGCGATCCTGGTCGACCCGGTCGAGGTGACGGTAGCCCCCGTCGCCAGCACCGCCGAGCGCGTGACGCAATGGGTCCTGCACGTCGGCAGCGGCGACAAGCGCGCCCTTCTGCGCGAGGTGCTCAAGGACCCGGCGATGACGCGGGTGCTGGTGTTCAGCCGGACCAAGCACGGCGCCAACAAGATCGCGCAGGAGCTGGATCGCAACGGCGTGGGCGCCGACGCCATCCACGGCAACAAGTCGCAGAACGCCCGGCAGCGGGCGCTGGACGCCTTCAAGAGCGGCCGGATGCGCGTGCTGGTGGCGACCGACATCGCGGCGCGCGGCATCGACGTGGACGGCATCTCCCACGTCGTCAACTTCGACATCCCGGACGAGCCCGAGACTTACGTGCACCGTATCGGTCGCACGGCGCGCGCCGGCGCGGCTGGGGTCGCGCTCTCGTTCTGCGCCGCCGACGAGCGTGGCTCACTGCGCGACATCGAACGCTTGATTCGGCAACCGGTGCGGGTGGTCGAGGACCATCCGTTCGCATATAAGGGAGAGACCCATGGGGAAAGCGGAGGACAAGCGAGCGGCGATCGTGGCCGCGCAGGCGGCGCGCGAGGCGGCAGAGCGAGAGGCCCGAAAGCTGGCTGGTCCCGCCACGCCCGCGCGTAAACCGCGGGCGCGCTGGGGCGGGGGCGGACCCCGTCCGGGTCGGCCGCCCAAGCCGCCGGAGGAATGAGGGGCGCGGCGCGCGTTCGCACGCTTACGCCGCCGCATCGCTCAATAGGCGGAAAACGTTTTTTTGGCGAGGGGCGCCGCTCCCGCGCACACATCGGGTGCGTGTGGGGAGGTGCCCATGATTCCGGCCCGAAAATGTCTGTTGTTGGGACAGGGGCTGTTGGTCCTGCTTCTTGGATGCGCGACCACCGGCCAGCGTGAGCGGCAGAGCTCCGCGACGGCTTGGAACGGGCGTTCGCCTTCCGGCGGTGAGGCGGCGCGCCCGCGCCGGCTCCGCACCGTCGCTGCGCCGTCGCCGCGCCGTTCCTACTTGGCCGTGATCTGCCGCGCGGGATCCGCGGCGATGTCGGCGACCACCTTCGCGGTGCCCGCGCCGGTCATCTCGTCGAGCTCGCGACCGGTCACGCCGACGAGGAGGATCACGCCGACCTTCCCGAATGGACCGGGACGCGGTTCGATCTTCGGGTCGGCGAGCGCGATCACGCCCTCGAGACCGGCGTCGGCGGGCGCGCCCGGGATCGCGCCGGTACGGAAGGTCACCGCCTGCGTCAGGACCGCGCCCTGCCTGACGTGAGAGGCGATCTTTCCCAGGAAGGCCACCGGCCAGAGGGGTGGCTCGGCCGAGTCGCGCTTGGCGACGCGCATCGACAGCTCGCAGCGGATGGCGTTCGGGCCGATGCTGGCGTCCGATTGATCATAGAGGTCGGTGAGCCCGAGGGTGACGTAGTGCCAGGCGCTGCCCGCATCATAAACGTGCGTCCCTTCGACCGACGCGCGGCCGAGCCGGAGCTCGCTCGACGGCGCGACGGGGAGCGCGGCGTGCTTCGGCGTTTGGCTGGGGTAGAGGTCCGCGAACACCGACTCCACGAACGCCCACCCCGGGTGCACCGGCACGACCGCGTCGACGCCACCGCGCCCGTCGGACTCTCGACGACCGAAGATTTTGGAGAAGAGACCCACTTTTGTTTTCGATGGGGCGTCGCCCCGTAGAACGTGCGGCGATCATACGACAGGAGACCACCGGTGCCGCAAGCTTTGCGTTGTTCCGATGCGGAGCGCGGCAACGGTTTGCCTGAGGCGCCGAGTATGAGCCCCGGCACGCTCGAAAACTTCGAAGAAAATCCTGCGCGGACGGAGACGGTGCATCGACTTGCAGGCAGACATCGACAGTCGGACAATCGCAAGCCGCATGGAGCGAGGTGACGGCATGAAGGTGATCATCACCGGGGCAACCGGAATGGTCGGCGAAGGTGTGCTGCTCGAGTGCCTCGAGAACCCGGCGGTCGAGCGGGTGCTGTCGGTCTCACGCCGGCCGTCCGGACATGCCCATCCCAAGCTCACCGAGTGCCTGGTGCTCGACTTTCGAGAGCTGGCGGCCGTCGAGCCGCAGCTCACCGGGTACGACGCCTGCTTCTACTGCGCGGGGGTGAGCTCGATCGGAATGAAAGAGGCGGACTACGCGGCGATCACCTACGACACCCCGCTTCGCTTCGCGCAGACGCTGGCGCGCCTCAACCCCGGCATGGTCCTGGTCCACGTCTCGGGCGCGCACACGGACGGCAGCGAGCAGGGGAAGGTGATGTGGGCCCGGGTGAAGGGCAAGGCGGAGAACGCGCTCGGCCGCCTCCCGTTCAAGGCGGTCTACAACTTTCGCCCGTCGCTGATGAAGCCGGCGCCCGGCCAGAAGAACCTCAAGCGAGGCTACCAGGTGGGGCTGCTCTTCTACCCGCTGCTCAAGCTGTTCTTTCCGGCGATCCCCTTGCGGCAGGTCGGCCTGGCGATGATCAACTGCGTCCGCTTCGGCGCGCCCAAGGGCGTGCTCGAAGCCCGGGACATCAAGGAGCAGGCCGCGCGCGCGACCGCCTGACACCTGCCGGGAGGGTCGGTCAGTAGGTCAATCCGTACGCGTAGGGGTAGAGCGGGTCGTAGTTAGCGTCGCCCGAGTTGATGGGGATCTGCGACATGCTGCTAGGCCAGGTGCGGGGCAGCTTGCCGGTCGGGCGCACGTCGCCGAACAGCACGTCGGTGACGCCGGCCCCCTCGGTTCCGGGCAGCCACGCGACCACGATCGCGTCGGCGATCGGCAGGATCTGGTCCAAGATCAGCGGGCGGCCGGTCACCAGCACGACCACGGTCTGCAGGCCCGCGCTCTTCATCTTCTGGACGACCGCGACGTCGGCGCTGTCCACCTCCAGCGTCGTCGGACGGTTGACGCACGCGGTGCCGCCCTGCGGACTGGGGATGTCGCCGCACCCCTCCGAGTAGGGCGTCTCACCGATGACCGCCACGCCGACGGTCGACCCGTTGCCCGTCGCCGAGCCGTCCAGTGCGTAGCTCACGCGCGACGACGTCAGTACCGACTCCAGCGCCGCGCGGATCGTGGTGCCGCCCGTCGTCACGTTCCCGCTCATCCCCTGCCAGGTGACCGTCCAGCCGCCGCATTGGTTGCCGATGTTGTCGGCGGTCTTGCCGCCCAGCGCGATGGTGGCGCTCTTCGACAAAGGCAACACGCCCCCGTCGTTCTTCAGCACCACCACCGACGCGGCCACCGCCTGCCGTGCCACCGCGCGGTGCGCGGCCGAGCCGACCGCGGCCGTCAGCGTCCGGTCGACCAGCCGCTGCGTGCCGTCGAGCAGGCCCATCTCGCACTTGACGACCAGGATGCGTCGGGCCGCGTCGTCGATGCGGCTCTGCGGAACCGTGTTCGGAACCAGCGCGCGCACCATCGACAGGAAAGACGAGGCGCTGGGCCCGAACGTCATCACCATGTCGACGCCGGCGTTGAGGCAGGGGCCCAAGGTCACGCCGTTGGTGGTGCAGCCGTTGTAGTCCGAGCTGACGAACCCGGCGAACCCGAGCTGTCCCTTGAGGACGTCGGTGATCATCTCCGTGTTCATGTGCATCCGCGTCCCCTGCCAGCTGCTGTAGGAGGCCATGATCGACCCGACGCCGGCGCTGACCACCGCCTGATAGGGCGTCAGGTGCAGCGCGCGCAGGGTCGCCTCGTCGCCGGAGGTGTTGCCGGCGTTGACGCCGTTCATGGTCCCGCCGTCGCCCAGATAGTGCTTGGCGTTGGCCAGCACCGTGAACGGCCCGCCGCGCTTCTGAAAGCCGTTGGTGTAGGCCACGCCCAGGGCTGACGGGAGCTCGGGCGTCTCGCCGAACGATTCGTAGGTGCGGCCCCAGCGCTCGTCGCGGGCGACGGCGACCACCGGCGCGAATGGGAAGTCGGCGCCGACGCCGGCCGCCTCGTCGGCGACGGTGCTGGCGACCTGCTCGACCAGCGCCGGGTCGCGCGTGGCGCCGAGGCCGATGTTGTGCGGGAAGACGGTGGCGCCTTTGACCGGGCCGACGCCGTGAACGACGTCGAGGCCGTAGATGATCGGGATCTTGAGGCGGCTCGAGAACGACGCCGTCCGGAACCCGTCGATCATATCGGCCCACCCGGTGGGGGTGTTGGTCGACGGCGCCGAGCCCCCCTGGCTGTAGACGGAGCCGACGCCGTAGGTGGCGAGGTCCGAGGCGCTGACGTTGGCGCGCTCGATCTGCTGCAGCTGCGCCAGCTTCTCGTCGGAGGTCATCGTGCCGACCAGCGCGCTGGCCTGGTCCAGACAGGCCTGCGTCGGGAACACGCGCCCCGCGCCGGCGTCCACCGTCCCCAACGCGCCGGCGACGTTGCCGGTGCCGCCGGCCCCGCCGTCGGTGTCGGCCGCGCCGCCGCTGCCGCTGGTGTTCCCCCCGGTCGAGACGGTCCCGCCCGAGCCATTGCCACCGCCGCCGCCCTCCCTGCCGCCGCCCGACGAGCACGCCCCCAGCAGCAACGACGCGGAGAGAAAGACCAAGCTAGGACGCACCATCGGGCGACTGTACCTCACCCGCGTTTCTCAGTGCGGCGACGATCTTCCGGAGTTGCGCCAGGTCGACCGGCTTGACCAGGTGGTGGTCGAAGCCGGCGTCGCGTGAGCGGCGCACGTCGTCCTCGCGCCCGTAACCGGTGACCGCCACCAGCGCCGCGCGCGTGTGGCCGGTCGCGCGCAGCCGGGCGGCGACCTCGTAGCCCGCCATCCCCGGCAGGCCGATGTCGAGCAGGATCAGGTCCGGCGGCGCGGCGGCCGCGGCGGCCAGCGCCGCCGGACCGTCGTGGGCCAGCGCCACCTCGTGCCCCAGGATCTGCATCAGCTTGCCCACGCCCGCCGCGGCGTCGACGCTGTCGTCGACGACCAGCACGCGCAGCGCCGCGCGCACCCCCTCGCGCGCGGCCGGCGCCGCGTCCGCGCGCGACGGCGTCGTCTCCCGTCCGAGCGGAAGCCGCACGACCAGCTCGCTGCCGCGCCCCGGCCCCTCGCTGAACGCCTGCACCGACCCGCCGTGCATCTTCACCAGCGTGCGCACCAGCGTGAGGCCGATGCCGAGGCCCCCCTGCGCGCGATCGAGCGACCGCGTCTCCTGGACGAACAGGTCGAAGGCCCGTGTCAGGAGCTCCGGCGTCATCCCTACGCCGTCGTCCCGCACCGAGACCACCGCCTCGCCCCCCTCGACGGTGGAGGTGACGGTGACGTGCCCGCCGGCGTCGGTGTACTTGACGGCGTTGCTGATCAGGTTGGCGAACACTTGAACGAGGCGGGTGGGGTCGGCGTTCAGCATCAGCGGCCGCGGCGCCAGCGCCAGCGCCAGCACCTGGCGTTTCTCGGCGATCGCCGGCCGGGTCGCCTCGACCGCCTGCTGGAGCAGGGCGTTGGCGTCCACGCGCTCCTCCACCAGCTGGATCTTGCCCAGGCTCACGCGCGACACGTCGAGCAGATCGTCGAGCAGGCGCTTCATGTGGTGCGCTTGCCGCGCGATGATCGTCTGGTACTGGCCGGCCAGCTCCGTCTGCCCCGGCGCGAGGTTCTGCAGCACCTCCACCCCGTTGAGGATGGGCGCCAGCGGGTTGCGCAGCTCGTGCGCCAGCATGCCCAGGAACTCGTCCTTGCGGCGGTCGGCCTCTTGCAGCTCGTGCATGGCGCGCTCGCGCTCCCGTTCCAGGAGGCGGCGGTGCGTCAGATCGCTCAGCACCACCACCGCGCCGTCGACGACCCCGGCCGGGTCCAGCGTGGGCGAGGCGATCAGGTGGACGAACCGCGCGCCGGTGGCGTAGGGGACCTCCAGCTCGACCTGGATCGACTCGCCCGCCAGCGCGCGGGTGAAGAAGGGATCGAACGCGCCGGCGGCCTCCGCGCCGACCAGCTCGGCGAGGTGGATCCCCGCCAGCTCCTCGGGCGTCTTGCCGAAGCGCGCGGCGTAGCTCCTGTTGGCCCAGACCAGCTGGCGCTCGCGGTCGTAGCGCGCGATGAAGGCGGGCGTCGACTCGAGGACCAGCTCGAGCTGCGCGCGGGCGCGGCGGACCTCCAGCTCGGCCTGCTTGCGCTCGGTGATGTCCTGGCAGGTGCCGAACACGCGCGTGGTCATGCCGTCCGGGGCCCGCTCGAAGTAGAGCCACGCGTGCAGCACCCGGACGCTCCGGTCCGGGTGGACGATGCGGTACTCCGTCTCGAACGGCGCGAGCCGCTCGAGGCTGTGCGCCGTTCGGGCCTTCAGCGGCTCACCGTCGCCCGAGTGGACCCGCTCGCGGAACCGCGCCAGGCTGGCCGGGGTGCCGGGCGGGTAGCCGAGCAGGCGGTACGTCTCGTTCGACCAGAGCGAGCTGCCCGGAATCTCCCTCAGGCTTTCGTCGAAGGTCAGCTCCCAGCTCCCCACCTGCGCGGCCGCCTGCGCCTGATCCAGCATCCGCTCGCTGCGCCGCAACGCCGTCTCGACCCGCTTCGTCTCGCTGATGTCCGACACCAGCACGCCGAACCCCCGCACCCGTCCGCTGCCGTCGCGGTGAGGAACGTAGGAGGCCCGCACGACGTGCGCCGTCCCGTCCTTGAACAGGGCGGTGTTGTCGAAGGCCACCTCCTCGCCGGCGAGCGCCCGCCCGACGTACGGTCGAATGTTGGTCCACGTCGTGGCGTCGACCACCTCGCTCACCTGCCGCCCGACGATCGCCTCCAGCGGCCGGCCGAACCACCGGCAGTATCCCTCGTTGACCCAGGCGTACCGCATGTTCGCGTCGACGTACCCGAGCAGCGCGGGCAGAGCGTTGGCGACGAACGCCGCCCGCTCTGCCGTCTCGCGCGTCCCATCGTCGCCTGCGGTGAGGGGCGTCACGCGCGGGACTTTCTCCCTTCCGATGTCCGACCGCAACAGAGGCGGCCGCTGCGCTCGCGCGGGAGCGTGATCCATTCCGGGTCGGACGACGTACCACGTTCATGGCCGCCTCCTCGATTGTGCCCGACCGCATGACTGCCCGGTTGGAGGGCGACTTCGTCGTCTTCCTGATCGGCGCGCATCAACGAGCCCTGGAAGATCTATGGCGGGATGCCCGCCACCGGTCTCGGAAAGGTCGGTGAGCTGGTCAAGGCGACGGGGTCGATGAAGTCGGCGCGCGCGCGGACCGGGCGCGGCGAGCCGCCGGCGGACGGGCGGATCGACGTGGATGCGGTCGCGGGGGGCGAGTAGAGATCGGGGCCTCGAACGGGCTAATCTGGCGCGCGTGAACCTCCGCGCCCTGGTCCCCCCGGTTGCCGTCGCCGGTGTCGTCGCGCTGACGAC
>DASYEX010000223.1:0-8327 GCA_036498765.1 Polyangia bacterium
CCTCTGGCAGGTCCGGCGGCCCGACCGCCGCCCGGCCGCCGCCGGCGGCGCAGCACGAAGCCGATCGCGCCCACCAGAAGGACGCTGAGCTCCGGCGACGCCGGCGACGCGGCGGTGGAGCAGTTGCAGCCTGCCCCCGGCGGGACCGGCGGCGGCCCGCCCGCGTCGAGCCCGGCGCCCGCGTCCGCCGACGGCGCGCCCGCGTCTACCGGCGGTGGGGGAGCCGAGGCGTCCGCCGTTCCTTCGCCTTCGCCGCCCGTGCCCGTCGCCACCGTACCCTCGCCACCTGCTCCGGAGGCTCCGGCGGCCCCAGTCAGGAGGCCTCCACCGAGCCCGCCGGTCCCTCGCCTCCCGGCGGCGCCGCTGGTCCCGGCCGTGCCGCTGGTCCCGGCGGCGCCGCTGGTCCCGTTGCCGCCGGCCGTTCCCGGGGCGCCGGCCATTCCGGTCGTGCCGGCCGTTCCCGTGGCGCCAGCCATACCGGTGGCGCCAGCCATTCCGGTCGTGCCAGCCGTTCCGGTGCCGCCGGCCATTCCGCCCGCGCCACCGGTGCCGGCCGCGCCACCGGCGCCGAAGCCGGGATTGCAGTCGGTGAGCGACAGCGTGACCGACTGGCCCGCCGCGAGCGGTAAGTACGAGATCGTCTGGCCGCCGTAGCTCTCGGCGCCAGGGACGCAGACGCCGGTCACCGGCACCGTCGCCGCCTGCGCGACCGTCACGGTCATCGACGTCGCCGGCGTGATGGTGGCGGTCACGCCGGAGGCGTTGAACGTCATCCGGCTCTGCACCCGCGCGGCGAGCTCATCCATCGTCGGTGCCACGATGGGGAACGTGGACGCCGCCGCGTACTTGAGTAGCGTCTCGGTGAGGACGTCGGTGAGCTCGCTGTGCCCCTGCCCGTCGTAGTCGCGCGTGTTGGCCTGGTGGAACATCCAGGAGTCGTTGTTCCCGGCCAGGAGATCCTGCACCAGGGCGTCGCTCGTCTGGCCCACCACCGTCGGGTAGTCGACGGTGGCGCCCTTCGAGATGAGCACCTTCCACTCGGCCATCCATTCGGCCGGCTGCGAGGTATCGAAGAACAGGTTGGTCGGGATGCGCGGCATCTCCATCACCCCCGGCTGGAGCGCGTTGGGCATGCCGGCGTTGGGCGACGGGTTGTCTTGGCCCGCGACCGAGGTGTCACTGACGATCTGCCGGATGCCGGTGTCGTAGATGGCTCGCATCGCGTCGGCGCTCCCGAGGCCGGAGATGCTGGGCGTCACCGCGTTCACGGTCGCGTAGAGCGGAAGCCCCAGTCCCTTGAGGTAGGTGTCGTTGCGCGTGAACTCGTCGAGGACGTCGGCGTAGGTGAGCCCGTCGAGGATGGGGTGGTCCCAGCTGTGGTTGATATAGGAGAACGTCGAGCCGAGCGCGAGCGCCTTGGCGGTGAGCGGGTCGCCCGGCATCGACTGCGAGCCCTGCCCGTTGGCGCACCAGGCCAGCCGCAGAGCGGCGTACTGCGGGCTGACCCCGCGCATCCCGGTCTGCCAATCGGCGAGCGCTTGCATGTCGGCGTCGGTGATCCGGTAGGTGCCGCCCGTGTAGATGGCGCTGGCCAGGAAGAGGTCGTCGATCTGGGGGACGAAGTAGGCGTGAAGCTCGCCGATGAACACGCCGCGCGTCGCCCAGTTGACGAGGCCGTAGGCGAGCTCGAGATACGGCGTCAGGTAGGTCGCCTGCGCGAAGGTCAGCGCCAACGCCTCGCGCCCGTCGGTGGTCTGGCGAAGGACGCCGTAGACGTTGCCGCTCGCGTCGACGAGCAGCGGCGTGGTGGTCCCGTCGGTCGAGCTGACGCTCGCCGGATAGGCCCACCCGTCGGTCATGACGATGGGGTTCGCGCAGTTGGTGCCGGTGAACACCGAGCTCCCCGCGGCGGTGCAGGTGAGCGTCAGCGGCGTCTTGGTGGGATCGACGTCGCCGACGTCGGTCAGGCCGTACATGGCGGTGGGTGAGGCGTAGAGCGCCACGCGGCGGACCTGGAAGGCCGCCTCGTAGTCCTCGAGCGCGGTCCACTCGGCGTCGTTGAAGGCGCTGCCGTTCGCCGTCTCGAGGCCGCCGAGATCGAGGAAGACGGCGTCGTACTTTCCGTGGGTGCCGGTCGCCAGGCTGTCGGCCGTGAGCGCCGGCCCCGTCGTCGCGTTGAGGACGTCGTACGGCGCGCCCAGGAACTGGAGCGTGGTGGTGATGGCGGAGAACGCCGCGTCGGTCCCGTCGGTGGTGATGACCAGCGCGCGGGCGTCGACGACGGCGCCGGCCAGCGGCGCCGCCTGGGCGGCGGGCGGCGCGTGGACCACGGCGCCGAGCGCGCGCGGCCTGGCGATGGCCTGCCGCCGTGCTTGAGGTGGGAGCACCAGCCGCTCCTGGGCCACCAGAGGACCGCCGCTCGGCGCCCCTGCCCCGTTACACCCCAGCGCACCGAACGCCAGGCCCCCCGTGATCGCCACCGTCCAACCGCCGCCAAACATCTTCACGCTCGTCTCCTCCTGCAAGGCCGCCGACGGAATTGGCGACCGAATCGGAGTCGAGAGCAGAACTCGTGCCGAACAATCGGCGCAGAACAGCCACGCCGGCGCTACCGACCGGTATCGGAGGGCGGCCTACACGAGGCCTACAGCGACCTGCGGCCCGGGACCGATGGGGAGCGGCCCTAGCGGCTGAGCTTGAGGTTCTTGCGGATGCGGGCGATCGGTTCTTCGGTGTTGGGAACGAAGGGCCGTCCGGTGATGAGCTCGCAGAGCTGGATGTAACGGCGCGCCGCTTCCATCCGCAGATCGTCCGAGAGCTTGGGGGCCGGGCCCTCGCCCTTGAATCCCAGATCGATCAGCGCGCGGCGGACGTACTCCTTGTCGAGGCCGCGCGGCTCCTCGCCCTTGGCAAAACGCTCCTCGTAGTCGTTGGCGTACCAGTAGCGCGACGAGTCGGGCGTGTGGATCTCGTCGATGAAGCAGAGGCTGCCGTCGGGACGGCGGCCGATCTCGTACTTGGTGTCCACCAGGATGAGCCCGCGGCGCAGTGCCTCGACCTGACCGAAGGCGAATACCCGCGCGCACATCTCGGCGGCGCGATCGAAATCCTCGGCGCTGATCTTCCCCATCGCCAGGATCTCCGCGCGCGAGGCCGACACGTCGTGCTCGCCCTGCGGCGCCTTGGTCGAGGGCGTCAGGATGGCCTTGGGGAGCTTCTGGTTCTTCTTCATCCCCTCGGGGAGGTCGTGTCCGCAGAAGGTCCGCGCCCCGTTCTTGTAGGCGGTCCAGATCGATGTCGAGGTCACGCCGGTCATGTAGGCCCGCATGATGAGCTCGACCGGGAGCAGCTCACACTCGCGCGCCACGGTGACCGCCGGATCGGGGACGCTGATGACGTGGTTGGGGACCAGGTCGGCGGTCGCCTCGAACCAGAACGAGGCCATCTGGTTCAACACCTGCCCCTTGAACGGGATGGTGCCGAGCACGATGTCGAAGGCGCTTATCCGATCGCTGGCGATCAGCGTCCGCTTGCCGTCGCGCACGTAGCAGTCGCGCACCTTGCCTTCGTACTTCTCGCCCAGCTCGGGCAGATCGGTCGACTCCAGCGTCTTCGTCAGCTGCGCGCGCAACACCTTCTCGTCGATTGCTTGGCTCATGTGACGTCCTTTTCGGCTAGCGCGCGATCGATGATCGCGCCCGTGTGGCGTAGATGATGGGCGAGGTCGAACGCCCGGTCGATCTCCGCGGGGGTGAGCCTGGCGGCGATGTCCGGGTCGGCCGCCAGGAGCGCCCGGAAGCTCCCCTCGCCCGCCACCGCCTTGAGCGCGTTGCGCTGCACCAGCTCGTAGCCGGCCTGGCGCGCCATCCCTTTGCGGACCAGTTGCAGCATCACGGCCTCGCTGAAGAACAGCCCGCCCGACAGCTCCAGGTTGCGCTTCATGCGCTCGACGTTGACCACCAACCCGTCGATGAGCCCGGCGGCGCGGCGGACGGCGAAGTCGCACAGCCCGGTGGCGTCGGGCCCGATCACCCGCTCGACCGACGAGTGCGAGATGTCCCGCTCGTGCCAGAGCGCGACGTCCTCGGCGGCCGCCGTGGCGTACGCGCGCAGGAGGCGCGCGATCCCGCACAGGTTCTCCGAGAGGATCGGGTTCTTCTTGTGGGGCATCGCCGACGACCCCTTCTGGCCCTTCCCGAAGGCTTCCGTCGCTTCGCCCACCTCGGTGCGCTGCCAGTGGCGCACGGTCACCCCGATGCGGTCGAGCGCGTTGCCGATGCGCGCCAGCGCGGCGAAATAAGCGGCGTGGCGATCGCGCGCGACGATCTGCGTGGGGACGGTCTCCGGCCGAAGGCCCAGCGCGGCGAGCGCCTTGGCCTCGATGGCCGGCTCGAGGTTGGCGTAGGTCCCGACGGCACCGGCGATCTTGCCGACGGCGATCTCCTGGCGGGCCGCCACCAGCGTGGCGCGCGCGCGCCCCAGCTCGGAGAAGAAACCGGCGAACACCAGCCCGGCGGTGATCGGCTCGGCGTGGATGCCGTGCGAGCGGCCGATGGCCGGCGTCGCGCGGTGCTCCTCGGCGCGGCGGCGGCAGGCGGCCCGCAAGAGATCGACGCCGGCCAGTATTTGATCGGCCGCCTCGACGAGCGTAATCCCCAGCGAGGCGTCGAGCACGTCCGAGGACGTCATCCCCAGGTGCAGCCAGCGCGCCGGCTCGCCCGCCAACTCCTCGACGTGGGTCAGGAAGGCGATCACGTCGTGCCGCGTCCGCTCCTCGTGCTCCAGGATCCTGGCGGGATCCAGCTTCCCTTGCGCCTTGGCCCACACCGCGGCTGCCGTTCCCGCGGGGACGGCGCCGGCCGCCTCCATCTCCTTGCAGGCGCTGAGCTCGACCTTCAGCCAGGTTTCGTAGCGGTGGCGGTCGGACCACAGCTCGGTCAGCTCGGGGCGCGTGTAGCGGGAGATCATCTTCTTGCGCGTCCTCTTCTAACGAAATCGGGTCAGCCGTTCAAGGCAGGAGCACCGTCGACCCGGTCGTCTTTCGCCCCTCGAGATCCCGGTGCGCCTGCGCCGCGTCGCGCAGCGCGTAGGTCTGGCCGACGTCGATGCGGACCGCCCCGCGCCCCACCAGGTCGAAGAGGCGGGCCGCCGACTGCACCAGCTCGTCGCGCGTGGCGACGTAGTGCCCCAGCGACGGCCGGGTAAGGAAAAGCGATCCACCGCCCGCCAGGCGCGCAGGGTCGAGTGGCGGCACCACGCCCGACGACTGGCCGAAGAGCACCAGCATCCCCCGCGGCGCCAGGCAGGCCAGCGAGGCGTCGAAGGTGTCCTTGCCGATCGAGTCGAACACCGCGCGGACGCCCGCGCCGCCGGTCAGCTCCTTGACGCGGGCGACGAGGTCCTCGCTGTTGAGGTCGACGACCTCGTCGCAGCCGTTCTGGCGCGCGCGGGCCACCTTGTCGGGGCCGCCGGCGGTGCCGATGACGCGCAGACCGAGCGCGCGGGCCCACTGGCAGGCGATGCTGCCGACGCCGCCCGCCGCCGCGTGAAAGACGATGGTGTCGCCGCGGGTCACCCGGGCGCAGCGGAGCAAGAGGTACTCCGCCGTCATCCCCTTGAGCATCATCGCCGCGGCCGTCCGGTCGTCGACGGCCGGCGGCAGCCGCACCAGGCGATCGGCGGCGATGAGGCGCGTCTCGGCGTAGGCGCCGTTGACGCCGGCGTAGGCGACGCGGTCCCCGACGGAGACGTCGGTGACGCCGGGGCCGACGGCGTCGACGATGCCCGCCCCTTCCTGACCCGGCGTGAACGGCAGGCTGGGGGCCTTGTAGAGGCCGGTCCGCAGGTAGACGTCGATGAAGTTGAGCCCGATCGCCGTGTGGCGGAGGCGCGCCTGGCCGGCGGCGGGCTGCTGGTCGGCCACGGTCTCGAAGCACAGCTTCTCCGGGCCGCCCACTTCATGGATCACGATCGCATTCGACATCGGCCCCGATATACCGCGAGTTGTCGCGGCCGCCACGCGCAAAAATCGACGGTGGCTACCCGAGACCGAACAGCTCGCGCAGCTTGGTGGCGGTCCGGTGGCCGCCGCCCGCGCGGCGGGGGGCGACGAACACAGTGTCGTCGCCTGCCAGCGTCCCCATCACCTCGGCGAGCCCGGCCTCGTCGAGCGCCCGCGCCACCGTGGCGGCAGCGCTGGCCTTGGTGCGCACGATGACCAGCGCGCCGTTGCTCTCGACGCCGTCGACGAGGCGGCGCACCGGCTCGAGCGGCAACGCGCCGCCGTTCGCCTCGACGAGATAGCGCGGGCCGTCCGGGCCCACGGCGCGGCGCACCCCCAGGATCGCCATGTCGCGCGAGAGCGTGGCCTGCGAGGCCCGGATGCCGCGCGCGCCCAGCCTGCGCAAGAGCTCGCCCTGGCTGCCCACCGGCCGTGCGCTCAGGATCTCGCGAATGGCGTCGCGGCGACTCTCTGCGTCGGGCTGTCTCATGGCACGATCGCGTGGATGAAGTGCGGCTTGGCCGCACCCGGGGCCCCCACGCGGGTCCGCCCGCGTGGGGTGGGTTGGAATCCGTCGCGGGAGGGCACGGGAACCCTTTGAGGGTTCACGTTACCAACGTCCCGACACCCCGATCGGTGAACAGCTCGGCCACGACGCTGTGGGGCGCCCGCCCGTCGACGATGTGGACGGCGCGCACGCCGCCCGAGAGCGCGTCCAGCACCGCCCGCGCCTTGACGTGCATCCCCCCCTTGATGCTCTTGCCGAGCCGCGCCTCGAGGTCGGCCGCCTTGATCTCGGTGAGGAGATTCCCTTCGTCGTCCAGAATCCCGGCCACGTCGGTCAGGAAGATCAGACGCTCGGCGCCGCAGGCGGAGGCGATCTCCCCGGCCGCCACGTCGGCGTTGATGTTGTAGCTGGCACCGTCGAGCCCGAAGCCGACCGGCGAGATGACCGGCAGGTAGCCGCGCTCGAGGAACATGTCGAGCATCTCGCCGTTGACCGCGTCGATCTGGCCCACGAAGCCGAGGTCGGGCTTCCCCGGCGCGGGCTGGAGCTTGGAGGCCACCAGCAGCTTGCCGTCCTTGCCCGAGAGGCCAATGGCGTTGCCGCCCAGGCTGTTGATGAGGCCGACGATCTCGGTGTTGATCCGGCCGGTCAGCACCATCTCGACGACGCGGACCTCCTCGGCGCCGGTGATCCGCTGGCCGTCGGCGAACTCCGACTTGCGCCCCATCTTCTCCAGCGTCTTGGTGATCTCCGGCCCCCCGCCGTGGACGATGACCGGCCGCAGTCCCGCCGACTGCAGCAGCACCATCTCCTCGGCGAAGCTGCGCTTGAGCGCCGGATCGATCATCGCCGCGCCGCCGTACTTGATGACCGCGCGCTTGCCGGCGAACTTGCGGATGTAGCTGAGCGACTCGACGATGAGCGGCCGATTGACGCCGCCGCCCCGCCGGCTCCCGTCGAGCGGCCCGCTGCCGGCGCTGGCCGCGCTGGGTCCGGCGTAGTACTCGGCGTTGATCTTCACGTAGTCGAACGTCAGGTCGCAGCCGAGCGCGCGCGCCGCGGCCTTGCCGAGCCCCAGATCCATCCGGGCGGTGATCTCCGCCTGTCGCATCCGCGCGGAGAGCTCGTCCCTGTCGAACGCCACCGGGCCGCCGTCGCCGTAGACGCGCACCCCCTGCACGTCGAGCGTGACCCCCGACGGATCGATCGGGAAATTGCGGGCGCCGATGCGGGCGCCGAGCGCGGCCAGGATCCGCCCCCACGACGGATCGCCGCCGAAGATCCCCGCCTTCACCAGGCTGCCGCCGGCGACCGCGCGGGCCAGATCCCGCGCGGTCTCTCGATCGGGCGCGCCGGCCACGTCGACGACGAACAGCTTGCTGGCCCCCTCGCCGTCGGCGGCGATCGCCCGCGCCAGGTCGGCGCAGAGGTCCGTCAGCGTGGCCTCCAGGGCACTGAACGCCGCCGTCCCGGCCTCGATGGCGGGCGCGCCCGAGGCGCCGTTGGCCAGCGCGATCACCGTGTCGTTGGTCGACATGTCACCGTCGACGGTGATGGTGTTGAACGTCTCGTCGACGGCCGCCACCAGCGCGCGCTGCAGGGTCTCGGGCGCGACGCGCGCGTCGGTGGTGATGAAGCAGAGCATGGTGGCCATCTGCGGGTGGATCATCCCCGACCCCTTGGCGATGGCGGCGAACCGGACGGCCTTGCCGCCGAGCTCGATCTCCCGGAAGGCCAGCTTGGTCCGCAGATCGGTGGTCCGGATCGCCTCCGCGGCCGCCGCCACCTCGTCCCCCAGCGCGGCCACCAGCGCGGGCG
>DASYEX010000224.1:0-37245 GCA_036498765.1 Polyangia bacterium
CCCGGCCAACCAGACGATGGTCGCCGCCGCCAAGACCCTGGGCGCCGGCCTGGGCATCCCCGACAGCGTCCAGACCGCCGACTGGATCTCCAGCGCCGGCGGCAAGATCGTCAGCGGCGCCCTCACCCAGGTCCCCACCGCGGCGTAACGCTCTGCCGCCCCGTCCGCGCCCATGGGCCGGGCCTGGCCGGTCAGCGCAGCGCCGCGGCCATCTCGGCGGCTTCCTTCTTCACGCGCCGCTCCTCGGGCGCGTCGTAGCGCCCGACGGGCGCGGCGGCGATCTGGGCCAACTCCGCCTTGGCCTCGGCCTGGTGGTCGGTGTCCTTGTAGATGCGTGCCTGGTAAAGCCGCGACCGCAGGTTGGCGGGGTTGATGGCCAGCGCGCGCTTGATCTCCTGGGCGGCCTTGTCGCGATCGCGCTTCGGCCAGGGGAGCTCGAGATAGTAGGCGGCCCAGACGACGGGGATGCTCCCGTGGTCGTAGCTTTCGTCGAGCGCCGTGGCGCGCTCGAGCGGCCGGCGGAACTTCCCCTCGATGCCGTTCGCCAGCGCGCGCAAGACGCCCATCCCTTCCGCGTAGCTGCCGATGCCGAGCGCCGCCCAGTAGTGGCCGGCGACGTCGTTCGGGTTGGCGGCGATGGCGCGCTGGGCGTAGTCGTAGGCCTGCTTTCCCAGCCGCGACCGCTCGTCGGTCGGCAGCCCCGGCACGTCGCTGGCCGTGAAGGTCACCCGCGCCGCGCGCCAAAGGGCGCCATAGTCGTTGGGCGCCTCGGCCACCGCCGCGGCAGCCAGACGCCGCGCCTCCGCCAGCGCCGCCGGATCGTCGCGACGCGCGTGGAGCGCGTCGAGGCGCGCCAGCAGCCCGGGCAGCGCGGTCTCGGCGGCGGACGCCGAGAGATCGGCAACGACCGGGAGGGTCAGGACCAGCGAAAGCAACGCGAGCGCGCGCATCGTGCCCAGCATAGCCGTCCAGCGCCAAAACGGGCGCGCGCCGGGCCTCTCCAGGGGCCGGCTCAGAGCTTCCCGCGGGGCGGGCGCTCGATCGCGTCGCGCTGCTGGTGCACCTCGGCGGCCTCGGCGATCTCCTCCTCCGGATCCTCGCCGCTGGCGGCCCGGCGGGGGCCACCGTGCGGTTGGACCTCGAGGTCGTCTGTGGCGAGCCGGTCGCGCTCGGCCGACGCCGAGATCGGCTCGTTTCCCTCGGCCCGGCTGGCGGCGTCCTCCGCCTCGTCGCCCGGGCGGCGCTCGACCGCGTCGCCCTTCCAGTGGCCCACCTCGCCTGGGGTTCGCCCGCCTCGATGTTTTTTCGCCATACCGCCGATGCTGATCACCAATCGGCGCGCTGCAACGTCTTGCCGGGGCACGCGGCAGGCGCTTGCGCGGGACGTCGAAGCTCGTGCAAGGCGGCCCTTCACCAGTGGGCGGGATGCGATTTATAATGCGCAACCACGGTCATGCCTGAGGTCGTCGACACGTCGTTTCTCGCCCCCGGTACCCGCGTCGGCGAGTACGAGATCACCGGCAAGCTGGGCGAAGGGGGAATGGGTGTCGTCTACGCGGGCATGCACCCGGAGATCGGCAAGCGGGTGGCGATCAAGGTCCTGGCCCCACATGCGGCGCAGTACCCCGATCTCATCCGGCGGTTCAAGGAGGAGGCGCGGGCGGTCAACAAGATCCGCCACCCGAACATCATCGACATCTTCGCCTTCAATCAGCTCCCCGACGGACGCCACTACTTCGTGATGGAGTATCTCGATGGCGAGAGCCTCACGGCGCGCCTCGAGCGCGGGTCGATGGAGTTCTTAGAGATGCGCCGCCTCCTGGGGCAGATCTGCAGCGCGCTGCAGGCCGCCCACCAGGCGAGCGTCGTTCACCGCGACCTCAAGCCCGACAACATCTGGGTGGCCACCGAGAACCTGACCGAGTCGCGCATCAAGCTGCTCGACTTCGGCATCGCCAAGCTGAACGACCTCACCAACGCCTCGACCACCCAGGCCGGCGTTCCGATGGGGACGCCGCACTACATGCCGCCCGAGCAAGGGATGGGGCGGGCGATCGACGCGCGGGCCGACATCTACGCGCTGGGCGTCATCCTTTACCAGCTGTTCGCCGGGGCGCTGCCGTTCGACGGCGTGACGGCGCACGAGGTCGTGCTCAAGCACGTCACCGAGCTGCCGCCGCCCCCCTCGCGCCACCGGCCGATCCGGCCGCCGGAGATGGAGGCGATCATCCTGGCCTGCCTCGAGAAGGAGCCGTCGCGGCGCCCATCGTCGGTCAAGGAGCTGTGGGCCAGCATCGACGCCGCCTTTGCCAACGCGGAGGCGGTCGCGCGGCCGAGCGCGGTCAAGGCGGTCCCCAGGCTACCCGGCGCGCACACCGTCGCCCCCCCCACCTTCTCGCCGCCACAGCCGCAGCCGCCGACCACGCTGCGCGGGACCGTCGGCGAGGTCCACGCCCTCCCCGACGGCGACGACTTCCGCACGCCGCGGCGGCGCACTGGCCGGACGATCGGGATGGTCGTAGCCGGCGGCGCCGCCCTGGCGGCGGTGGCGTTCTTCGCGACCAGCGGTCGTCACGGCGCCGCGGGGACCATGCCCGGCGCGCGCCCGGAGAGCGCGCCCACCATCGCGACGCCGGCAGCGACCGGGCCGGCCCCCGTCCCCGCCGCCACGACTCCGCCCAGTGCACCGGAGGCGCCCAAGCCTGCGCCGCCCATCGCGCCCGCGGCGCCCACAGCGGAGACACCTCCGGCCCCGGCGGCGAAGCCGGCGAGCCCGATTGCCGACGCCAAGTCTCCGGGCCACCGGTCTCACGCCGACCACGGGCACAGGCAGGACCACGCCTCGGCCATGGCCAAGATCGCGAATCTCGCCAAGATGGCGGACGGCGCCAACGCGGCCCCGGCCGCCGCACCGCCTTCGCCGCCTGCCTCCAAACCGGCCGCCGCGAAGCCGAACTGCAGCCCCAACTTCACCCTCGACGCGCAGGGCGAAAAGCACTTCAAACCGGAGTGTTTCTGAAAGTCCGAGATACAATCGCCCCGACCGAATGAGTCGTTCGCGCCAGGTCGTTTGCCTCGCCTCTGTTTTGACGGTCTCCGCCGCAGCGGGCGGGATCGCGCGCGCCGCCGATCCATCGACGGGTGAGTGCCTGGCCGCCACCGAGAGCTCGCTGTCGCTGCGCCACCAGCACAAGCTGCGCGACGCGCGGGCCAAGGCGTTGATCTGCTCGGCGCCGAGCTGCCCCACCGACATCCGCGAGGAGTGCGCCCGCCGCGTCGGCGAGATCAACGTCGCCATCCCGACGATCGTCTTCGACGTGCGCGACGCGGACGGCGGAGACCTCGTCGCGGTGAAGGTATCGATGGACGGCCAGCTCTTGACCGATCACCTGGACGGGACGGCAGTGGCGATCGACCCTGGCCCGCACACCTTCACCTTCGAGGCGGCCGGGCAACCGCGCGCCGAGAAGAAGCTCATCATCCGCGAGGGGCAGAAGGACCGGAACGAGGTCGTCACCGTCGGAACGCGCAAGGTCGCGGCCGCCCCGGTGCCCGCTCCCGCCCGGGCACCCACCCCCGGCCCGACCTCCGCGGCCGCCGGCGAACCCCTGGCGGCGCCGGGGATCTCCGCGCCGAGCGCGTCGCCCGCTCCCCCCGACACGTCCACTGAAGGTCACGGGCAGCGCGTGGCCGCCGTGACCGTCGGCATCGTCGGCGTCGCGGCCGTGGGCGCGGGCGCCTACTTCAGTTATCTGACCCACTCGCTCGACAACAGCGTGACCAACGCGTCGACGTTCAGCCCTTCCGACGACAGCTCCGGCCACACGGCGCACACGCTGCAGTTCGTGATGTACGGCGCGGGCGCCGCCGCGCTCGCCGCCGCGGTGATCCTCTACGCGGTGGCGCCGAGCGGCCAGGAGCACACCGTCGCCCTCGCGCCCGCGATCGGGCCGCGCCTGGCGGGCGGAACGCTGGCGGTGCGGTTTTGAATCGGGTTGTCGGGTTTGCCGTGCTCCTCGGCGCTTGCACCCTGGCGACGTGCAGCTACTCGCCGATGCCCGCGAGCGGCCAGCAGATGTGCGCTTCCGGCACGGGCAAGCAATGCCCCGACGGTTACCACTGCATGGCCGACACCGGCGCCGGCCACTGCTTTCTGGATGCGAACGGCGGCGCCGGCGGCGCATCCAGCGGCGCCGCCGGCAAGGGCGGCGTGGGCGGGCACGCTGGGGGCGGCGGCGCGGCGACGGCCGGGGCCAGCGGCGCGGCCGGAGCCGGCGGCGCGAGTGGACAGCAGCTTTGCGATCCCGCGTTCGCCAGCACCTGGGTCGGCCAATTTTCCAACATCGACAGCGGCGGCGTCCCAGCCCCGACCTACGAGACGATTGGCGGCGGGTTCAAGCTGGTCGAGAGTCACACGAACACGGGCGCGGGCACGGCGAACATCGGCGTTGCCTTCACCTTCTCCGGCTCCGGCGCAGGCTGCGTCGATGCCAGCAAATTCACCGGCATATCGTTCTCGATCAGCGGGACGCTCTCCGAGTGCTCTCTCTTGTTCCAAGTCGACGATACCGAGCGGTCCACGGGCGGCAATGGGGGGCCGTCGGTGAGCGTCAACTCGGTCGCCACGACTGGGCAGGCGATCAGCCTCCCGTGGTCCGTGACGGGAGGCCAACCGCCCGGCGCCACCGATGCCACTCGGATCGCGATCCTGATCTGGGGATTCAGCATCCCGGCTGGGTCCCCGTGCATGGCCGACATCGACGTCACGAACTTGACGTTCTACTGACCGGGCGCCGCCGGGGCTGTCGTTGACCCCGCTCAGAGCGGCGCCGCCGCCGCCCCGCCGAAGAAGCTGGAGGTGCCCCCGGCCGTGAAGTTCCGGTCGGAGCCCTTCGTGAAGTTCCAGCAGCAGGCCAAGGAGCCGGCCTGACGGCCGGCGCGCCGGGCGACGCTCAGTTGTTCGTGGCGCCGGCTTTGATCCAATTGGCGATCGTCTGCAGATTCGCCGCCGACAGCTTCGGATTGCCGGGCGGCATGCTGCCGGCCTTGACGATCATGTAGAAGGTGGAGGCCGTGGCGCTCCCGGCCGTCACCAGGTTCTTCACCCCGTCGTACGCCGAGCTCTGGGATGCGAAGCTCAGGTTCGACTGGTCGCCCGGATCGTGACAATTGGTTCCGGCGCAACGGACCGTCAGGATCGTCGTGTAGATCTGCGTGAACGTCGGCGCGGTTCCGCCGGTTCCCGCGGCTCCAGTGGAGCCTGCCGCTCCCGTCGAGCCGCCCTTCTCCGTCGAGCCAGCGCTGCCGGTCGTCCCGCCGGTCAGGCCGAGGCCGCCCGAGCCCAGGTGACCGCCCGACGCCGTCGAGCCATCACTGCCCGTGAAACCGCCGCTGCCGGTCGTCCCGCCGCTGCTCGCATTCGCGCCGTTCCCCGTCGTCCCGGCACTGCTGGAGCCGCTGCTCCCTCCAGCGGGCAGGCCCCCGGTCGCAATCGGTCCGCCCGAGGCAGTATTCCGGTCGCCCCCGCCATCGTCGGCGGAGCCCAGGTCCAGCGGATCGCTGACCGCGCAGCCGGCCACGGCAACTGCAAGGCCGAGCCCGACCACCAAACAACCCGGGCGGTGTGCTGCGGAGATCCTCACCTCGCTTTTGGGGCCAATCCGGCGGCGCCCGTCAAACGTGCTTCCCAGTAGTCCCTTCCCCTCGACTTCTGCGTGGTTGCACCGGGGACTACGCGGATGTCTCGAAATGGGGGACGAAGGTTCGAAGTCGCCGCACGGGCGCGGTATGTTCACCTCCATGGCGCGTCGGCTGCCCCGGGTCCTCAAGTGGCTTGTGATCATGGGAGTGATCGGTTTCGTTCTTCTCCAAATCGCTCCCGTGAAGTGGCTGGGGATCCCGACGCAGGACATCGGGACCAACCCACCCGAGCGGTTCAAGTTCGACGGTCCGCCGGAGGTGGAGGCCGTCATGCGCCGCGCCTGCTTCGACTGCCACACCAACGAGACGCGCTGGCCGCTCTATGCGCGAATCGCGCCGGGCTCCTGGCTGATGGCGCGCGACGTCCACAACGGCCGGAACCACCTCAACCTCTCGAAATGGGGCGACACCGACGAGGACGAGCGCCAGACCGATCGCGAGAACGCCTGGGAGCAGATCGAGTCGGGCGCCATGCCTCCGTGGTTCTACGTACTTCCCATGCACCCCGACGCCAAGCTGTCGGCGGCCGACAAGGCGACGTTGAAGAGTTACTTTCTAGCCAAGTCCGAGAAGAACAAGTCGGAGAAGAACAAGTCCGACCAGGATAAGCCGGCGACCGACAAGCCCGACAAGGACGACAAGTCCGAGCCGAACACCAAGAAGTAGCCGGCAGCGGGGAGGTGGGGGTTCGATGCAGGCGATGCGGTTCGACGGTGCCGGCCGGCCCCTGCGCGCGGCCGAGGTCCCGCGTCCGGTGCCGGCGGACGATCAGATTCTGATCGAGGTCGCGGCCTGCGCGGTCTGCCGCACCGATCTGCACGTCGTCGACGGCGATCTCGCAGACCCCAAGCCCTCGGTCATCCCTGGGCACGAGATCGTCGGTCGGGTGGCCGCCAAGGGGGCGCGCGTCGACCGCTTCGCGATCGGCGATCGGGTCGGCGTCCCCTGGCTGGGCTTTACCGACGGCGCGTGTGGCTACTGCCGCTCGGGGCGCGAGAACCTGTGCGATCGGGCGCGCTTCACCGGTTATCAGATCGACGGCGGCTTCGCCGACTTCACGGTCGCGGACCACCGGTTCTGCTTCCCCATCCCCGACGGATACGACGACGTCGCGGCGGCCCCGCTGCTCTGCGCCGGGCTCATCGGCTACCGCGCGTTGCGCGCCGCGGGCGAGGCGGGCAGGCTCGGCATCTACGGGTTCGGCGCTGCCGCCCACATCGTCGCCCAGGTCGCCGTCTGGGAGGGGCGCGAGCTCTACGCGTTCACGCGTCCGGGCGACGACCGGAGCCAGGCGTTCGCGCGCAGCCTGGGCGCCGTGTGGGCGGGCGGCTCGGAGGCGGCGCCGCCCGTCGCGCTCGACGCCGCGCTGATCTTCGCGCCTGTCGGCCCGCTGGTCCCGACGGCGTTGCGCGCCGTCGCCAAGGGGGGGACGGTCGTCTGCGCCGGCATCCACATGAGCGACATCCCGCGTTTCCCCTACGCCGATCTCTGGGGCGAGCGCGCGATCCGCTCGGTCGCCAACCTCACCCGCCGCGACGCCGAGGAGTTCCTGGCTCTGGCGCCGCGGGTGCCGGTCAGGACCACCACCCGCAGCTATCCGCTCGGGCGCGCCAACGACGCGCTCGACGATCTGCGCGCCGGCCGGCTGGAGGGCGCGGCGGTCTTGATCCCCGGAGCCGGCTGAGCGCCCCTACGGACAGGCGCCGGCCAAGCTGATGTAGACCTGCCCGAGCGCCGTCGGCGAACCGTCGCTGTTCACCAGCTTGGCGTTGGGGATCGGATCGGCGCTGAACCACGAATAACGAAACACGTGCGGATTGCTCTCGAGGTACGGGATGGCCGCGCGCATGTAGGCCTCCTGCTGGGACTCCGTCGCGCTCGTGTCGCAGGAGAGCTCGGTCAACCAGATTGGCTTGCCGAACTGCTCGTACCCCGCGAGGCTGCCGCCCGGCTCGAGGTAGTCCTTCAGCGACGGAAGGTCGCAGTTGTACCAGTGCGCGGCGACGTAATCGACCTCGCAGCCGGTGCAATCGGCCAGGAACGAGGTGAGATACATGAACGGATCGGTCCCGTTGCAGCTGGCGGCCGGCCCGCAGAAGTTCATCCCCGGCCCGACGATCTGCAGCGCCGACTTCACGGCGTTCGCTTGCAAGCCCACCCAGTCGGCGGCCGCCTGCGTCGCGGTCAAGTTCGACTGCGACATGAAGTTGGGCTCGTTGAAGCCGAGCAGGAACTTCGAACCGGCCGGGATCGTCCCGCTGACCGTGGTCGCGCCCCACACCATCGGCACGAACTCGATCCCGGTGTTGCCGCCGGACGGCTGAAGGCTCCAGTTGTACCACCAGCCGATCGCGGGGAAGAACGTCGCGCCCGGCGCCGTGTTGGCGGCGATCCCGCGCTTGCACGCGGGCGCCCCGCCCGAGCCCGCGGCGCCGGATCCACCACCGCTCGCGCCGCCCAAGTTGCCACCGACGCCTGCTCCTGCTGCGCCGGCCCTGCCACCGGCGCCCCCGCTCGCGGTGCCCCCTTTGCCCCCCGCGCCTCCGCCCGAGCCGCCGCCCTTGCCCGCCGCGCCTGCGCTCCCCGCGCTGCCCTTGCCGGTTGCGCCCCCAGTCGCAGCGCCGCCGCCACCCGTGGCCCCACCCGAGCCGACCGCGCCACCCCGCCCGCTGCCGCCGGTTCCACCCACCATTCCGCCGCTGCCGCTCGTAGTTGCCGTTCCACCGGAGCCGACCACGCCGCCCGTGTTCTCGACGCCGCCCATCCCGCCCGCGCCACCACCGAGCCCACCGCTCCCACCCGACGAGGCTCCGCAACCGAGCATCGAGATCGCGAGAACTACCGACCGACGCTTCATCCCGATTGTATTTTACGCCCCCGCGACGCCTTCGATCATCGCCGATTTCGCAACCCGGCGCTGGTCCGTCGGATGAACCGGCCAGCGATTCACCCCCTGCGGGGTTCGGAGCATCCGGGCCCCCGTTATTTTGCGGCCACGACGCATCAGTGCTTCTTGTCGGCTCGGGCCCGCCGCCCCTTCGGCGAAGCGGCGCGCCGGCTCTCGCGTCGGGCGAGCTTGTTGCCGTGCTTGGCGCGATTCGCGCTTCCCCGGGTCGACTTGCGAGAGGGCCGAGATCGCGCAGACCCCTCGAGCGCCACCGTGGCTTTCGGCGCCCGGCGCTTGCGGTTCCGCGTGGCGGTCGACGCCGCGGGCCGTGGCGCGGCGGCGCGGCGAGCCCCGGCAGCGCGCGGGACCTCCAGGGGGACGGGGCCCAGGCGGCCGCGTTCACGACCCCGACCAACCGCGCGTCGCACGGCCCGCTCGAGGCGCTGGCCCGCCCGATCGAATGCCGCAACCGGGTCATGCGCCAACTCCATGACGACGACACTCGGAAGCGCGCTCAGGACGGCCTTGATTCGGCACGCGACGTCGACCCCTCCACGCGGACCGTTGACGTCCTCGAACCTGACGCTGAGCCGTTCGATCCGGGGCGCGAACTTGCCCAGGCGCCAGCCGAGCCGCTGGTGGATGCGCTCGCGCAAGGCCGGCTCGACCGTGAGGCCGGAGGTCCGCACCGCCAGGGGCGTGGCCGGCGCCCAGGTGTGGCCGCCCGTGCGCCTGTCGGCCCGCGCGACCGTCGCCGCGAACGGGGAACGCTTGATCGACCGCCCCTGCGCCATCTTCGCCCCTCCACCGGCAATATTGGGCTCGCGCGCGGATCGTGCCCCGGCAACTCCGTGCGCCGTCGCCGGATTCGCGGCGCCAACGTCATCCGGCAGACGCCGTGTTATCGTGAAAGCTCAGGCCGTGCACGAGATCGCGGTGGTGCTGGCGTTCGTGGCGGCGGCGGCCGGGCCGGGGACGCTCCCCGATCGGGGCGTCTATCCCGCGCTCGACGGCCGCGTGCGGATCGCGCTTGCGTCCTGGGTGCCGGCCGCGGCGCTGCGTGTCCGCATCGATCGGGAGCGCCGCCTGCTCACCGTCCAGCGGGGCGGCGACGCGCTCAAGACCTATCCCATCGCGCCCACCTGCGACGCCCCGACCGCTGCCTGTCTGGGCCTGGGCGACGGCGAGCGCGCGGAGCTGGGCCAGCTCGCCGGGCCCGACGGCGGACTGCCGCTGGCGGCAGAGTCGCCCGCGCCCGCCGACAGCGACGGCGACGGGATCCCCGACGCCGTCGACATCTTGATCGGCGCGAAGAAGACGGTGCTGCTGGCGACGCCCTACGTGGAGACGTCGCGCAAGCTCCCCTACCCCGGCGGCGACGTGCCGACGGACGAGGGGGTCTGCAGCGACGTCGTCGTGCGCGCGCTCCGCAACGCCGGCATCGATCTGCAGCAGGCGATCTTCGAGGATGCCGGCCGCGCGCCGGGCGCTTATCCGGCCATCGTCCATCGCAACCCCAGCATCGACCACCGCCGCGTCCGCAACCTCCAGCCGTATCTCGAGCGGCACTTCCGCAAGGTCCCGCTCGACGACCTGCTGCCCGGCGACATCGTCCTTTTGGACACCTTCCCCCGGCGCAAAGGGATCGAGCACATCGGCATCGTCTCCGATCGTCTCGGCGGCAGCGGCCGGCCGCTCATCATCAATTCCTGGACGGAGGGGTACCGGACCGCCGAGATGGACCTGCTCGGGTTCGTCCCGGCGCCGGCCGCCTACCGCGCGCCGGCCGGTCCGTCGCGCGCGCCGCGCCGCTAGTTGCGGGGCGCGATCGCACGGTCGGCGGGCGCGCCGAGATGCTGTCCGGCGAACCGCCCGAACCGGCCGCCCGGGAACTCACCGAGGTAGACCCGCGCCAGCCGCCGCGCCTCCACGACGTTGCCGCGCGCGTCGGCCGCCTCGACGGCCAGCGCCAGCGCCTCCTCGCGCAGAGCGCCGTGCCGGTTCGCGCCCAGGTAGCGATCGAGCAGACCGGCGGCGCGGGCGGCGTCGTGATCGCGGCGGAGCGCGACGAGCGCGTCGAGGACCTCGGTCCGCCCCTCGGCGGCCGGCAGGCTGCTGTGGCGCGCGGGATGGATGGCGGCGTGCAGGTCTGTCGGCGGCAACTCCGTCGCTGGCGGCGCCTCCGTCGCTGGCGGCGCCCCGACGAGCTCGGTCGCTGCCGGTGCGGGCGCCTCGATCTCGGGCGCCTCCCACGCATCGGCGAGCCGCCGGATCGCGGACCGGTGATGGCGCGGCGTCACGTCGGCCCGCGCCGCCGAGGCCGAGGCGATCGTCCGTTCGATCCGCGGCGCAATCCAGCGCCCACCGATCGCGGCGCCCGCCGTGGCCGCCGAGGCCACCACCGCGATGCCCAGGGCCAGTGCCTTCAGCCGCGCGTGGTGCGGCTCGACCGCATCACCGGCGGAGATGTCCTGCAGCTCGGCCCACACCCGTCGTTTGAGGTCGGACCGGCTGGACGACTCCGACACCCGGCGCAAAAGCTCAATCCCTCGCTCCGACAGCGAGTCCCACCCCGACTCTTCGCGCAACCGGTTCATTCTTCGTCTCCGTCCGTACATGGGAGGCCCCGCGGCAAACCTTCAAATTGCCGGCCGAAATGGACGGACAAGGAAGCGACTAAGTACGCGGGTGCCTACACATTTTTTCGGCCTCAGAGGCCGGTTCCCACGCGGACCGTGCTGATCGTCGCATCGTCGATGTAGACGCTGGCCGGCGACGAGGTGAGCGCGTCGCAGGCGCCACCGGCGTCCCACTGCAGCCAGTCGTTCTTGACCGTTTGCACGCCCGGGTGATCGATGATCAGCGTCCCGTCCTGCCAGACCTGGATCTGCCCCGTCGCGTCGGTCGCCTTGACGAAATAGACCTCGAACTGAACCCAGGTATCGAGGGGGACGGGCACCGGGTTCAGCTCCTGCATGTTGATCCGCTTGCTGTAGTCGAACAGCTGCGCCGACAAGCTGCCGTCCGGTCGCGGATAGAGGTTCACGTCCCAGGCGGCGGAGGGATTGTTTCCGTCGCCGGTCGGGCTGCCGCGGAAGTGGGTCAGGCTCAGCCAGGTTCCCACGACCACCGTCGACGGAATGTAGAACCAGGCGCTGTAATACGCGGCCGTCGGGCTGGGCGTGTCGCGAAAGAGATAGTTCGTCGAGGTCATCCCGGCCGTCGGCGCCAGGGTCAGGAGGCCGGCATAGCGCCCGCCGTGTGCGACGTCGGTGGTCACCGTGGCGAGCAGGTTGACGTCGTTGAAGCTCCCCCCCTGCCCGTCGCCCGTCCACTCGGACAGATCGCCGCGCTCAAAGGTGGCGCTCCAGAGCAGGCTGGCCGATCCGTCACCAACGTTGCCGAGGTAGACGTTCTGGTCGCAGGCGGACATCGCGACCGCCGCGACCAGCGCGCAGGCGCTCACCGCGGCCGACCAACTCCCGCATCCACGCTCGGCATTCTGTTTGGCGGACACGATCGACAGATCCGATTGGCTCGTCCGTAAAATGGGACGGAAGGGGACAAACCTTCAGGCGACGTGCCGCCCCGGCGGCGGCCTAGTTTCCGGCCAGCGCGGCGCTGATGGCCGCCGCCATGGGCTTGGGCTGGTAGTCGGCATCGAAGGGGAGCGGGCGGTGCGGCTGCCGGCCGCGCAGCTGCCCCCAGTGGGCGTCATTCAACCAGGAGTACCGGTCGGTGAGCCCCCAGAACGTGACACCCGAGCAGGCGGGCAGCGCGACGCAGGCCGCGACGATGTCGTGCGTGAGGTCGCTCTGGCGAGCCAATTTCGTCGCCCGGTCGCCCAGAATCTCGCCGACCGGCACGTCCATTTCCGTGATCTCCACCGCCAGCCCCAGCGCCGCAAACCGCTCGAAGCTCTGGCGGATGGCGGACGCCGCCGGCCAATGCCGGGGATCGACGTGCATCTGGAAGCCGACGCCGCCGATCGGCGCGCCGGCCGCTTTCAGCTGCTGCACCATCCGGTAGACGGCCTCCGTCTTGGCCGCGCCGGGCCCCTCGATCTCGTAGTCGTTGTAGAACAGGATCGCGTCGGGATCCGCCTCGTGCGCGCTGCGAAACGCCTCCTCGATGAAGCCGGGACCGAGGGCCGAGAACGGCGAATCACCCCGCAGGCCGCCGCCCTCCCCGTCGGCGAACGCCTCGTTCACCACGTCCCACTGGGCCACCCGCCCTTTGTAGTGCGCGACAACGCCACGCACGTGCGCGACCATCGCCGCGCGCAGCGCCTCGCCCGAGAGCTTGCTGACCCAGGGCGCGAGCTGCGTGTGCCAGACCAGCGTGTGCCCCCGGACCCGCATGTCGTGCTGGGCGGCGAAGGCCACCAGCGCGTCGCCGCCGCGGAACGCGAACTGCCCGGGCGACGGCTCGACGTTCGTCCACTTCATCTCGTTCTCGGGCGTCAGCGAGTTGAAGTTCGTCGCCAGCACCGCCGCGAACGGCGCTTCCCGCAGACGCTGCGACTCGACCGCGGCGCCGATCCGCCGCGCACCGGAGACGCTGCGAAAGGGGGCAACCGTGACGGCCGGCGTCTTCGCGCCCGAGGCGGGCGCGCCGGCCGGTCCGTGCGCGATGCAACCGGCGCTGGCGACGAGAACTGGAACCACCGCGCTGAGGCGAAACCAGAGAGGCGTCATCAGGCGCGCGATGATAGCCCAGGCCGCGCCCCGGGCCGTCAGCGAAGGCCGTCTTGCTCGCGGCGGTGCCGATCCTTGACCAGCTTCCAGAACTCCTTGCGCGCCTTGTGCAGGCGCGTCCAGACCGTCCCCAGCGGGATGTCCTGGATGCGGGCGATCTCGTCGCCCGAGTAGCCCTCGATCTCGAACAGGATGAACGTCGTGCGCAGCTTCTCGCTCATCTTGTTCATGAGCAGCTGCAGCTGCCGCCGCGTCTCGGCGTCCTCGTAGCGCTGCGCCGGGCTGGCCGCATTGTGCGGCATCTGGCTCAGATCGACCTCCTGCCGCCGGATGACCAGGTTCTTGAACCAGGCGCGCCGTCTATGGTCCCGCACGGTGAGCTGCGCGATCTTGTACAGCCAGCCGCGCAGGTTGCCGCCGTCGAACCGGTTGAGGTTGCGGCGCACGACCAGGAAGATCTCCTGCGCCAGATCCTGCGTGTCGGACCGCGGCACGCCCAGCGCGTAGAGCCAGCGGACCACGTCATCGAACCAGCGTTCGTAGACCTCGCGGAACTCGCCGTCGAGGTGGCGCGGCCCCCGACCGGTGGTCGTCTCGGGCGACGCGCCGCCCGGAAGCACGGTCAGAGCGGGGCGGTCCAGCTGCACCTCGATCACATGGGAGATGTAGCAGGAAACCTTTCACCGCCGTCCAAGAGAGCGACGGCCCCGCCACAAATGAGAGAAAACGGCGCGATTATGCGAACAGCGGGCCGCGGCGGCCGCGCCCCTGGCTACGGACAGATGGTGGCGGTGAACTGGCCGTCCACGGAGTTGTCGCTGTTGGCGGTGATGTTGATGCCGCCGGTGATCGTGGTCGAAGTGACCGAATCGACCACTAGGTGCCCGGCGCTTACCACCAAGTTCGACGCCCCCCCGGTCACGAAGAAGGCCGTCGAATCGCCCTGGACGGCGATGGTGTAGTCCCCCGGCGTCTTCGGGACCGTGAGGCTGAGGTAGGTCTCCTGGGTCGACTGGCCATTGCAGGCCGTGAAGCTGTCCGAGTAGAGCGACACGTCGAACGCCGTCGGCGTGGAGAGGATGAAGTCGGTCTCGGCCGTCATCTCAATCCAGGACTGGCCCGCGATCTTGCCGGCCAGCGGCGTCATGGCGATCATCGCGCTCCCGCCGTCATTGCCGCTGTTGCCGCAGCCCACGGCAGCCGCAAGCACGAGCAGGGCCACCGTCAGCGTGCCGACCAGTGTTCGACGCATAGGGAGCCTACGTTATCAGTCCCGGCACTTTCCCGCAAAGCCGCCGGCGGCCCCCGGGAGGTAGCCTAGCCACGTGGGCGCTCTTCTAAAAAAGAAGATGTGGGTGCGCCCTCGACTCCTCGCCTGCGCCGCCGCCCTCGTCGCCCTATCAGTCGTCCCCCGCAGTGCGGATGCCTTCGTCCGTGGCGTCAACGCCTACAACAATTAGCTCCATTGGCAGGAGAGCTGCCAGACGGTGAACATCTATCTCGACGGCTTCACCGCGATGACGCCCGACGAGGTCACCAAGTCGATCGCCGCGGCGGCGGCCGCTTGGGCCCCGGCAACGGGCGAGAAGCCCGGATCGCTGCTCGCGCTGGCGGTCGTGGCGCTTGCGCTGGCGCGACGGCGGCGGCCGGTCTGAACCAGCGGGCGGCCGTGCCTAGGCCTCAGTGCGGGCTCGTCTTCTTCGCAGCCGCTCCGCCCGCGTAGAAATAATAGTCGGCGCTGTAGCTGGCGCGGGTCTCGGTGCCGACGTGGGGGGCGTCGCAGCCGGTGGCGGGCGGCGTCCCTCCCTGGGTGTCGATCCGCTGGACGAAGGTCACCGCGCTGAACAATCCCGAGCCGGAAGTCGAGATCGCGCGAAGCAGCAGCCACGCAACGGCGCCCGGTGTGGGCGCGGGCGCCTGCTCGATCTTCGCGGCGACCACCGCGCTTCCGTCCTTCGAGGTCCAGGTCGGGCCGGCGGTGTGCGTCCCGACCGCGGCGCCCGAGGCGTCATGCAAGGTCGCGTCGGGACGCGCCAGCGCCCAACCGTACTTGCCGTCGGTGGCCGCGCACTTGTAGACCTGCGCGCCGGTCGCGTGAAACTTGGCGATCGGTCGCGCGCCGGCCGGAACCCGAAGCGCGGCGGGCACGCTGGCGGGGGGCTGCGGGCCGGCGGGCGCGGCGGCTGCGCTTGGCGCCCAGCTGATCCATGTCCCGAGGACCACGATCGCGATCCCAGCCTTGCCGACAGTCCCGTTTCCCTGATCGATCATCATCGGACCCGAACCATGCCCGACTTTTCGCCCGCTGGCCGCGCGAAGGATCGTCCTCGCTAGACCAATGGGCGCGCGTGATTACATCATCGCGGTGGAAAATGACGGCGAATCAGTAGTTTATCCCTGCAGCGCGTGCGGCGGGCTGAACCGAATCCTGCGCGCCCGGCTGCGCGAAGATCCGACTTGCGGGCGCTGCAAAGAGCGGGTCTTCCCCCGCCGCCCGGTCACGGTCACCGATGCGAGCTGGAAGCGTGAGGTCGAGGATTCGCCCATCCCCGTGCTGGTCGACTTCTGGGCCCCCTGGTGCGGTCCGTGCCGCGCGGTGGCCCCCGTGCTCGAGGCGCTGGCGGGCGAGCGCGCCGGCCAGGTGAAGATCGCCAAGCTCAACGTCGACGAGAACCCGCGCGCCGCCGCCCGCTTCGCCGTGCAGGCCATCCCGACCATGATCGTCTTCCGCGGCCCGCTGGAGGTCGATCAGATCCGCGGCGCGGTCCCCAAGGCGACCATCGCGGCCCACCTCGATCGGGTGACCTGACGGGCGCAACGCCACTATGATGCGGCGGTGCCGCTCCTCGGTATCTCCCTGACGCCCGCCGGCGAGCAGCGCCTGGCGGCGCGGCCGCCGCAGCTCGCGATCTCGGACGTTCAGTCGCGCGAGCTCGAGCCGGGCCGTCCGGTGCGCCTCCTCGATGCGCGCGGGGAGACGCGTGCCACGGGGGTCGCCGATCCGGAGAACGAGGTCTTGCGGATCTGGTCGCACGGCGACGACAGCCGCGCGCCCGACGCCGCGTTCCTGCGCGGCAAGCTGGGCGCGGCGCTCGCGTTCCGCCGCACGCTCGGCTTGGCCGACGGGGAATCGGCGTACCGCCTGGTCAACGGCGAAGGCGACGGCCTGGGGGGACTGGCGGCCGACGTCTACGGCGCGTACGCCGTCGTGACGGCGCTGTCGCGCGGGCTGCTCGGGCACGCGCGCCTGCTCGCCCAGTGCGCGCTGGAGATGCTGCCGGCCGACGGGCTGCCGCTGCGGGGGGCGGTGTTGAAGGCGCGGCTCAAGGGGACGGGCAACACGCCCGAGCGCGCGAAGGACGACGTGGTCGGCGAGTCGCCGCCCGAGAAGCTGATCGTCCGCGAGGCGGGCGTGCCCTACGAGGTGCACCTGCGCGGCGGCATCAACGTGGGGCTGTTCACCGACATGCGCGACCACCGCGCGGGTCTCGCGCGCTTCGTGCGCGGCAAGCGCGTGCTCAACACGTTTGCCTATACGGGCGCGCTGTCGGTGGCGGCCGCGCGCGCCGGCGCCGCGGAGATCACCAGCGTCGATCTGGCGGCAGGTCCCCTCGCCTGGGCACGGGCGAACTTCGCGCTCTCCGACCTCGACGCCGGCGCCCACCGCTGGGAGGTCTCGGACGTGTTCCGCTTCCTCGAGGCAGAGCGGGCGCGCGGCGCGACCCACGACGTCGTCATCCTCGATCCGCCGACCGTGTCGGGCGCGCGCGCCTCGCTGTGGGCGCAGAAGCGCGACTACCCCGAGCTCATCGCGGCGGCCTGCGCGGTGCTGCCGGAAGCAGGCGGACACCTCTGGATCTCGTCGAACACCCACCGCGGCCCGAGCGTCCTCAAGCACATCGACGGGGGGCTGGCGCTGGCCCGCCGCGAGGCGCAGGTCCTCGAGCTCGGAGGGCTGCCGCCGGACCACCCGACGCCGGTCAACTGGCCGGCCGCCCGCTACCTCGAGGTCTGCCAGCTCCGCGTCGGGGGGCGGATCCCCGAAGTGAGCCCGTAGCACCGGGACGCGCACGAGCCGCACCGTCGTCACCGTCCAGCTCCACGTCCCGAATCCGCTGCTGGTCTGGGACAGCTCGTTCAACCCTCTCACATCACTCCCTGGAAGAACGGCAAGAGCTTGGAGCTCGTCACCGCGGACGGCACCATGGTCACCCCTCGACCCCAACTACGCCGGCTCGTTCAGCCAGCCGGTGCCCTGAGCCCGGCGTTCGACGTTCAGCGGCGCGCCCCGCCCAAGTCGTCGAGGAACGCGGCCGTCCAGGCCAGCGCGGCGTTCCAGTTGATGGCCACCTCGTTGGTCGAATACGAGTCGGTGTTGTCGACGTAGCAGGTCTCGGGCGGGCAGCCCCCCATGCCCATGCGGCGAATGTAGGGGTCCTGCAGCGCCGAGTTGGGGCCGCCGGAGAGCGCGCCGGGCGGCGCCTCGGGCAGCGCCGCGTCCTTGAGGTGCGCCCAGACGCGGTGGTGCGGGTTGCGCAGCGCGTACGTGCCGTAGCCCGACACGTAGCTGAACGCCAGCGGGTTGCGCCCCAGGATGTAGTCCATACAGTCGGCGGCGCCGGCGACGTACTTGCCCTCTTTGGTGAGCTCGTAGGCGAAACCCAGGAGGACCGCCGCGTTCATCACGCCGCCGTTCGAGCCCCAGACGTAGCCGCTCTCCGAGGCCATCGGCACGCGGTAGCCGCGCTTGGGAATGATCGCCAGCAGGCGATCGGCCGTGGCCAGAATCTGCCGTCGCTGCTCGGCGAGCGCCCCGTCGGGAAGGCCGTTCGGGACCGTCAGCAGGCTCATCTTGGCCAGCGTCGCCACGTGGTCCCAGCCGATGTTGGCGAGCATGATCGCGGCGCCGGCCTTCGGCGCGTGATATCGCGAGGCAACGAGGTCGTCCTTGTATGACGCCTTCCCGGTCGTCACGTAGAGCTCGACGGCCGCCCAGTACCACTCGTCGTCGAGCTCGCCGTCGCCGTAGGCGCCGCCGCCCGGGGTGTCCTTTCCGACGGACAGGTGCGGGTTCATCTTGGCTGCCGCGTAGGCGATCTCGGCCGCCGTCAGACAGCGCGTCGAGAACGCCGGATCGAGCGTTCGCCAGATCCGCGCGGCCTGCGCCGCCATCGCCGCCAGGTTCAACGTCGCGGCCGTGGTGGGCGGACGCAGGTAGCGCTTGATGTCGTCGGTGGCCGGCGAGGTCGGGATGGCCGACCACTTCGCGCCGTGGATCTTGTGGTGCACCATCCCGGCCAGCGGCTGTCCCGGCGGTACCTGCATTCTCAGGAACAGATCCAGCCCGAAGCGCGCCTCGTCGAGCAGATCAGGGCGCCCGTTCTTCGATTCGGGGATGTTCATCTTGCCGTCGGCGAATCCAGAAACGCTGGACCCGAAGCGCGACAGCGTCTCGTACTCGTCCTGCAGCATCCAGACGGTGAAGCCGCCGTTGACGACGTACTTGCCGTGGTCGCCGGCGTCGTACCAGCCGCCGCTCGCGTCGAGCGTGTAGCTGCACGGCGCGTCGGGCGGGCAGCCGACCTTCTTGTCGCCCGGGTGACCGGGCGCGCGCTCATAGGCCTTCGATCCGGCCCAGGGCATCTTGATCGGCACGCCGCTGCGCTGGAGATAGAAGAAGGAGAGCGCGTCGTACTTGAGCCGCCGATAGACCTCGGGGCCGATCGCGAACGGCACGCTCTCGTCGGCGCCGACGCGCAGCTTCCACCCCTGGCCCGGCGTCTTCACCGACGAGAAGTCGATCTGCTGCACGCGCTCGCCCGACGAGCGATCCTCGCCGAAGGCGCGCGTCTGCCCGCTGGCGCGCACTTTCCCTGAAGCGTCGAGGAGCTGCCAGGCGAGCGGCGCGTCGCCGGCCGTCGCGACGGTCGCGACCTTGGGGAGGTCCGGCAGGTACCCGACCTGGTTGACGCGCACCTTGGGGATCACGCGCGGGTGCAGCTTCTCGATCGGGATCTCCGCCTCGGGATCGTTGAGCTCGACGTCGTCGAGGCAGACGGTGAGCGGCGTGGCGCCCGCGAGCGGGCCGCCGAGCTCGATCGCCAGCTCGACGTTGTCGTCGTCGCTCGGCCCGTCGAACGCCACCGCCAGCTCGCGCCCCTCCGTCGCGACGTCCGCCGTCGCCGCCCACAGCTCCGTGTAGGGCGCGCTGATCTTGCTGAGCCGCGCCCGCAGGTGCGTCGCCGCCGTCGCGTGCGCCCGCAGCCGGAGCTGATAGTGGTGCCCGCGCTGGATCCCGAGCGGCCGCTGCCGGACGACCACGCTCCCCCGCCCCGGACCCGGCTCCGCGATCTGCAGGCAGAGCTCGTGGTTCGTCACGGCGAAGCGCCCGACGCGGGGCGAATCGAACCCGACGCTCCACGGCCGCGGCGACTCACCGTCGAACGCCCCATTCCAGAGCACGTTCTTTCCGGCCGCCTCCGACGCTCCGGCGGTCATCGAGGTTTCAGCCCGCCCGGCAACTGGAAAGAGGGCCGCGCAAACGAGCGTGAGGGTTGCGATCCTTGGCATACGGTCGGCCGACAGCAATCGTCGCGCCAGCCCGCTTCTACCAGTCGAGACGGCCACATCTCCAGCTATCGTCGAGCTCGCGGTCGTCCGCGGACGTCGGATGGACATCTTTCGGACACACCAACGGGCGAAGACGGCGCCTTGCTATGCTGAGCAGGAAGCCGCGCGACTGGGACGCCGCCACCTACGACAAAGTCTCCGCGCCGCAGACGGGCTGGGGTCGGGTGGTCCTCGACCGGCTGCCGCTCGAGGGCGACGAGCGCGTGCTCGACGCCGGGTGCGGCACGGGGCGGGTCACGGCGACGCTGCACGAGGTGGCCGCGCGGATGGAGCTGCCCGAGATCGACTACGTCCGCCTGAACGTCGACGCCCGCCGGGCCTGACCGGACCCCGGGCGACCCCCGCCGGGCCCCCTGTTTCTTTGTCTTTGTCTTGGGGACGACTTTGGGTTGAAATCACCCCCGAAAGGACGCCCCTACCTTGCCTGACAACGACGCCCCCCCTGAAGGAACCGGCCAGCCGCTCTCGCGGCGACCGGCTTGGATCATCCTCGCCGTCATCGCGGTGATCGCCCTCGCCGTCTGGAGCTTTCGCGGAAAGTCGAGCGGTGGAGGAGCCGGCGCCGGCCCCGGCGCGGTCGACGGCACCGCGATCAACCTGGTCACGAGCGACCGCGACGACCTGGCCTGCGCGAGCGACAAGAGCTTCGGCAAGTACCGCTGCGAGTTCAAGGCGCCGGGTGTTCCCTGGCCCAACCCGCCGGCGCCCGCCGACAGGCTCGCCGGCTACTACACGATGGACCAGAAGCTGATGGTGATCCCCGGCCTGTTCGAGCAGCCGGCCCTGGCGGCGCGCTACACGCAGGAGCAGGCGCGCAACCTGCCGCGTGACCAGCGCCCGCGCTTCTCGGCGAGCTGCCAGTTCAAGACGATCGACCACCTGAAGGACTTCCAGACCCGCTGGCTCAAGACCGGCGAGTGGGGCCACCAGGATGAGGCGCCGGTCGCCGTCGCCTCGGACTGCAAGCTCCAGTAGCCGCCGCCGACGCGCGCGTCGATCCTCGGCATCCCGGCATGACCGCCTCAGAAATTCGAGGCCCCGGAGGGTACGTCCAGGTTCCCGACGGACTGACGCCGGTCAGCGCGCGATGGCGGTGATCTGAACGGCGATGCGCCGGTTCTGGGCGCGGCAGAACTCGGTGTCGTTGGCCGGGCAGATCGGACGCTCGGCACCGTAGCCTTGCGCTTCCAGTCGGGCCGGCTTCACTCCCATCTGAATGAGCGCCGTCCTCACCGCTTCGGCCCGATCGGTCGACAGCTTCTTGTTGCGCGCCGTCGGGCCGCTGTCCGTGTAGCCGCCGACCTTCAGCTTCACCGTCGGGTAGGCCTGCAGGATCTCGACGACGTTTTGAAGCTGATCCCGCGACTTGGGGAAGTCGACGTCGGCGGAACCGGCAAAGAACTGCAGGCGGTCGAAGTCGATCCAGGTCGCGTCGTCGAGCTTCTTCTGGTCGTCCTGGATGAAGGCGAGAAGCCCCGCCTCGATGCCCGAGCTCGCGCCCTTCACCCGGAAACCGCCAGGCAGCGTCCGCTCGTAGGGCGCCTTGAGCAGCGCCCCGACCCTCTCGAGCCGAGCCCGCTCGTGCGTCAGGTCGAGCGCCGCGCTGCTCACCTGCTCCAGATCCGCCGCGGCCTTGCTGACCTGATCGGCGAGCTCCGCGACCTCTTCCTTCGTCTTGGTCGTCTTGGCCGCTTCGTCGAGCTGCCGCCCGAGCCACTTCGTCCGCGCGTCGGCCACCCCGAGGACCTCCTCGGCCGCCAGCAGCTTCGCTCGAAACTCCTGCCCGCCCGGGACCGCGGCGGCGAGCTCCTCGGCGCCCTTGTGCACCCTGTCGAGCATCCCGTGCAGCTGCGCGACTTGCGTCTTGAGCGGCTCGTACGACTTGCGAGCCGCCGCCAGCATCTCGTCGCTCTGCGCGCTCCCGCGGTGGCAGCCAGGCGCCACCGCGAAGATCAGGCTCGTCGCAACCAGGAGAGCTCGACAGCGAGGGGCTTCGTTCATGCTGATTGGTCGCGTACCATTTTTGGGTCGCGGCGTCTTCTCAAAGATGGCGCTCGTCTTGAAGACGCACCGCCCCCGTGGCAGCGTCAACGGGGCGCCCACGGTGAAGCCACAGAGAACGATCGGGGAGCTCCTGGACCGGGCGCTGGAGCATCAGCGCGCCGGCCGGCGCCCGGAGGCCGAGGCGGCCTATCGCAAGGTCCTGGCGCGCAAGCCACGCCACGATCGCGCCCTGTTCATGCTGAGCGGGTTGCTGTTCGAGGCGGGACGGTTCGAGGAGGCGAGTCGGTATCTGGAAAGCCTGGTCGAGATCGTGCCGCACCCCGCGTACCTCACCAACCTCGGCGAGGCCTACCGGCGGCAGGGCGAGCTGGACGCTGCGGCCGACGCCTGCCAGCGCGCGCTCGCGGCAGATCTGGAGCTGCCCGAGGCGCGCCACAACCTGGGGCTCACGCTGGTGGACGCCGGCGCTCCCGCGCGGGCGCTCCCCGAGCTGGAGCGCGCGCTGGCCCTCCGCCCCGACAGCGCCCCGTTTCACGTCAGCCTGGCCTGGGCGCTGCTTGGACTGGGGCGCGTCGGCGAGTCGCTCGCGCATTGCCGGCGCGCCCTCACGCTCGCCCCGGCCCTCGCCTCCGCCCATCATCACTTGGGCGATGCGCTGGTCGAAGAAGGCGACCGCGCCGGCGCGATCGCCAGCTACCGGCGCGCCGTCGAGCTCGACCCGACGGACCACGACGCGCACAGCAACCTGATCCTGGTCGCGCTCACCGACCCGAGCTACGATGCCGCCCGGCTGGGCGACGAGGCGCGGGCGTGGGCGCGGCTGCACGCCGAGCCGCTGCGTGTCCACCAGCGGCCGCACCCGACCGACGGCGACCGGGGACGCCCGCTGCGCGTCGGCTACGTCTCGCCCGACTTTCGCGCCCACCCCGTGCGGCATTTCCTGCGCCCGCTCCTGCGCCACCACGATCGGTCGGCGTTCGACATCTTTCTCTATCCCTCGGTCGAACGCCCGGACGCCACGACCGACGCGTACCGGGCGTGGGCGGGCGATCATTTTCGGGATATTCGGCGATTGGACGACGTCAGCGCCGCCGAGCTGGTGCGGCGCGATCGGATCGACATCCTGGTCGACCTGGCCGTCCACGGGGCCGGGCACCGGCTCCGCCTGTTCGCGTGCAAGCCGGCGCCCATTCAGATGACCTGGCTCGGCTACGCCGGGACCACCGGTCTGCCGGAGATCGACTACCGGATCACCGATCCGTTCATCGACCCGCCCGGGACCGATCTCGGCGTCTATACCGAGGCCTCGCTCAGCTTACCCGAGAGCTTCTGGTGCTACGGGCCGGTCGACGCCGAGCAGGCGGTCAGCCCCCTTCCGGCGCCGAGAGCGGGCTTCGTTACCTTTGGCGGCCTGGGGAGCCCGAGGAAAACCCACCCGGACGTCCTCTCGCTGTGGGCGCGGGCGCTGGCGGCGGTTCCCCGATCCCGGCTCCTGCTGGTCGCCGCGGAGCACGCCCGCGAGGCCATCCGGGGCCTGTTCGCTGCTGCGGGTGTCGAGGCCGAGCGCCTGGAATTCACCGGGCGGATCGCGCACGGCGACTACCTGGCGCTCTACGACAGGATCGACGTCGGGCTCGACACCTTCCCGTTCGCCGGGGGCACGACCACGCTGGACGCCGCGTGGATGGGGGTGCCTGTCGTCACCCTGAGCGGCGCGACCGCCCTGCACCGGGGGGGCGTCTCGATCGCCATGAACCTCGGCCTCCCCGAGCTGGTCGCGCGCACGCCGGACGAGTTCGTCGCGGCGGCGGCCCGGCTGGCGGGAGATCTGGATCGACTTGGCCGCCTGCGGGCCAACCTCCGGGCACGCCTCGAAGGGTCGCCCTTGGGCGATGCGCCCCGGTTCGCCCGCCATCTGGAGGCCGTCTTTCGCGCCGCCTGGAACCGCCGGAACAGCCGCACGGGCTAAAGCGCCCGAAAAGCCCACCGGTTTGTAACCGGACAGTGAAGGTAAGGGGGACCAAACCCCATAGGTAGGACGGTAGGGATTACGCGCCTACCCGGCTGGCCGCCCCGAAAGGGCGGCCAGGACTGACAGATCGCTGCGCCGCCGGCGGAAGGGCTAACCCAATGACGCGATCCATCGGAATGCATTACGTAATGAGGCTGGGGCTGGTGGGATTCCTGGGCGCCAGCCTGGCCGCCTGCAATGGGAAGATAGGGGGCGCCTCCTCCGGAAGCGGCGGCTCGAACAACAGCGGTTCGGGCGGCTCCGGGAACAACGGATCCGGCGGTTCGAACAACGGGTCGGGCGGCTCGAACAACGGTTCGGGCGGCGGCTCCGGGAACAACAACGGATCCGGCGGCTCGAACAACGGTTCGGGCGGCGACGGCTCGAACACCGACGGCGGCGTCTCCTCCGGCCAGGTCGGAACCACCAACGTCATCACCTGCGCGAACGGGATCGCCAACACCTCGCAGATCCCGCGCATGACCGATGCGCAGTACGACAACGTCATCAACGACCTGCTCGGGGTTTCAGCGCTGAGCGCCAACTCGAACCAGCCGCCGTCCGCGATGCTCTCGCCCGATTCGTCCGGCAGCCTCGACGACATCGGGTGGACCGGCTATCAGAACGCGGCGTCGATGATCGCCGCCCAGGTCTTCGCCAGCACGACGACCAAGGCGAACTTCATGTCCTGCGACCCGACGACCAACACCACGACCTGTCTGACGAACACCATCCAGACCTTCGGTCGCAAGGCGTTCCGCCGGGCGCTGACCACCACCGAGGTGACCAGCTTCATGCGGCTCAACAGCCTCACGCCGGCCGGGACCGGCCCCCAGGTGGCGCAGGCGATCCTCCAGGCGTTCCTCGAGTCGCCGTCCTTCATCACGTTGCCCGAGCTGAGCCAGACCAAGTCGGGGTCGAATTACCAGCTCAACAGCAACGAGATCGCGACGCGACTCTCCTTTCTCTTCTGGAACTCGGTCCCCGACGCGACGCTCAACACGGCGGCCGACAACAACCAGCTGACCACCAAGGCCCAGATCCTCGCGCAGGCGCAGCGCCTGCTCCAGAGCACGAAGGCCCAGTCGATGTCCCAGAGCTTCGCCCAGTACTACCTGGCCATCATGAACGGGTCGCACTGGACCAACAACACCACCCACGACTCGACGAAGTACCCGGCCTGGGCGACCACCTCGTACTCGCCGGCGATGGCCGAGATCAACTCGTTCTTCCAGAACATCACGCTGAACGGCGGGAAGTTCTCCGACATCTTTCTCAGCAACGTCGGCTACGTCACCAAGGACACCGCTCCCCTTTACGGGGTGAGCGGGACGTTCACCTCGACCCCCAGCCAGGTCACCCTCGACGCGACCCAGCGGCCGGGGTTCCTGACCCGCGTCGGCTTCCTCAGCACCTTCTCGCACTACGACGTGACGAGCCCGATCTTCCGCGGCGCCTTCATCTCCGGACGGGTGCTGGGCATCAACCCGGGGACGCCCAACCCAGCCTTCCTCAACATGACCCCGCCCGCGGGCAACTACACCACCGAGCGCCAGGCCATCGAGGCCCTGGTCATGAACCAGCCCTGCTCGAGCTGCCACGGGACCTACATCAACCCGGCCGGCTTCGTGCTCGAGCACTACAACTCCGTCGGGTCCTGGCAGGACACCGACCCGCTCGGCGGCAGCATCGACGGAACGGCGGACGTCTACTTCAACGCCAACGACACGAAGACGATCTCGTCGCCCAAGGACATGATGACCGAGCTCTCGACGCTGCAGAACGCGCAGTACACCTACGCGCAGAACTGGGTCGCGTTCGCCACCACCCGCAACGCCAACGCGAACGACGCCTGCACGGTCGACACGCTGACCAGCAACCTCGCCAAGTCGAGCTACACGATCGCCAACATGATGGCCGACTACACCCAGGCAGATTCCTTCAGCCAGCGAACTCAAGGCAATTGAGGGGAACCCAGACCATGAACTCAAAGACCTTCATCAATCGTCGAAAGTTTCTCCGTGGCCTGGGCGGAGCCGCCGTGGCAGCTCCCTTCCTGGCCTCCGTGGCCGAGCAGGAGGCGAAGGCGCAAGGGATGACCCCCAGTGACCCCAAGCGGCTGATCGTCTTTTTCACGCACTACGGCTGCCTGACCGACCGCTGGTTCCCCAAGCTGTCGCACGGGAATCTGGCCACGTCGGACTACATGGCCATGGACACCCTCAAGCCGATGGCGCCCTACGCGGCGAAGTTGCTCATGGTCCGCGGCATCCGCAGCATGAACGAATGGAGCTTCGGCGGGACGATGGGCCAGACCACCGATCCGCACACCCAGCCGTGCGGGTCCTATTTCACCTGCCAGCCGGTAACGCCCGACAACGGGAAGTTCACCGCCACCCCGACGGGCCGCTCGCTCGATCACGTCGTGGCCGAGCAGATCAATCCGAGCGGCGGCGGCCCGCTGTTCGTCCAGATCGGCGGGAACTTCAGCAGCACGTCGAACACGCAGGCCGCCATCTCGTTCGATCAGCCGAACAACCTCTTTCCCGGCGTCTCGTCGCCGATGCAGATCTACAGCAGCCTGACGAACCTGTTCGGCAAGGGCTCGACCTCGTCGGACACCTGGGCGAACGCCAGCGGCAGCAGCATCGTCGACATCATCTCGGACGACCTCGGGACGCTTCAAAAGGTGAACATGAGCGGCTCCGACCAGAAGAAGCTGTCGGACTGGAAGGACCTTCTGCACCAAACGTCGGGAACCATGTCGGCGATGTGCACGCAGTCCGTCGCCGACGGGATCGTCACCTCGTCGGCGGTGAAGACGGCCTCGACGGGTGGCGGGCTCAGCGCCGACATCTCGAAGATCGTCGACGTCATGTACGACCTCGCGCTCCTGACCTGTATCTGCGACTCGAACCGGGCCATCTTCCTGAAGATGCCGCCGAACTACGTGTTCAGCTTCCTGTCGTACAACGGCTCGCCGTTCACCATCGAGTCGCACTCGCTGTCGCACCGAATCGGCAACGCCAACATGGGCGGCATGTGCGTCAGCGGCGTCATGGACATGCTGCACATGATCGACCAGTGGTACGCGCAACAGTTCGCCAACCTCGTCGGCAAGCTCGACGGCTTCATGGAGGGCACCGGCACCGTCCTCGACAACAGCGCCACGGTCTGGTTCCAGGAGATGTCCGACGGAGACAGCCACAACCTCAACAACCTGCCGATCCTTCAGGCCGGGAGCTGCGGCGGCTACTTCAAGACCGGCCAGGCGATCGACGTCGAGAACACCAGCGGCAAGGGCAGCGACACCGGCGGGACGCCCAACACCGCGCTCAGCGTCGGCAACAGCGACGGTGACTGCGTGAACGGAAGCACCCTCTCGAACCTCGACAGCGCGGGCACCACCCCCTCCACGGTGGCCACACAGCCGATCAACAAGTACTTCTGCAACCTGATGAACGCGGTGGGCGTGAAGGCCGACTCGACTGGCTTCCCGGTCAAGGGGGGCACGCAAGCGGTCACCCACTACGGCAAGTACGACGACTCGACGCTCTTCAAGGGCGGGGGAACTGCGGCCGCCCAGATCAAAGATCCCGGCGAGTACAAGATCCTCAAAGTGAACCCCTGATCTCGACGCGTTGTCGGTTTGGGTATGGGCACCCTCGGCGGGTGCCCTTGGTTCAACAACTATGAGTAACCGTACGTCCCGGTTATTTTCGGTGCTCTGAGAGCCGGGTGTTCGAAGTGACCAAGGACGATGGCAAGGTGGTCTGGAGTTCCGCTTCCCCACCGATTACGGCGTCTACCGTTCGGACCGGATCGTGCCGCCGCTCATCCACGCCGTCAGCCCGTAGACTGGTCGGGGAACGCGGTGGCGCCGGTCAATGGTGCTTGAAGAACTGCACCGCGCGCTCGTGCTTCTCTGCCGCCGCGCGCGAGCCGAAGGTCCCCAGGTTCCGGCGGTGCCCGGTCCTGGGATCCAGCTTGCGCGAGTAGAGCCGGTACTGCCCTGACGACAGCTTGCGAATCATGGTGCCTCCCTCGATCAACGTGGTTCGCCGTCGAGCCGCGACAAGCACGACGGCGGCCCGGAGAGCGAGGGGGGCCCGCCGTCGAGCAGCTGAGGTTGGCCGGCGATCGCCCGCCCCAGCTGCAAGATCTGCCGGTAGAGCACCTGCCAGTCGTCCCAATCGACCTGCAGGTTCCGAAGCTCGTGCGCGATGCGGTCGAGCTCGCCGGCTCCTCCGTCCGCTGCGCCACCGCCGCTCCCACGCCGAGCGGGATGAGCAGCGCCAGCCCGATCCAGACGAACCGCACGACGGAGGCCGACACGCTGGCCGGCAACGGCACCATCGCCACCATCTGGACCGCCACCTTGGGTGCCAGGACGCCGATCAGCAGCAGCGGCCAGGCGACCGCCGCGACGATCAGGATCGAGAGGAAGATCCGCTTCCCGGCCGTCGTCTGACCGAAGAGCGCGTCGACCGCCCACCCGCGCCAGAACCGCTTGAGGATCGCCATCCGCCGGCCGTCAGACCTCGTCTTTCAGTCTTAAGAACGACCGGCCGGCCGCGCGATCGGGCCCCGCCTGATTGTCGACGTGCGGAGCCGTGCGGTCGGGCTCCCTGCCGTGTCACACTGAAGAGATGCTCCGGCAGCAGCTCCTCTTGCTCTACGCCACGACCTCCAGCCCCGAGAGCGACGTCGGGGCCTGGTCGATCTTCGACGGGACCGGGCAGAAGGCGCACATGGCGGGGGACAGCGACAAGCCGCCCTACCCGTCGGTGGTGGCGGCCATGCGCGACGGCTGGCGGGTCATCCAGCTCTCCCAGCTCACCCCGGCGGCCCGCGGCGCCGAGCACGACACCACCTTTCTCAAGTACGAGTTCGTCCTCGAGAAGCTGGTGGAGGTCTCCCGATGACGGGCGAGACGCCGCTGCTCGACAGCAGGCAGCTCGCCGTGTTCGTCGCCGACGGCTATCTCCGTTTCGACGCCATCGTCCCGCAGGCGCTCTGCGACGGCGTGCTCCGGGAGCTGGCCGCGGGCGGTCCTCCGTCGGCCTTCGGCGCCCCGCCCGACGGCTCCGCGCGCACCGGAGCGGGCCGGCCGCTGGCGGGGCTCTTCCACGAATGGCCGGCGATCGCCTCGCTGCTGGAGCTCCCCGCGGTGGCGGCCATCGTGCGGAGCCTGCTGGGCGCGGGGGCGCGTTACGATCACCACCACGCGCACGTGGTCCCCGGGCAGCAGCGCTGGAGCCAGCCGTGGCACGCCGACGCGATCCAGGATCCACGACAGGCCGCCTTCGACATCCAGCTCTTCTTCTTCCCGCACGCGACGCCGCGGCAGATGGGCGGGACGATGGTTTTGCCCGGCAGTCACCTCCGCCAGATCAACGAGGCGGCCATCGCCCGCTACCAGAACTTCCTGGGGCAGACGGCCATGGATTGCCCGGCCGGCTCGCTGCTGGTCGCCCATCACGGGATCTGGCACTGCGGACAGCCGAACCTCACCAGCCACCCGCGCACGATGTTCAAGCTCCGGCTGGCGCCGAGCGCGCCGCAGCGCCGCACCTGGGACACGCGGGATCTCGACCATCCCGAGGTCGGCCGGATCCTGAGCCGCGACCACCGCTGGTACGGACACGAGGTCCGTCTGGAGATCGCCAACCGGATCCGACTCTGGAGGGTGCTGACCGGCAACCGCGGCTTCGACGTCGACCAGTGGCTCACGCGGCTCGAGAACGAGGCGCCCGGATCTGTCGGCTGACGGGCGCCTCCCCATGACCATCACGGCCGTTCGCCGGGAGGGGGACCGCCGGCCGGCGTCCCGGCGTCCGCTGGCCGCGCTTCTCGCCGCGCTCCTGGCCGTCGCCTGCGCGCGCGCCCGGACTCCCGCTGCCGTCCCGAGCACGGACGATCCGCTCGCGCCGGCGCGGGTGAGCCGCCTGCGCGCGTACATCCACGCCACCTGGCCGGCGCTCACCCGCGCGCCCGCCGATCTCCCGGCCGCCGCGCGCGACGAAAAGTTTCCCCGTCCCGCCGGGAGCCCCTGGCCGGTCTACCTGCCACGCGACGAGGATCGCGCCGCCCTCACCGGGCGCCTCGCGCGCCTGCTGCCACCGGGCGGTCTGGCGGCGGTGGTCCTGCGCCCCCTCCCCGCCCCGGGAACGCCGATCGCCGAGCCGGGGCTGCTCTACCTGCCGCACCCTTACGTCGTGCCGGGTGGCCGCTTCAACGAGATGTACGGATGGGACAGCGCCTTCATCGTCATCGGGCTCCTGCGCGACAGGCAGACGGCGCTGGCGCGCGACATGGTCGACAACCTCCTCTACGAGGTCCGGCACTACGGCGGCGTGCTGAACGCCAACCGGACCTACTATCTGACGCGCTCGCAGCCGCCGCTCCTCTCGGGGATGGTGCTCGGCGTCTACCGCGCCACGGGCGATCGGGCGTGGCTGGCAGCGGCGGCGCCGGCGCTCGAGGCGACGTACGCGCACTGGACGTCGCCACCCCACCTCATCGCCGAGGTCGGCCTGTCACGGTACTTCGACCATGGCGTGGGACCGGCGCCGGAGGTGGAGGCGAGCGAGCGCGACGCCGCCGGCTTGACCCACTACGACCGGGTCCGGAACTACTTCCGCGCGCACCCGGATCCCGCCTTCGCTCGCTTCTACGATCGCGCCGCCGATCGCTTGACGCCGGCCTTCTACCAAGGCGATCGGGCGATGCGCGAGTCGGGATTCGATCCGACGGGGCGCTTCGGCCCGTTCGGCGCCGAGGCCGCGCGCACCGTCCCGGTCTGCCTGAACACGCTGCTCTACGCCTGCGAGCTCGACCTGGCGGAGATCGACCGCCTGCTGGGGCGCCCGGCCGACGCCGCGCGGTTCACCGCCCTGGCCGACGAGCGCCGGCGGCGCGTCGAGAGCCTCCTCTGGGACGAGGCGAGCGGGCTCTACTTCGACTACGACCTCGACGCCCGCCGGCTCCGCGCCTACCCGTTCGCCACCACCTTCTGGCCGCTGTGGGCCGGCTTGGCGGAGCCGTCGCGCGCCCGGCGGGTGATCGCCAACCTCTCGCTGTTCGAGCGGCCCGGCGGGATCCGGACCAGCACGACGGTCAGCGGCGCCCAGTGGGACGCGCCGTTCGGCTGGGCGCCGCTGCAGCTCTTCGCCGTCGAGGGGCTGCGCCGCGCCGGCGACGCGTCCGACGCCGACCGGCTCGCGCGCGCGTTCGTCTCGATGCTGGTCGAGGACTTCGAGCGGCGCGGGACGCTGGTCGAGAAGTACGACGTCGACCGGCGCACCTCCGACCTCGGCGGGGCGCTCCGGTTCGGGTACACCAGCAACGAGGTCGGCTTCGGTTGGACCAACGGCGTCGCTCTCGAGCTCCTCGCCGAGCTGGCGCCGCCGGCGGCACCGTGAATCAGTTCGTGAGGGTGAGGCTGACGCTCGAGAACGAGATCTGCGCCTGCCGTGCCGTGAAGAGCCCCGCGTAGACGTAGTCGCCGTCGATCGCGCTGAGGTCGATGGTGTAGACCGTGGGCGCCTCGGTCCCGTACGTGCAGGTGTAGGTCGACCCCGTCTTGGCGATCGACAGGTCGAGCACCGAGCCCGTCATCGGGACGTCCGCCGCCGCGCTGACGACGGTTCCAGTCAGCTGGGTGGGGGCGCTCATGTCCCGGATGAACGAGGACCAGGCCGTGGCAGGCGCGTTCCCCTTGAGCGGACCCACCGCCACGTAGGAGCTGAGCAACGACGCGTCGGAGACGTCGGTCCAGGCGGCGTCGCGCACCATCAGCCCGAAGCCGACCTGGCTGTTGCTGAAGGTGACCGAGGTGACCGTCGCGGTGGCCGAGAGGACGAAGTCCTTGGCGATCGGCACCTGCTGAAAATAGAAAGCGATGCCATCGGTCGCGGCGGCGATCTTTCCCGCCGAGACGGTCGGGCTGCCCGAGGTCAGCGAGACGACCAACGGCGCCGTCGAGGTCTCTGTGATGGCGAAGCTGCCGCCGGTGATCTTGGTCGTTCCGCCCACGTCGCCGAACACCGATCCCATCCAGGGATCGGTCGTCATCCAGACGGTGCTCTTGGTGGGCGGGCTGTAGACGATCGGCACCCAGTTCGGGTTGGGGACCAGGAGGGAGATGTCGGGCGGGACGATCCCCGGCAGGACGTGATCCTTCAGCGGAGAAGTGGACCCGAGCAGACCGGTCGCCACCAGATAGGCGTAGTACGCGCCGCCGTAGATGTTGGTGTGGGTGTCGTCGACACTGGTCACCACGTTGCTGACCCAGGCCTGGAGCTGCGCGGTGCCCGCCGCGCCCGAGGCCGCGAAGATCTGCTGGCCCAGCGCCAGCGTCGAGGCGGTGTTGTCGATGACGGTGACCCCGGTCGCGGCCCCCAGCGCGCGAACGGCCTGCGGATAGTCGCCGCCCGGATAGGTGATGCCGCCGGAGACGACGTCGGTCGTCACGTGGACCTTGGCGCCGGCATAGGCGCCGCTGGAGTCGCGCCGGACGACGGGCGTGGTGAGGATCGGCGTCGCCCCGGCGTCCTGGGCGACCTTCACGTAGTACGTGTAGAGGTAGTACTGAAACGACGCGGGATCCGTGAGGTCGGTGTTCGGATTCGTGTAAAGCGTCGGGTCGGCCTTCTCGTCGTTGTGGCCGAAGCCGATTAGCACGTAGTCGCCGGCCTTGAGCGAGGTCTTGAAGGTCGCGTAGTTCGCGTTGTCCGCCGGATCGATGAAGCTCTTCGAGCTGCGCCCCGAGAGCGCGAGGTTGTCGACCGCCACCGTCGCGTCCAGGTACTTCCCGAGCTGGGTCCCGTACCCGTAGCGCGGGTAGTAGTAGGGATCGTTGAAGGCCGCGACCGTCGAGTCGCCGACCAGGTACAGCGTGGTGGTCGGCGTGACCGGCGCGTCCTGGCCCGCGTCGGCGCCCGCGGCTCCGGCCGCTGCGCCCGCGTCGGTTCCCCCGGCGCCCCCGGTCGCGCCCGTGCCCGACGGCGCGCCGTTGCTCTTGCTTCCACAGCCCACCAGGGCTCCCAGGGCGCAGGCGAGCGCCGCCCGGCGGCCGCGCCACCTGCGATGATCTTCTGCTCGAAACGCGCGCTTCATCTTTGATCAAAGGTGGCCGCACGCCGCTTCGATGGCTCACTCCGTCAGGGCGCCCCGTCGGGAACGCGGGCGCTAGGCTCCCGGCGTCCGGCGGCCTACAATCGCCGCCGCATGCTCTTCGCGGTGATCGGCAGCAGCGCGGGGAAAAGCCGTGACGAGATCATGGCCGTCTACCCGCGCCACAAGGCATTTGTCGACCAGTTCGTGGCCCGCGGCGAGGTCGTCGGCGTGGGTCCGTTCACCGACCCGACGGGCGGCAACATGGCGCTTTTCCGGACCCGCGCGGCGGCGGAGGCCTTCGCGGCGGGAGATCCCTTCCGGCTGGAAGGTCTGGTTAAGGAGTATCAGATCAAGGACTGGGCGGACGCCATGTTGTCCTAGGCGGCCCGGCGATGAGCCCGAACGACATCGCGCTGCCGGCGTTCGCCGCCGGCCACCTCTTCTGACCGCGCGCGGCTCCATTGCGGCCGCTTGCGGACCGGCCGGAGGCGCCCACATTGCATCTGATGGGGATCGGACGCCGGGCACGGATCGGAGCACTCGTCACCCTCGCGATCATCGTCGGGCTCGTCATCCTGATCCGGCTGCTGCTCGACCCCCTCGCCGCGCACTACACGCGCCTCGGCCTCAACAAGTCGGATTCGACGCGGGGCGATTTCGACCGCGTCCACGTGACCGTGTTCCCGCCCGGCTACGAGATCCGTCGCCTCAAGATCGTCGAGCGGCGCGACGTCCACTGGCGCGAGCCGCTGTTCTACGCCGAGCGCGTCACGGCGACGCTCGACCCGCATCGGCTGCTGCACCGCGAGCTCGCGGTGCGGGTGCGGGTGGATGAGCCGAAGATCATCGTCACCTCGCGCCCCGGCCCTTCGGGAAAGGCCGCGGCCGGGCCGCCCGACCTGGCCCCGATGCTGCGGCAGATCCTGCCGGCGCGCATGGATCGGCTGGAGGTCCGGAACGGCGAGTTCCTGTTTCGCGACCTGGCGATGCCGCGAGACCCCGAGATCTGGGTGCACAAGATCGAGCTCGCCGCCGAAAACCTCGCGACGCGACGCCAGCTGCAAGGGGGCCAGCCGACCACCCTGGCCGCCTCGGCCGAGCTGGGCCGCAGCGGCCGGGTCACGCTGTTCGTCTCCACGGATCCCTTCGCGCGACCGCTCGCGTTCGCCGGCCGCCTCGAGGAGCGCGGCTGGCGGGTGTCCGAGCTCTACGACCTCCTCGAGCCGCCCACCAAGCTGCAGGCGCCGAAGGGGACGCTCGACGTCTTCGCCGCCTGGAAGAGCGAGGACGGGCGCATCTCGGGGGCGGTGAAGCCGCTCCTCAAGGACGTCCAGGTCAAGCCGACCGACGAGGGCTTCGGCGACAAGCTCAAGGCCTGGCTGGTCGACACGGGACTGCACCTCTTTTCGGATCGTGTCCCCGGCCGCAACGCGGTGGCCACCGTCGTTCCCATCGAAGGGCGGCTCACCGATCCCAACTTCCAGATCTGGCCGACGGTGTTTGGCGTCGTTCGCAACGCCTTCGTCGAAGGAGTGGCGTCCAGCTTCCGGCGCGTGCCGCCCGACAAGGCCGAGAACAAGCAGGGTGTCATCTCGCAGGCCAAGACCGCCGTCGAAAAGAAGGCGGGCCCGCCGAAGGCGCAGCCGTCCAAATGAAGCTCGGCGTCGTTTGCTTTCTTGCGGCTCTGCCGCTCGTTGGATGCGGGCATACCAAGACCACCGAGAAGCCGCCCGAGAAGCCGTCCGCCGAGGAGAAAGCCGCGCCGGCCGCCCACGAGAGCGCCAAGCCGCCGCCGCCCCATCCCAAGAAAACGCCCGTGGTCGAGAGCCCCAACGATCTGCTGGTCCCTGGCGCGGAGGACCAGATCCGGGCCAAGCTGGTCGACGGCGGCTATCTCGACGACTCGAAGTCGAAGTCCCTCGAGGGGGGCCTGCGCAAGTTTCAGTCGGCGAAGGATCTGCCGGTGACCGGCATGCCCGATCACGAGACCATCCGGCGGATGGGCCTCGATCCGAACAAGATTTTTCGCCGCGCCGAACGGAAGACCGACGCGAAACCCTGACCTCGACCGCGCGCGGTGATTACATGATCGTCACATGCACGCCCGGGCGAGCGCCAAGCGACCGTGGGATCTCGGCTGGCTCATGGCCGCCCTCCTGCTCGTCGGGGGCTGCCGGCAACCCGGGGTTCCGCGGGTGGAACCGGAGACGCGCGCGCTCGGCGCCGGCGTCACGCTGGCCATCGACGCCCGGCGGGCGCCGCCGCCCACCACGCGCGGCAACGTCGTTCCGCTCTGGGTGACGGTGGCCAACCACGGCCGCGACGCGATCCGGATCCGCTACCGCGACTTCGCGCTCGCCCAGGACGAGTCGCTGACCGACACCGCGCTTCTACCCGCGGAGGTCGGCCAGCGCGCGGCGGCGCACCTCCTGCCCGAAGGGCTGTTGGGCGGCGGCCAGAGCGCGTCGGGATTCCTCTATTTCCGGCTCCCCGCGCGCCCGCCCTCGACCCTGCGGGTGGACCTGGAGGCGGCCAACGAGCTGCCGATCTCGCGCAACTTCGTGAAGCTGAAGCTGGATTAGGGCGTAGAGGCGGGGATGCTTTCGTTCGGGCGCGCGCCTGCCGCGCGGTGGTCGAGCTCTGCGATGAACCTCGCGCTGAACGCCTCGAGATCGTCCGGCTTGCGGCTGGTGATCCAGTTGCCGTCCACCACCACCTGCTGGTCGACGACGTTCGCCCCCGCCTGGCGGAGATCGCTCTGCACGGTCTTCCAGGCGGTGAGCGTGCGCCCCTGTTGCAGCTGCGCCGCCAGCAGCAGCTGCGGGCCGTGGCAGACCGCCGCCAGCGGCCGTCCCGTGCGATCGAACTCGGTCACGAACTCGACGAAGCGCTCGTCGGCGCGCAGCTTGTCGGGCGAGTAGCCGCCCGGAATCAGCAGGCCCTGATAGTCGGCCACCTGGACCTCGTCGATGCCGAAGTCGGTCGTCGCGGTCTCGCGTTTCCGCTCCCCCGCTAGCTTCTGGCCCGCGCTGGCGCCGATGATCTCCACCAGATAGCCCGCTTGGCGCAGGCGATCGTAGGGGACACGGAACTCGGAGTCCTCGAACCCGTCCGCGAGGAGGCAGGCAATCCTGCCCGACTTCTTTGCTGTTTCTGTCATGACCGCCTCCTTGACCCGTTACTTGACGGCTGCGGCGCGCTTCAGGCCGACGGCCATCGGCTCGCTGTACGTCGCCGTGACCCGGTCGCCCGGATGAAGCGACCGCATCTGCTTCCGGATCGCGGGATCCTGAACGAACAACGTCTGCGGCCTCCCGTCCGGCGTGGTGATCTCGATGGTCCCCTTGGCGTTGTCGACGTAGGTCACCTGCGCCGAGGTGGTCACCTGGTGACTGCCCGTCGGTCCGGCCGGCGTCGCCGGCGGCGTTCCGGTCGCTGTCCGGTTCAGCGTCGCCGCGGGGCCGGCCGAGGCGCCGGAGGGGGCCAGGGACACGACCGACGATTTGTAATAGTCGAGCTCGACCTGATCGCCCTTCTTGAGCGTGTCCAATCCCGGCGCATTCGGCGACACGTTGACCGTCGACCGAGCGCCGTCGGGGCTCTGAACCACCACCCGGCGTCCGGCGCGGTCGATGCTCTCAACCGTGAACGGAGCGCTCACCACCTCTTCCTGCTCGAAAGCCACCGGGTTGTCAGTCGCCATCCGAGAGCCGGAGGTCGCGCCCGGCGACGTGGCGCCCGAGCTCCCGCTTTCCGCCCGCGCTCCCGTCACGGCAAAGGTGCCCAACCCCAATCCCAACAGCCCCACCACGACCATGCTCCGCCTCATGTCGACCTCCCGTGGTCAATATGGCCGCCGGATGATTCACAGCAAGCCGAGGCATGGCGGGGATCGTGGAAGCCAGATAGCGCGCCGCGGTCCGATTCGACGGCTCCGCCATATTCCAGGCGTGGTCCGGATCCACACTTTGGATATGGTCAGAACCTGCTTGGCGGAAGCGATCGCCCGCGACAAGGACAGGCTGATCCGCCGGTGGCGCGAGAGCGTCCGCGGTACCGTGGATCCTGCGGCGGTCTCGTCGGAGGAGAACATCGACAGCTTGCCGGCCTTCCTCGATGAGCTGGTCAGCCTCCTTCGGGCGCCGTCCGACAAGCCCCCCGAACAGACCACCGACAAGGCGCGCGAGATCGCCGCC
>DASYEX010000225.1:0-8547 GCA_036498765.1 Polyangia bacterium
GCGAGCAAAACGCCGGCCCTCTACGGGCGGCAGGGGATGATCATCGACTGGTCGCAGTTCGCGCCGCGCGGGCACTACACCAAGTCGCCGCTGCTCCGGCGGTACTTCCGGACGTTGATGTGGCTCGGGCGGGTCGACCTCGGGTTCGCGCTCAGATCGCCCGACCCGGCGTTCGGGGGCCTCGACGCGGGGCGGGAGAGGCTCGACGCTGCGATGCTGAGCTGGGTGCTGCGGCAGTCGGGGTACCTGGGGACGCTCGGCGTGATGGATCGGACGATCGGGTTTCTGGTCGGGTTCGCCGACGACGCGACGGTGGGAGACATGGCGGCGGCCGCGGAGCGCGCCGGCGTGCGGCGGCTCGCCGATCTCGGCGAGGCCGGCAAGGTGGACGCGGTGGTCGAGGAGCTCGCGCGAGCCGGCGTGGGCGCGGGGGCCATCCGTTCGCAGATCGGTTATCGGACGCCGGGGGGAGGCCCAGAGGTACCGTTGCCGGATGTGTTGCAGGTGTTCGGGCAGCGGTTCGTGATCGACAGCTTCCTGATGTCGAAGCTGGTGTTCGACTCGATTCAATTCAAGGCCGTGCCGCAGGAGCGGACCATGCCGTCGGGGCTCGACGTCGCGGCCGCCCTCGGGAATGACGAAGCGGTGGCTCTGCTCGAGCCCGAGCTAGAGAAGTGGAACTACGCGGCCAACCTGTTGGCGGCGCGGCGGCTCGTCGAGGAGCGGCCGCCGGCAGCGTGGAACGGGAGCGCGTACGACATCTGGTTGAGCGCACTGTCCAAGCTGGACGACGCGCCGGGAGGTGAGCTCCCGGAGGTGATGCGGGGGCGGTCGTGGCAGCGCAAGCAGCTCCAGACCCAGCTCGCCTCGTGGGCGGAGCTGCGCCACGACACGATCCTTTACGCCAAGCAGTCCTACACGATGGGGATCATCTGCGAGTACCCGACCGGATACGTCGAGCCCTACCCGGAGGTCTACGCGCGGGTGGCGATGCTCGCCGAGGAGGCGGGCCGGCGGCTCGGCGAGCTTGGCAGCGGGCCGCCGGGCGTGGGGACCTTCCTGGCGGACTTTGCGTCCATCGTGCGCAAGCTGGAGAGGCTGGCGCGCAAGGAGTTGGCGTCGGAGGCGTTCACCGGCGACGAGCGCGCCTGGGTCAAGTCGGCCATTCAGGCCAAGACCGAGAGCGGCGGCTGCGCCCCGCGCGTCATCTACACCGGCTGGTACCCCCAGCTGCTCTACGGCGGACGCCCCGAGGTGTGGGAGCCGACGATCGCCGATGTTCACACCGACCCCAACTCGGGGCGCGTGCTGGAGGTGGGTGTGGGCGACGCAAACTTCGTCGTCGTCGCCGTCGACAACCACGGCGATCGCGCTGCGTACGTCGGACCTGTCTACTCGTACTACGAGTTCCCGTCGGCCGAGCGTCTCACCGACGAAGCGTGGCGGGCCAAGCTCGCCGGAGAGCAGGAGATCGAGCGGCCGGAGTGGACGCGCGCCTGGCGGGGAAAGCGAGCGCCGCGGCCGCAGGCGCCGCCGCGGTAGCTGGAGCGCGGGCTTTTCACGCGGCCGTTCCTTTCGTCGGGTGTCCACCAAAACGGATCAAGCCCAGGTCGACGGTGCTCCGGCCATCGGCTAACGTTGGGCGATGGTGCGCCCATCTCAGTCGCCGGGACCGGCGACCCCCGCGTCATGGGGAGACGGTCGACTCGCCGAGGAGGCAGAAGCTCGATTCGTGGAGGGGGTGGACTATTGCGGGAGATTCTTCATGGGACAAGCTGAAGCCCAACTCGCGCTCTATAAGTTGACCGCCATCTTGGAGGCTGAAGGGCTCCCCTACGCGATCATCGGGGCGTTCGCGCTCAACGAGTATGGCCACCGGCGCGTCACCGTGGACGTGGATCTCGTGATGCGCGACGATCACCTGCAGGCGTTCAAGCGCAATCACCTGGGTCACGGTTACGTCGAGAGGGTGCCCGGGACCGGCAAGCTCCTGGACACCGAGCACGGCGTGAACGTCGACGTTCTTTCGACCGGGCGATTTCCCGGCGACGACAAGCCCAAACCCATCGCTTTCCCCGATCCTTCGATCGTCGCGCTCCGCGGTGAGCGTTTCGCGTTGTTGCCGATGCCGCGCTTCATCGAGCTGAAGCTCGCGTCAGGCATGGTCGCCGCCCACCGCGGCAAGGATTTGGTCGATGTGCAGGAGCTCATCAAGAGCGCCTCCCTGCCCGCCAGCGTCGCGGAGGATCTACATCCGTGGGTCAGAGCGAAGTTCCTCGAGCTATGGCAGCTCGCGCAGACCCCCGACCCGTTCTGATTTGGAGGAGAACGATCCGGCTGCCGACAACGTGCAAGTGACACCGCGTGCGTCGCCATCAGGCCGCCACACACGGTCGATCGGTCAGGCTTGACCCCGGCCGGCGTCGCGGGCTATTCCCTGCCTCGTGGCGGCGAAGCGGACGGCCGTGGCGATGAGCCTGCTGCGCGCGGGCGACGTGCGGGGCCTCCTGTCGCGCTACGCCGATCTGGCGCTGGCAGCGCTGGTCGTCTCGATCGTCGGGATGATGATCGTCCCGCTGCCGACGCCGGTGCTCGATCTGCTCATCTCGGTCAACATCGCGGCGGCGGTCACCTTGCTGCTGGTGGCCATCTACGTCAGCGACGCGCTCAAGATCGCCACCTTCCCGACGCTGCTGCTGCTGACGACCCTGTTCCGACTGGCGCTGGAGGTGTCGGCCACGCGTCTCATCCTGCTGCGCGCCGACGCCGGCGAGGTGATCCGCGCGTTCGGCAACTTCGTGGTGGCCGGCAACCTGGTGGTCGGCGCGGTCATCTTCCTCATCCTGACGATGATCCAGTTCATCGTCATCTCCAAGGGCTCGGAGCGGGTGGCGGAGGTGGCCGCCCGGTTCACGCTCGACGCCATGCCGGGCAAGCAGATGTCGATCGACGCCGAGCTGCGCGCCGGCCACATCGATCACAACCAGGCGCGGCGGCGGCGGGCGGCGCTGATGCGCGAGTCGCAGCTGTTCGGCTCGATGGACGGCGCGATGAAGTTCGTCAAGGGCGACGCCATCGCGGGCATCGTCGTGTTGGCGGTCAACATCGTGGGCGGCCTGGTGATCGGCATCGTGCAGCGGGGGCTCGACGCGTCGGCGGCGGCGCGTACCTACACCGTGCTGACGATCGGCGAGGGGTTGGTGGCGCAGATCCCGGCGCTGGTGATCTCGACGTCGGCCGGCATCATCGTCACCCGCGTGGCCTCGGAAGAGGAGGGAGGCCACCTGGGGCGCGACATCGGCTTGCAGATCATGGCCCAGCCGAAAGCCATCGCCATCGCGGCGGGGCTGCTCCTGCTGCTGGCGATCGTGCCCGGGCTGCCGACCCTCCCGTTCCTCACGCTGGCGGCGATCCTGGGCGCGGTCGCCTGGAAGCTCCTGCGTACGCCCGCGGCGCGTCCCGGGACGGAAGCGGCGGCCGGCGCGGGGACCTTACCCGCCGGCGCTCCCCGCGCGGCCGGCACGGGCGCCGGAGACGACGCGGCGCTGTCGCCGCTGCTGACGCCCGTCGCCGTCGAGGTCTCCGCCCAGCTGGGCGCGCGCCTCGCCGGCTTCGCCACCGAGCTGGTGCCACGCCTGCGCGAGCGCCTGTTCGCCGAGCTGGGCCTGCCGCTGCCGTCCGTCCGCCTGCGCCCCGGCACACCGGGGCTCGAGGGAGGCCGCTTCGTCATCCGCCTCAACGAGGTGCCGCTCGCGCGCGGCGAGATCGCGCCCGAGCGCTGGAACGCCGCCGGCGAGGAGCTCGGCGACGCGGTGCTGGCGCTCCTGCGCCGCTACGGGCACGAGCTCTTCGGCCTGGAGGAGGCGCAGGCGCTGCTCGACGCGCTCGAGCGGACGCACCCCACGCTGGTGCGCGAGGTGATCCCCAAGCTGGTCTCGCCGGTCCTCTTCACCGACATCGCGCGCCGCCTGGTCGAGGAGGGGATCTCGCTGCGCAACCTCAAGGACATCCTGGGCGCGCTGGCCGAGTGGGCGCCTCACGAGCGCGACCCGGTGGCGCTCACCGAGCACGTGCGCGCCGCGCTCCGGCGCGTCATCACCCACCGTTACGCGGGCGACGGCGGCGCGCTCGCCGCTTACCTCCTCGATCCGATGATCGAAGACGCCATCCGCGAATCGGTCCAGAAGACCCCCACGGGCAGCTACCTGGCGCTCGAGCCACAGCTCTCGAGCGACATCGTCGCCGCCGTCGGCCGGGCGGTCGGCCCCGGCGCCGCCGGCGCGGTGCTGCTCACCGGCGCCGAGATCCGCCGCTACGTCCGCCGCCTCATCGAGACCGAGCACCCGAACCTGGCCGTCCTCTCGTTCCAGGAGCTGTCGCCCGACGCCCAGATTCGCCCCATCGCGCGGATCAGCATCTGATGTCCGGTCGTTGACGGGCTGCGCGATCGATCCCCGAGACAGCGTGCAGCCAGCGTGCAGATAGTGTGAGCCCGGGTAGGGCCGGCTGGTCTCTTTAGGGGCATGGCCTCCAACGCGACGAAGGCGGGCGCTCTCGCCGTGGGTTTGGCACTGGTGGCGGGGCTGGGCGGGTGCGGGAACGATCCTGCCGGCGGGCAGACGGATCCCCAAGCGGGCGGGATGATCGGCGAGCTGTCGGTGGTGTCGGTCCTAGGCAGCACCGATCACAGCAGCCTCCTCTATTTCCTTCGGCCCTCCGACGGTTCGAAGAGCCTCCCGCTGCTGTTCGACGCCGAGCCGGCGTTGACCTCGGGCACGACCCTCCGCGTGTGGGGAACCACCGACGCGACCGGCCTCCACGTGTCGCGCTACGAGGCGCTGCCCCCACCGTCCGGGGCGGTCTCGATCGCCGCGGCGACGCCGCTGTCGCAGACCGTGGCCTGGGTGCAGATCGACGTCAACGGCGGCGGCGTGTCTCAGACCGCGGCGCAGGCGTCGGCGCTGATCTTCGATCAGAACGCGGGGCCGATCTTCGGCACGAAGACAGGCAACCTGTCGGTGGTCCAGTACTACGCGCAGGCGTCGTTCGGGCTCTTGCAGCTCTCGGGCGACGTCGTGGGTCCGGTTCCGTTCTCGGGGACCGCGTGCAACAACCTGGACGGGGTGGCGCAGGCCGTCGTCCCCGAGGTCACCGCCCTGGGGAAGAGCTACAACCACTATTACCTCTACTGGGGCGCCGAACAGAACTGCGGACCGGGGTGGGGCTCCGAGGGGACGCACAACAAGCCGCAGGCTGACGTCTGGCTGAACATGGACGGCACGTTCTGCACCGCGACCGGGCAGGAGCTGGGCCACAACTTCGGCCTCATGCACGCGTCGACGATGGACTGCGGGACGGCGACGCTGGCCAATGACACCTCGACGTGCACCAGCAGCGAGTACGGCAACCCGATGACCGTCATGGGCGGCGGCTGCCGAGACTTCGCCGCGATCGAGAAGTGGTACAGCCAATGGTTCCAGGGCTGCAACGGGGCGCGCATCAACCAGAGCGGCACTTACACGCTGTTTCCCCTCGAGACGGCCTGCGGCGGGATCCAGGCGCTGCAGATCCCGTTCCCCTCGGGCGCGCCCGTCCGCACGACCACCACCGACCAGTCGAACGGCAACGTCACCGTCAACGACTACTACCTCGAGCTGCGCAGCAGCGTGGGCGTCGACACCGGCCTCAAGAGCGGCGTCTACGTCTACGTCGCGCCCGAGATCCCGGCGGCGACCAAGACCGGTCCGCGGACGTTTCTCCTGGATATGAACCCGTCGACGAGCGCGTTCGATCCGATGACCGCCGGACAGACGTTCACCGATCCGGCCGGCGGCGTCAGCTTCACGGTCAATTCGTTCGATGCGACGAAGGCGAGCGTCACCGTGACGATCACCGGCGGCAGCAGCAGCGCCAACACCTGCATGGACGGCACGGCGCTGTCCGGCTCGGGCCCTGACTCGTGCGCCGCTTCTTCGACGGGCGGCACGGGCGGCGGCTCGGGCGGGACGGGCGCCGGCGGGGCCAGCGGTGGAACGACCGGAACGGGCGCTGCCGGCGCCGGCGGTCGCGGCGGCTCGACGGGCACGGGCGGGGCGAACGGTGGGAGGAGCGGCACGGGCGGCAGCACGGGGACAGGCGGCACGATCGTGACGGGCACCGGCGGCGCCAAAGGCGGCACGACCGGCACGGGTGGAGGCAGCGGCGGCGCGACGGGGAGCGGGGGTACGGGCAGCGGCGGCGCGAGTGGCGGCACGACCGGTTCGGGCGGCGCGAGTGGCGGCACGATCGGTTCGGGCGGCACGAGTGGCGGCACGACCGGAACCGGCGGCACGATCGTGCCAGGCACGGGTGGCGCCAAGGGCGGCACGACCGGCTCGGGCGGCGGGAACGAGACCGGTGGTGCGAGCGGCACGGGCAGCGGCGGCGCGAACGGCAGCGGCGGCGCCACAGGCGGCACGACCGGCTCGGGCGGCTCCGGACAGGAGACCGGCGCAGCGAGCGGCGGTTGCTCCTGCGACGTCGGCGGCGCCGGGAAGAGTCCCTGGTCCCAGTCCTCGGGCCTGGCACTTCTCATCGGGCTGGGCGCAGTCGTGGCCCGGCCGCGCCGGGCTGCGCGCGCGAGGACGAAGCGCCGTGCACCGGTGGAGTGACCTCGGCGGCGCGTCGGTGCGGCGTGGCGGTCGGGGGCTCCCTCGGCTGAGCTCGCCGGCGCGGACGACGCTGGATGCCGGCGCACTGCGGCGGCCTCCGGGGACGGCGACCGTGCCGGCGGACCTCGAAATGGCCGGTGCGAGAATGATTGCGGCGGCCGCGCGGGTTTGCTCTGATCCGCGCATGGGCCCCGCGCGGGAAGACGTTGTCCCTGTCCCGGCCGGGGATCTCCGCTCCGGGGATTGGGATACGCGGCGACAGCTCGACGAGCTCTTCAAGCAGCACTCCGCTTTCGTGGCCCGCCTGGTGTTCCGGCTCCTCGGGCGTGAGGACGAGGTCGACGACGTCGTCCAGGACGTCTTCGTGAGCCTGTTCGGCAACCTCAAGAGGATCCGCCGGCCCGAGGCGGTGCGGGCCTGGCTGGCCACCACGGCGGTCCGCATCGCGCGCCGGCGGCTGCGCCTCCGGCGGATCGGCTTCCTGCTCGGACGCAGCCAGCGCGTCGACCCGATGAGCCTCGAGGGTCGCGGCTCCTCGGCTGAGGATCGACTGGCGCTCTGGACCGTCCACCGAGCATTGGAAAAGGTGTCCGCGAACGCGCGCCTCGCCTGGGTGCTGCACCACCTGGAACAGGAAGGGATCGAGGAGGTGGCGAGCGTGCTCGACTGCTCCAAGGCGACCGTCAAGCGCCGGGTCGCGGAGGCGCAGCGCAAGATCAAGAAGGCCCTGGACCGATGACCGACCGCAACGTGGACGGACCGGACGCGCCGGCCAAGGTCGCCAAGGTGGTGATCTCGGCGCGGCGGGCTGGCCTGCCCTGGAGCCCGGCGCGCCAGCAGCGGGTGAGCTGGGCGGTGATGTCCCGCATCGAGACGGTGCGACGTCGGCGCCCGCTGATCGCCCTGTGCTTGACGGGCGCGGTGGCCGCCGCGGTCTGTCTGCTCGTCTGGCAGCAGCGGCGGCCGGCGCCCACCGGCGGCACGACGGCGGCGACCGGCGGCACGACGGCGGCGACCGCCTTGGGGCCCGCGCCTGCGGCGCCGGACTGGCAGCTCGCCTCCACCCTGGCCGACGGCACGCGGGTCGTGCGGGACGACGCGAGCACCGTGCTCCGCAAGACGGTCGAGTCCACCGACGACGTGCGGTTCGATCTGGACTCGGGCGGCGCACGGTTCGAGGTCGCGCGCCGCCCGTCGCGGGTGTTCCGGGTGCATGCGGGAGAGGTCACCGTCCAGGTGATCGGCACCGGCTTCCGGGTGCGGCGGACCGAGGCGCGCTGCCAGGTGGCCGTCGAGCACGGCCGCGTCCTGGTGTCGTGGTGGGGGGGCTCGCGGGAGCTCGGCGCCGGGGAGCAGGGGATGTTCCCGCCCGAGGCGCCCACCGCCGGAGCGCCCGTGGCTGCGGCGTCTTCTCCCATCTCCGTGACTGGCCATGTCGCCAGGCGGGCGGCGGCGTCGGCGGCCGTCGGTCCGGAGGCGTTGTTCGCGGAGGCCGACCGCGCGCGGGCCGAGGGAAAACCGGAGCTGGCCGTGGAGACGCTGCGCGAGCTCGGCGCGCGTTTCCCGCACGATCCGCACGCGGGCGCCGCCGCGTTCACCCTGGGTCGCCTGCTGCTCGAGTCGCTGCAGAAACCGCGTGAAGCGGCCCGCGCCTTCGCGGAGGCGCGCGCGCTGGCGCGGGGCGACAGCACGCTGGGCGAGGACGCGCTGGCCCGTGAGGTCGAGGCGCTGCACGCGGCCGGCGACGCCGCCGGCGCCCGCGCCCGGGCGGAGCTCTACCGGTCCTTGTTCCCACACGGACTGCGGCTGCAGATCGTCGAGAGGTACGGGGAGCTCAAGGCGGATCCATGATCCCGGCGGTCGCTCTCGGGGCCTTGCTGCTGGGAGGTCCCGCCGA
>DASYEX010000226.1:0-13720 GCA_036498765.1 Polyangia bacterium
CTCTTCGGCACGGTGCTGGGGATCATCAAGGCGTTCCACGACCTCGCGGCCGGACAGGCCGCCGGCGGCCTGGGCGCCTCGACGGTGATGTCCGGGATCTCCGAGGCCCTGGTGGCGACGGCGATCGGCATCCTGGTGGCCATCCCGGCCGTCGTGGCCTTCAACTACTTCAGCCGTCGCGTCCGGGTTCGCATGACCGACGTCGACTGGCTGGCTCACCTGGCGGCCGAGGACGTCCAGGCCGCCTGGGGCCCGTCCGATGAGCCGCTGCGGAAGAGCGCCTGATGGCGGCCGCTGGTCCGGATCGCGACGAGGGGGGCGGGATGTTCTGCGGCATCAACGTCACCCCGCTCGTCGACATCACTCTGGTGCTGCTGGTCATCTTCATGGTCGCCGCGCCCCTCATCGTCGCCGGCCCATCGATCAAGGTCGCGCTCCCCAAGGCGGCGACCGCCGACGAGACCAAGCCGTCGACGCTGGCGCTCACGCTCGAGCGCCAGCCGGCGGGCGGGTACAAGCTGTACAACAACGGCCGTCTCACCGACGAGGCGGCGGTGCGCGCGCTGGTGCCTGGTCTCGTCAGGAGCGAGCCGGCGCTGCAGGCGATCATCGCCGCGGATCGCGGGATCGCCTACGGCGACGTCATGCACATCGTCGACGTGGTGAAAGCGCTCGGCGTCACCAGGTTCGCGCTCAACACCCAGGCCGCGCCGTAGCACCGTCCGTGTCGCGTCGAGCCGATCTCATCACGCTGGCTCTCGCCGTCGCCGTCCACGCGGGCCTGGCTGCGACGATCGCGCGCGGTCACGTGCCGAAACGCCCGCCTCCGAGCACCGTCGAGCTGGAGTTCCCGCCGTCGGCGCCGACCGCGCGCGCGGCCGAGCGCCCCGCCGCCCCGCCGGCCCGAGGCTCGCCTCCCGCCGGCGCGCCCGCGCACCGAAGGATCGCGCTCCGCGCCCGCCCCGCCGTTCCCGCCAGCCGTCCGGTCCAAGCACCGCCGGCCGCACCGTCTACCGCCCCGGCGGTCAAGCCGGTGTTCGCCGTGGCGATGGCTGGATCCAGCGAGATGGTGATGCCGGCGGGCGGACCCTCCGGTCCGGCCGGCTCGGCTGTCGGGAAGGGACCGATTGGTTCCGGCTCGGCGGCCGGTCGCGGCGCTGGTCCCCCATCGGGTGGCGGAGGCGGCGGCCCGGCCTCCGAGGCCGAGGTCGCGACGATGCCAGACATCGACACCGACGCCTGCGGCCGCACGATCGTCTACCCGCACGACGCCGAAGAGGCCGGCATCGAAGGCGACGTTCGTCTCCGCGTCTCGCTCACGCCGGAGGGCCGGGTCGACAACGTACGCGTGCTCTCCGGGCTCGGACACGGTCTCGATCGCGAGGCGACCGAGGCGCTGCGACACCGCTGCCGCTTCTCGCCGGCGATCGGGAAGAGCGGAAGACCGGTGGCCTTCGTCATTCAGGCGTACGTCTTCCACTTCCAGCTCCCACGCTGAGCTTCCGAGCCGCCACCCCGATGCTAAGCTCGGGGCGTGAGCCCCGTGCAGACGCGCGAGCCGTGGGCCGATGGCCGCTGAGCTCGTCGAGGGCGCGCCCGACACCGAGGTCGGGCGGACGCTGCGCAAGCCGAGCTATCCGATCGGCCCCCGGCTGGCGGCGTACCTGGGGCGCTTCCGGCGCGAGCTCGAGCTCCCGGTCACCTATTCGCGCCTCGAGGGGTTCCGGGACAGCCTTCCCCTCGCCGACGCCAACGGGCGCGACACGCTCTGGGAGTCGGTCCTCTACCCCCGCGAGGAGATGGAGGCGCTCAAGGTCGACCTCAAGTACGTCTACGCGCTGCTCAAGGTGCACGGCGATCTGTCGGTCGTCGACCACCTCTACGTCGACCGGATCGACTTCTGCAGCTTCGGCAACTCGCTGCCGTTCCGGATCCGGATCGTCAACAGCATCAACGAGAATCCCGACTACTTCTACGTGAAGCAGGCCGACGCCTCGCGCGTCTACGGCCTCGAGCTCGAACACCTGCTGTCACCCAACCGGCTCAACTACGTGACGTACGGGTCGACGCTGGTCGAGGAGCACGTGGCCGGCGTGCCCGGCGACGTCTTCATCAAGCGGTGGCTCGACAACCGCGAGATCAAGCCGGTCCGCATCGCCAAGGAGCTGGTGAAGTTCAACGAGCGCTGCTTCATCCGCCTCCTGGGTGACATGCGCAGCTACAACTTCGTCTTCGTGCTGACGCCCGACTTCGAGGGGTGGCAGGTGCGCATCCGGGCCATGGACTTCGATCAGCAGTCCTACAACAGCCGCCGCACGTTCTACCTCCCCCAGTTCTTCCGCGAGAACCTCCCGCTGGTGCAGTTCACCACCAGCCTGCTCGACATCAAGACCTCGTACCAGTACCAGCGCGAAGAGCGGACGTTGTTGCTGCAGAGAGCGGAGGCCGCCCAGCAGCGGCTCGACATCCTCCTCGACGCCATGAACGCCGACGTCATCGCGCCCCCGGACAACGTGGTCCGGCTGCGCCAGGACCTGGCCGCGCACTTCCAGGCCGACGTGTTCCTCAGGTGCGAGTCCATGGCCGCCCTCATCCGCGAGAACATCCACCAGATCCGGATGGAGGAGGCGCACCGCCGGGTGAGAGTCCCGGCCGGCTGAACGCCGCCCCGCGGCCGGCGAGCATCGTCCGAATGAGCTCATCCGGGCCGATGAGGAAGGTTGTCGGTTCCAGGACCAGAGCTTGCTAGCATCTAGGTTTCGCTGGCGTTGGCCGCTTGCGGGGAGCCCTGTGAGGATGATCGACCCCGAAGAGACGCGCTTGGACCTGCCCTGGAGCACCGCTCCGTGCGAGGTGTGCAGCAGCCCGCTGCCCGCCACGCGATACGTGCACGTCGAGGGCTGGACCGTCAGCGCGCTCTGTTCGGAGGCGTGCCTGCGGGTTCGACGGCGCGAGAGTCGCCGCGCGCGCTGGTCCGCGCGCCGGCTGCAGGCCAGGCGCCTCGCCGTGGTGGCGGTGCTCGGCGCCGGGCTCCTCGCGCCCCACGCCGGTCCCGCCGGACCCCGCCGGATCGCGCGCACCGTGCCCCCCACCCCCGCGCTCGACCCCGGTCCGCCGCCGCTCCCCGCCGGCTGGTTCGGGCCCGTGTGGCCGCCGACCGACGCCAGCCTCCTGGCGGCGCTGGGGGAGGACGCCTGGATCCACCCGCTGTCGGGACCGGTGCGGCGGATGCCGCGCGCCGACTCCCGCGTCTTCGGCGCCGTCCGCCCGGGCGAGCGCCCCGCCGAGTGCGTGAACGGCCACTGCGGCGTCGACCTGGGCGGCGAGATCTGGGGCGAGCACGTCCACGCGGTCCATGACGGCGTCGTCGACTTCGTGCAGCGAAACGCCAACCCGGATCGGGGCGGCGAGTTCGTGCGCCTCTCGCACCGCGAGGGGACGGTGTTCACGCAGTACTTCCACCTGGCCGCCATCCCGCGTGGCCTCGAGCGCGGCGTCCACGTCAAGAGTGGCGACGTCATCGGCCTGGTGGGCGACACGGGCGTCAAGCAGTCGGCGCCGCACCTGCACTTCGCGATCTCGGTGCGCCCCTGGAAGGACGGGCCCGAGCGCTACATCGATCCCGAGCCCCTGATCGCGCTTTGGCCGGTGCGGGTGCCCGTGGAGGGGACCGACGTGGGGCTCTACACGACGCTGGCGCGGCCCGGCTTGCCGCTGGGCGCCGCCGGGCGGAAGCGCAAGGCCGCGCGGGTCGCGAGCCTGAAGGCGGGCGCGAAGCCGGCCGGCGAGGGCGACGGCGAGGGTGACGGAGCCGGCGAGTCGGCAGGCGAGGAGACCCCGCCCGACACCGAGCCCGCCGCCGCCCCCGACTCGAGCGGGGACGAATGAGGCTGCGCACGTTCACCTGCCTGGTCTGCGGCAGCGAGGTCGGCGACGGCGACCGCTTCGTCTGGCTCCAGGGCCGGCGCCCCGAGGCGTACTGCTCCGAGATCTGCCTCGTCGCCAGCGTCGAGCGCCGCCGCCGCGCCAGCTCGGCGTTCCGCCGCCGGTGGCTCCTGCGCGGGCTGGTCGTGGCGACGGTGATCGTCGGCGCGCCCAGGCTGTGGCACCGGGTCCGCCTGCCACCGACCGTGGCGATCTCGTCCGAACCGCCCGAGGTCCGTCCCGCGCCCGAGCCGCGTCCCGAGCCCATTTATTACGGTCCGGCCTGGCCACCGACCGACGAAGACTGGCTGCACGCCTTTGCCAACTCGGCCTGGGCCTTCCCCCTCCCGGGCCCGTCGCGCCGCGCCGGCGCCGTCGACGACCGGATCCTGGCGGGCCGACCGTCGACCCGCCGAGAGCCGCCCGTCTGCCATGACAAAGGTCGATGTGGCGTCGACCTCGGCGGCCAGCTCTGGGGCGAGCACGTCTACGCCGTTCACGACGGCGTCGTCGACCACCTCCAACGCGCGCTCGGCGACGACCGCGGCGACGTCTACCTGCGCCTGTCCCACTTCGGTGGGATGGTCTTCACCCACTACTTCCATCTGGCGGCCGTCCCGCGCGGCATCTCGCGCGGTGTCACCGTCAAGGCGGGCGAGCTCATCGGCCTCGTCGGCGATACCGGCAACGAGCGCCCCGGCCGCTCGATCCACTTCGCGCTCTCGGTGCGTCCCTCCCCCGAGCTGCCCGAGGTCTACTGGGATCCGTCGCCGCTCATGGCGCGCTGGCCCCTGCGCCTCCCCACCCACGGTACCGTGGCCGGTTACGTCCCGCCGCAGAGCGACCTGGCCATACCGCCGTTCCGGCGCCGGAGGACCGGAGCTCCGTAACGCGGGGTCCGGCGCATCGGCGCCGCCTCTCTCTCCGCCGCGGGGTATTCTCCCGAAGCCATGCTGCGCACGCGCTACCACGTGGTCAGCAAGATCGCCCATGGCGGGATGGCCGAGATCTTTTTGGCCCTTCAGAAAGGCGAGCAGGGTTTCCAGAAGCCCGTCGTCCTCAAGCGGGTCCTGCCGGCGCTCGCTCAGGATCCGTCGTTCGTGCGCATGCTGGTCGACGAAGCGCACATCGCCTCGACGCTGAACCACAGCAACCTGGTCCAGGTGCTCGATCTCGGCAAGGCGGGCGACCAGTACTTCCTGGTGCTGGAGTTCGTCGACGGGTGGAGCCTCGAGCAGGTCCGCCGGCGCGCCCAGCAGGCCAAGCTGAAGTTCCCGCTCCCCCTCGCCCTCTCCGTCATCGCCGCGCTCTGCCGGGGACTCGCCTACGTGCACACCCGCGAGCGCCACGGCCGGCCGCTCGGCATCGTGCACCGGGATGTGACGCCCCAGAACGTCCTCCTCAGCCAGCAGGGCGAGGTGAAGCTGGCCGACTTCGGGATCGCCAAGGCGGTCGACAAGAGCGAGAAGTCCGCCAAGGGGGTCATCAAGGGGAAGTTCGCGTACATGTCGCCGGAGCAGACGCGGGCCGCGGCGCTCGACGCGCGCTCCGATCTGTTCTCGGTCGGCACCGTCCTCTACCTGCTCACCACCGGGAAGAAGCCGTTCGACGGACCGACCGACGTCGAGGTGCTGATGCAGGTGCGGCGCGCGCGCCCCGCCAAGCCGTCGTCGCTCATCAAGGACCTCAACCCCGACGTCGAACGGTTCATCAACCGGGCCCTGCGCGCCGATCCGGCCAAGCGCTGGCAGAGCGCCGAGCAGATGGCCGACCGGCTCGACGCGATCCTGGTCAAGCTGGGGCAGCCGAGCGGGCCGGCGCCGCTCAAGCGCTGGCTCGAGACCCTGGGCGACCGCGACGGCGCAAAGCCCCCCGCCGCCGATGCCGCCGCGGTGACCGATCCCAGCATCGCCGTCGAGCTCGGCAGCCTGGACCTGGAGCTGCAGGAGGTGGCGCCCACGATCGTCGAGGACGATCCGGCCGCGGTCATCGCCACGCGCGCCGACCGCGCGCGCCCCGCCCCCGCGCCGCCCGACCGGGTGGGGCGCAGCGTCCCCACCCGCGCGGACGCGCGCGGCGCCCAGCTGGCGAAGGCCGACCGGCTGGACGTGCTGGCCGGTGAAGCGCTCACCACGCCCGGCGCGATCGTGCGGGTCAAACGCTGGGTGCGCTGGATGACGATCCGGGCGGCCCTCTTCGTGGTGGCGGTCGGCGGGGCCTTCTACTTCGCGCTCCCCCACCTGCCGCTCTGGGCGAGACAACCGATCGACAACTGGCTGCGGCGTCTTCCCGCGCCGCTCAGAGCGCACGAAGCCGCTCCCCCGCGCCAAGCCGCGCCCTGATCCCGATCGCGCGGCAACGGGCGTTCAGCGGAGCTGGAACGGGTACGGCGTGACGAGACCGTCCGAGGGCGGGAACCGCGCCGTCAGGACCGCCTGCTCGACGCACGCGCCGGTCGGCGTCCCCGCGAACCTCCCGGTGACCCGCGCCGACGAGACCAGCCCGCTGGGCGCGATGACGACGTTCACCATCGCCAGCCCCGGCAGCCCATACGCTTCGTGGCACTGCGCGATCTGCGGCTTCACCGCGTTCATCCCGCTGACGACGGCCCATCTCCGCATCGGATTGACCACCTGGCGGGGAAACCGCGGCATCTCCGGCACCGGGGCGACGCGCGGGCACACCATCATGCAGGGAGCCGGACGCTGGCGCGGCAGCGCGCCATAGCCGCTGACCAGCAGGTGCGCGGTCGCCACCAGCAGCCAGTACGTCGCCGCCAACGCCGCCAACGCCACGTACTTCATACCGGCGATTCTACCAGATTGGCCGCTAGGCGTTCCGCCGGCGGCGAGCCAGGCCGAGAACCAGGAATCCGAGCAGCAACAACGAGCCGCCGGTGCTGGCGCGCCCGTTCCGCGGGACGTCACACGAGCAGCCCGACCCGTTGGCTTCGCCCGAGGTGCCCGCCGCGCCGCCCGAGCCGGAACCGCCCTCGCCTGCGCCGCCGGTTCCATTGCCGCCGGATCCGTTCGCGGAGCCGCCCGTTCCATCTCCACCCGTGCCGCTGCCGCCCTTCCCGCCGGTCGCGGTCACCTGACCGCCACTGCCGCTGCCGCCGCTGCCACTGCCGCTGCCGCCGCTGCCGTTGGACCCGCCCGAGGCGGCCCCACCGGTTCCACTCGTTCCGCCTGTGTGACCACCGGTGCCACTGCCGCCGCTGCCCGTGGTCCCGCCCGAAGCAGCTCCGCCCGCGCCGCCGCGGCCGCTGCCGCTTCCGCCGCTGCCGTTCGTCCCACCGGACGCGGCGCCGCCTGTGCCCCGACCGCCGGCACCACCGCTTCCGCCCTTCCCGCCAGCTCCGGCCGTGCCGGTGGCCCCGCCCGAGCCCGTCGACCCGCCGGTGCCGCCCGTTCCGCTGCTCGTGCAGTCGTACGTGGGGACCGGGGTCTGCGTGCCTTGCGGCGTCATCGCGGGAAGCGTGATGAGGTCCGCCAACCAGGTGAGTCCGCTGTCAGGCGTGTGCAGGTTCTTGATCGTCCCGCGGCCCGACCCCATGCCGGTCGCGCCATCCATCGCGCCCGCGGCGCCCGACCCCGTCGCCCCGAATTGCGGGTCGGCCGCCGCGAGGTGGATCTCGGTGCAGAGGTAGTACTGGGTGTCGATGGTGTACGAGTTGGCGTCGGCCTCGGTGGCGAAGCCGAAGCCGCCGCCCAGCATGAGACCGCTGGTGCTGGTCAGCGTCGAGACGACCTTCCCCAGCTTCATCGACGTCACCGTCTGGGTCCAGGTGTTGTTGTCCGACCCCAGCTTGTACTCGATGGTGATGTGATCGTCGGGGTCGACCGCGACGCTCGGGCCGCTGCGCTGGCCGAAGCTGCCGAAGACCGATGCCTCCAGGCACCACTGGCCGGCCTTGGCCCCGCAGGCCGAGGCGTTGTCCCCCCAGGCGTCCGCCGTCGTTTGGACGAGGTCGCTGGTGGGGTTGGAGAGGCCGGGCCAGAGGAACAGCGGGCCCGTGGGTGACGACCACGGCGGCAAGCGCCCCGGCACCAGCGTGGTCTTGGTGTAGATGATGTGATTGCTGGTGGTCGGGTGCACCGGCCCAAAGCTCCAGCTCGCGCCCCACCCGTCCCCGGTCGCCGCCAGGGCCAGCGTGGGGAGACCAACCAGACCAGCGGCCAGAGCCGCGCTCACCAGGAGGGTTCGGGACGTCATCTCGGAAGAGAAGTCCGTGGCCCGGGCCCCCACGGCTCAACGAAAAACACCTGATCCTCTCTTTCGGGGCCCCCCGGCGCGACCCCAGAGACCGCAACGCCATTCCATGGTCCCGCAGTGATTGACTGATTCCGCTCGATACCTACGTTCTCGCTGATGGGACGCAGGGGCGGCGAGGCCTTCCGGATTCACGTCTCCGACGGGGCGTTGGCGGACCTGCGGATGCGGCTCGAGCGGACGCGCTGGACCACCGCCGGGACCGGGACGCACTGGTCGGCGGGCACCGACCCCCAGTACCTGCGCGCGCTCGTCGATCACTGGCGGCTCGGCTTCGACTGGCGCGCGCGCGAGGCGGAGCTGAACGCGCTCGACCACCGCAAGGCCGATGTCGGCGGCGCCCGCCTCCATTTCGTCCACGTCCGGGGCGGCGGCATCCCGTTGCTGTTGCTGCACGGTTGGCCCGACTCGTTCTTTCGGTTTCACAAGGTGCTGGAGCCGCTGGCCGCCGCCTTCGACCTGGTGATCCCGTCGCTGCCCGGGTTCGCCTTCACCGGTCACGTTCGGCGGCCGAGCGCCGAGCCGCCGAATCGATTCAACGCGCGGCTCATCTGGCGCCTCATGACCGAGGTGCTCGGCTACCCGCGCTTCGCGATCGCGGGCGGCGACGGCGGCAGCGTGATCGCGCAGATCCTGGCGATGGAGCACCCCGAGGCGGTGTTCGGCCTCCACCTCACCGACATCGGCTGGCACGCCCTGGCCGCCGACCCGGCGACAGGCTCGCGGGCCGAACGAAAGTTTCTCCAGGCAGCGCGCAAGCAGCAGATGGCCGACGGCGCCTACGCGCTGGTGCAGATGGCGCAGCCGCGCACGCTGGCCGCGGCGCTCGCCGACTCGCCCGTCGGGTTGGCCTCGTGGATCGTCGACCGCTTCCACGCCTGGTCGGACTGCGGCGGCGATCTCGACCGGTCCTTCAGCAAGGACGACCTGCTCACCAACATCATGATCTACTGGGTCACGGAGACGATCGGGTCGTCGGTCGGGAGCTATCACGCCGAGGCGCGCGCGCCCTCGCTGACGACCGCCGACCGGGTCGAGGTGCCGGTGGCGATGGCGCTCTTCCCCAAAGAGCCGGGGGGCATCCCGCCGCGCAGCCTGGCGGAACGGACGCTCAACGTTCAGCGCTGGACCGAGATGCCGCGCGGCGGTCACTTCGGCGCGCTCGAGCAGCCCGCGCTGTACGCGCAGGACGTGCTGGAGTTCTTCCGGCCCCTCCAAGGCGAGAGCAGGCGAGCGGCCCCGGAGGCGCGCGGCGAGGCGGCGATGTCTGGGAGGGCCGGCGATGTCGGTTGAGCCTTTCGAAATCACCATTCCAGATCGGACGCTGGCGGATCTCCGTGAGCGGCTGGCCTACGCGCGGTTCGACCCCGACGGGGGCGCGGCCTCCGACTGGTCGGCAGGCGTGAGCCCGCGCTACCTCAGGGACCTGGTGGAGTACTGGCGCACCAGCTACGACTGGCGACGGCGGGAGGCGGCCCTCAACGACTTGCCACAGTTCCGCGCCAGGCTTCGCACCAGCTTCGGGGCCAGCAACGTGCACTTCATCCACGTCCGCGGGCGGGGCGAGCGCCCGCTGCCGCTGGTCCTCACGCACGGCTTCCCCGACTCGTTCCTTCGCTTCGCCAAGCTGATCCCGCTTCTGACCGATCCCCAGGCTCACGGCGGCGCCGCGGAAGACGCCTTTGACGTCGTCGTCCCCAGCCTGCCGGGCTACGCGTTCTCGGACCGGTGGCAGGGACAGGGGGGAATCTTTCACGTCGGCGATCTCTGGCATCGCCTGATGACCGAGCTCGGTTACCGCGCCTACGGCGCCCACGGCGGCGACTGGGGGAGCACCGTGACCGAGCAGCTCGGGCGCAGCCACGCCGACGCCGTGGTCGGCATCCACATGACCGACGTCCCCTTCTGGCACGCCTTCCAGCCGCCGCACGACGCGACGCCCGCGGAGGCCCGCTACCTGGCGGACAACCAGCAGTTCATCGTGCGCGAGGGCGCCTACGCGGCCATCCAGGGGACGAGGCCGCAGACGCTGGCGGACAGCCTCAACGACTCGCCGGCGGGGCTGTGCGCCTGGCTGGTCGAGAAGTTCCAGCGCTGGAGCGACTGCGGCGACTTCGTCGAGCGGCGCTTCAGCAAGGACGAGCTGCTCGACAACGTGATGCTCTACTGGGTGACCGAGACGATCGCCTCGTCCTTCGATCCCTACTTCGACCTCACCCATGCGGGCGCGCTGCGCTGGATCGCCGAAAAGGCCAAGGAGGTGGCGGGCTCGTCGAAGGTCCCGGCCGGATTCACCCTCTTCCCAAAGGATCTTTCACACCCGCCCGAGGAATGGGCGCACCGCTTCTACAACGTGAAGCGCTGGCGCGAGATGTCGCGCGGCGGGCACTTCGCCGCGCTCGAGGAGCCCGAGTTGCTCGCCGCCGAGCTGCGGACGTTCTTCCGACCGCTGCGCCCGCCGGGGCGCGCCAGCGCATCAGCGTAACCCCTGAGAACGGATCAGCTGGCCGATCGATGTAGCGCCCTCTGAAGGCCGAAACCGCGCTATAGCTCGGGGGTGACGAGCGAACGAAGAGAATACTCGGACCAGCGCGCGACGACCGTGATGAAGGAGGCGCTCCGCGGGCGCGGCGGCAAGCTGACCCGCGTCGACGCGATCGTCGCCTCCGGCCTCCCCGACGAGGAGGCGGGGCGCGCGCTGACGGTGCTGCTCAAGGAGTTCCGCAGCCACCTGAGCGCCAGCGAGAGCGGCGAGCTGCTGTACGAGTTCGATCCTTCGTTCTCCCGCCGGGACGCGGTTCCCTGGCGCGAGCGGACGGCCGCTTTGGGCCGTCGCCTCTGGCAGGGGTTCACCTTCCTGTTCAAGACCGCGATCGTCGCCACTCTGGTCGGCTACTTCGCGCTCTTCGTGGCGATGATGGTGGCGATGGTCTTCGCCCGCAGCTCGTCCGATCGCGACGACGACGGGGGCGGCTTCGGCCTCGAGGGTCTGCTCTGGTTTTGGGGATGGGACATGGGCGGGGGCGGATACGGCTACCGGCGCTCGCCGCGACGTCTCCCGACGAGACCGCGGGTTCCGTTCTACAAGCGCGTCTTCGCCTTCGTGTTCGGGCCCCCTGCCCCCACGGTCGACCCGCTGGCCGACGAGAAGCGGATCGTGTCGTACGTGCGGAGCCACGAGGGGCGGATCGCGGCCGTCGACCTGGTGCGGCTCATGGGGTGGAGCTTCCCCCGCGCGGAAGAAGAGGTGACGCGGCTGATGGTCGACTACGGCGGCGAGCCCGAGGTCACCGACGACGGCGTCGTCATCTACACCTTCAAGGCCCTGCGCATGACCGCCGGCCTCGCGGGCGCCGACGAGAGCGCCCCCTGCTGGGCGTCGGAGCGGCTCGAGGCCGCGCGTCCGCTGACCGGCAACGATCCAGGGACCAACGGGCTGGTCGCGCTGTTCAACGGGTTCAACCTGCTGGCGCCGTTCTGGATCGTCCCCGCGTTCGAGCAGCGCCTTCACGTCTCGCTCGCCAGCTGGCAGTTCCTGTTCCGGGACTTCCCGCTGGCGTTCTCCGCGGTCTTCTTCGCCGTTCCGGCCGGCCGCTGGATCAAGGCACGCGTGGAGGCGAGCCGCCGCCGCGCCCGCAACGATCGCCGGCGCCTGCTGGGTCGGATCTTCAGCCTCTCCCAGGTGGGTCGTCGCGAGGAGCTGGCGCCGACGCCGGAGCTCGGCGCGCTGCTCGATCGCGAGCTCGTGTCACTGGGCGGAGACATCGCCTCCGAGCCCGACGACCGGGGGCGGATCCTCTACACGTTCCCCCGCATCGACCAGGAACTGGCGGCCGTCGCCAAGGTGCGGGCCACCGCGCCCGTCGCCGAGCGCGACGCCGGCGCCATCGTCTTCTCGTCGCGGGACTGACGGCCCGGCGCGCCGCCGCGTCACCGTCAGAGAAGGAGCCGCTCGGCCAGCGCGGCCAGCCCGAGCACCGCGCCGATCGTCACCGCCACCTTCCTGGCCAGGGCGTCGGGAATCGCCTCCCCACGTCCCTGGTCATCGGCGATCCGTCGAAAGACGAACAGGGCATTCCCCACCGCCGCGATCGAAATGACCAGGCCCACCGCGACGTTTCCGTACGCGGCGCTCCGCGCGGTGGACGCGCTCTTCGCGTGCCCGGCGCGAACCTGCGACGCCGTCACGCACGGCTGACAGATCACCTGCCCCTGGGCTCCGTAGAGCACCTGTCTCGGATCGAGCTCGGTCGCGCACACGCTGCATGCCGGCATCCGTCGCCTCCCGTCGCTGGCCGCCTCCGGGTCCTCGGCGGCCGGAGCCATTGCCGCACGGGTCGCTCCGCAGCGAGGGCGCGCTTCAGTTGCAGGGCATGACGCGCGCCACGGTGACCGTGCTGGACGCAGAGGCGACGCTGGCCCAGGCGACGCTGCCGTCGGGGAAGGGCTTCCACGACTGCCACGGGTGATCGGGCGCCGCGATGGTGAACTGCGCACCGACGGTCGCCCCGGTGGTCGAATCGTAGATCTGCGCCGCCATCATGCCCTTCCCCGAGCCCCAGGTCAGGAGCATCTTGCCGGTCCCGAACGACACGAGGTGCGGGTTCTCGGTGTTCCCGGCCGTGACGACGGTCTGGTCGGACGCGCCCGTGCCGCTGAAGTGCTCGAGCTTGATCACCATGCCCTGGCTCCAGGCGTTCCAGTAGCCGGTGTTGCCGGCCAGCACGATGTCGCCGTTGAACAGCGTCCCGTCGCAGGTTCCGGTCGCCACCGTGTGGTAGCCGTTCGGCTGCGCGATCCGGCAGTTGTTGTCGGTCGCGCAGGTCATCACGAAGTGGCTGGTGCGCGGATCCCAGACCATGCGCGTCGTCCAGCTGTGGCTGCAGCCGACACCGAAGCTGTCGTGCCCGGTGAGCAACGTCCCCGTCGGGCCGACCACCTCCATGCGATCGCCTTCGTGAATGTCGATCTTGCCCGCGCCGCCCGCGCACGAGCTGGTGTTGTTGGTGACGGTGATCGAGTCGCAGAAGTAGGCCGCGAAGTTGGTGCCGTCGGTGGCGATGCGCCCGTGGTGCTGATACCACCAGACGAACTCCGTCGAGCTGTTGGCGCCGCCGGGCGGGTTGGCGTACCCCGGGTTGGTGGCGGTCGAGTTGGTCAGCTTGGTCGCCCACTGCTCCGTGCCGGCGCAGTCGTACCGGACCATGTAGGTGTCGTAGCAGCCCGGACGGTCGGACGGCAGGCTGCAGAGGTTGTTCACGTCGCCGCAGTGTTGCGCGTCGACCGTGCTCGCGCCGTCGCGGGTCACCACGACGACGCCCCCGTTGCCGTCGGCGAACAGGTCCTGGAAGTCGTGGCCCGGGAACGTAAACGGCGTGCCGGTGAGCTGGTCGCTGCAGTCGAGCTCGCCGACGTGCACCACGCTGGTGGTGCTGCTGCCGTACTTGGCGTAGTTCGTCACCCAGGCGAGGCGCGAGCCGCCGCCCGGCTCGGCCGCGATCGCCAGCGGCACCGCCAGGGTCTC
>DASYEX010000227.1:0-7770 GCA_036498765.1 Polyangia bacterium
CTGTGTCGGCAATTGCAGCGACCACACCGCCGTCGTCTCGACCTGCGACGGCGGCGTGTGGAGCTGTCCGCCGGGAACGATGGACCTGCGCGACTGCCCGCCGGACGGAGGAGCCGAGGCCAAAGACGCTGGCACCTGCCCGCCGAACGGTGAGGACGGCTCGTTCCTGTCGTGTACGAGCACGTGCAACATCGACTCCAACCCGGTCCCGCCCATCTGCGTGAACGGCGGCTGGGCCTGCCCGTCGCCGAGCCGTGACGTCCGGACCTGTTGCCACGGGACCGCGCCTCCCGGCTGCAGGTGCGACCTCTTCTCCAGCGCACTCGTCTGCAGCGGGGACGCGGGCACCGACGCCGCGTCAGCGGGACACGACGGCTGAAAAGCCGCCCCGGCGCTCAGCTCGCGACGACGACGTTGGTGCGCAGCACCTCACGGCCCATCGTCGGGCTCGTCGGCTGCGCGCCGTCCTCCGCCGTCACCATGATCTCGAACGCCGTGAACGCCGTCGAGGTCTCCAGCGTGGCTTTCAGGTCCTTGTCAGGTTTGAGCACTCCGATGTTCAGCGGCTTGCCGTCGGTCGGCTTGAGCCAGACGACGTACGTCGAGGTCCCCGGGAACGCCGTCTCGGGCTGTGCCAAGTGCTTGGCCTCGACCTTGATGTCGCGGTTCCCCTTCTCGCCGGTCGCGACCTCAACCTTGCCCTGGGCCGCGGGAACAGCCGGCGCCGTCTGCAAGTTCCAGGTCTGCTGACCGCGGCCCAGCATCTCGTTCGTCTGTGCGCAACCGAACGCAAGCGTGCTCGCAAGAGCGCCTGCCAACCCCAAACGCCTGATGATCGTCATGTCGTCACCCCCGTCCGGAAACGTGGCGCCTCGCGCCGGGGTGGCAAGCGCGGCGGCGCGGTCAGGCGCGCCCGGCCTCGGTCGCGGCCCGGTCGAGGAGGCCGTTGACGAAGGCCACCCCTTCCGCGGTGCCGTAGCGCTTGGTCAGCTCCACCGCCTCGTTGATGACGACGGCGGTAGGGACCGACGGGGCGTGGGCCAGCTCGTAGAGGGCGATGCGGATGACGTTGCGCTCGACGATCCCCATCCGCTCGAGGCGCCAGTTGCGCGAGAGGGTGGCGAGCTGCGCGTCGATCTCGGCGCGGTGCTGCGAGACCCCGCGCACGAGCTCGTTGACCAGCTCGCGGTCGACCCGCGCCGCCGGCTCGCCGCCGCGCTCCTCGTCGGCGACCGGCGCGCTGTCCGGCGCCAGATGGGCGAAGTAGCGGGCCATCATCTCGTCAGCGTCGGCGTCGAGCTGCGGCTCGCCGCCCACGTCCATCTGGTGCAGGATCTGCAGCGCGATTTCGCGCGATCTGCGGCGGGGACCGACCATCGCCTCAGCTCCGGCGGGGGATGTCGGGCGCCAGCGCCACCGGCGCGCCCCCAGCGCGCAGGTTGGCGTAGAGATCGGCCATCTCGATGACCACCGCCGCGGCGTCGTAGCCGCGGTTTTCCGTCTTTTCAACGCCCGAGCGCTCGAGCGCCTGCTCGAGCGTGTCGCAGGCGAGCACGCCGAACGCCACCGGGATGCGCCCCTCGGCCGCCAGCGCGCCGATGGCGCGCGCCGCCTCGCCGGCCACCAGATCGAAGTGTGGCGTCCCCCCGCGGATCACGGCGCCCAGGCAGGCGATCCCGTCGAAGCGGCTGGTCTCGGCCACCCGGCGGGCCAGCCCCGCCAGCTCCATCGCGCCCGGACAACGATAGAGCTCGATGTCCTCGTCGGCGGCGCCCGCCTCGCGCAGCGCCTCACGCGCGCCCGCGATCAGGCGGTCGACGATCTCGGCGTTGAAACGCGCCGCCACCAGCGCGAACCGGCGGCCGTGGGTCTGCTGCGCCCCTTGGTGCGAGACCCCCGGCGTCGCCGACTGATAGGACGAGTCCTTGCTGTCGGCCCGGCTCACGCCGACCCCTTGCCGCCACCGACGTCGTGCAGCTGCAGCACGCTGGCCGGCGGCCGGATCGGCACGCACGCGATCACCTCGATGCCGTAGCCGCCGAGCCCGACGATGCGGCGCGGATTGTTGGTCAGGAGCCGCACCGTCCGCGCGCCCAGGTGCGCCAGCACCTGCGCCCCCAGGCCGAAGTCGGTGAGCGCGGGCGCCCGCGAGGGTTTGGCCGGCGCTGGTTCGTTCGCCGGCGCAACCGGGGAACCGCCCGCTAACCCCTTGAAGTCGGCGACCATGCTCGCCCGCCCCCTTGGAAACACGTAGAGGAGGATCCCGGCGCCGGCCTCCTCGATCATCCGCAGCGGCACGGTGGCCGCATGATCCCCCTCGAAGGGCGAGGCGCCCAGCACGTCGCGCAGCACGCTGGCCGTCTGCACCCGCACGAGGATCGGCTGGTCGGGCTTTACCTCGCCCAGGACCAACGCCAGGTACTCGGTGTCCTCGACGTCGGTGGCGTAGACCACCGCGCGAAACTCGCTGGTGACCCCGCCCAGCCGCGGCCGGATCTTCGCCTCGGCCACCGGGCGCACCAGCATCTCTTGCTCGAGCCGGTACTGGATCAGGTCGGCGATCTTGACGATCGGAAGGTCGAACTTGCGCGAGAACTCGACCAGATCGGGCATGCGCGCCATCTCGCCGTCGTCGCGCATGATCTCGCAGATGATGCCGGCCGGCTCGCGCCCGGCGAGGCGGGCCAAGTCGACCGACCCTTCAGTCTGCCCCGAGCGGACCAGCACGCCCCCGCGCCGCGCACGAAGCGGAAAAACGTGACCAGGGATGACCAGATCGTCGGGACCGGCGTGGCGCGAGACGGCGACCCGGATCGTCTCCGCCCGCTCGCGCGCCGAGATGCCGGTGGTGGTCCCGTGCCGCGCGTCGACGCTCACGGTGAACGCCGTGTGGTGGCGCGCCTGGTTGTCGGCGGTCATCATCGGCAGCCCGAGCTGCGCCACACGCTCTTCGGTGATCGAGAGGCAGATGAGCCCCCGCCCCTCGCGGGCCATGAAGTTGATGGCCTCGGGCGTGACCAGATCGGCGGCCATCGTCAGGTCGCCCTCGTTCTCGCGATCCTCGTCGTCGACCAGGATCACCATCCGGCCGGCGCGGATCGCCTCCAGCGCGCGCTCGACGGCGGCGTGCCGCTCCCGCGGGACATGACCGTCAGCGGACAACGCCGTACCTCTTGAGGTTCTCGATCGACAGCGGGCGCGCCGGCGTCTGCGCGGCGGCCCCGTCTGATCCACCTTGCGCGGCGTAGGGCCCGACCAGCCGCTCGACGTGCTTGGCGATGAGATCGGTCTCGATGTTGACGGCGGCGCCGATCGCCTTGCCCCCCAGCTTGGTGACGGCCAGGGTGTGCGGGATCAGCGTGACGCCGAAGATCACCGCGCTGGCCAGGTCGGCCAGCACGTTGACCGTCAGGCTGACGCCGTCGACGGCGATCGAGCCCTTGGGGGCGATGGCGCGGCCCACGTTGCCGGGGACGGAGATCTCCAGATCGAGCGCCGGGCCGTTCTCGCGCCGGGCGACGACCAGCCCGGTCGCGTCGACGTGCCCGGTCACGAGGTGACCTCCCAGCTCGGCGCCCAAGCGCAGCGGCCGCTCGAGGTGGACGCGTGCGCCCGGCTCCATCGACCCCAGCGTCGTCAGCATCAGCGTCTCGGGGCCGAGGTCGGCGGCGAACCGCCCGCGCGCGACGTCGAGGTCGACCACCGTCAGGCAGACGCCGTCGACGGCGATGCTGGCGCCGATGGCGACGCCGCCGAGATCCAGCTCGGTGGAGACGGTCAGACGGGCGGCCGGATGCTCGGGCTGGGCCCGGGCGATCGACTCCACGGTGCCCGTTTTCTCGACGATGCCAGTGAACATGAAACGAGGCGGAATTATAACATCACGCGCGCAGCACGTCGGCCGAGAGGAGCAGATCCACGCCGATCCCCGAGGCTGAGATCGGCCCCAGCCGCAGTGCGCGCGCGATCGACCGCTCGCCCCCCGCCGCCACGGAGAGGCCGCCGCCCAGGAGCTTCGGCGCCACGAACAGCGCCACCCGATCGACGAGCCCAGCCTTGATGAACGCGCCGGCGATCGCCGCCCCGCCCTCCACCAGCACCGAGTGCACGCCGCGGGCGGCCAGCAGCGCGAGAGCGCGCGCGGGCGCCACCCGGCCACGCGCGCCGCCGTCGATCCGCAGCGTCGGTGCCGACCGGTCGAAGACGTGCGCCCGGCTGGGGAGCGCCCCCCGCCCGGCCAGCACCACCCGCAGCGGCTGCCGGACCGGGCGCCGCCCGGCCAGGCGGACGGTTAGTCGCGGGTTGTCGGCGCGGATGGTCCCGGCGCCGACCACGATCGCGTCGTGCTCCGCGCGCAGCGCGTGCGCCGCGGCGCGCGCCGGCCCGCTGGTGATCCAGCGGGGGGCCGCCTTGGCGCGCGCCGTCCCCCGCTTGGGCCGCTCGGCGATGAAGCCGTCCAGCGTCGCCGCCGCCTTGAGCGTCACGAACGGTCGGCGCTCGCGCACCCAGACGGCGTAGGCGCGAATGGCCGCCCGGCAGTCGGCCTCCAGGCAGCCCACGTCGACGCGGATCCCCGCCCGCCGCAGCCGCGCGATGCCCCGGCCGTCGACGATCGGATTGGGGTCGCGGCAGCCGACCACCACCCGCCCCGGCCGCGCGGCGATGAGAGCCGCCGTGCAAGGCGCCGTGCGCCCGGTGTGGTCACACGGCTCCAGCGTCACGTAGAGCGTCGTGCCCTGTGCGCTGCCGCGCAGCCTGGCCAGCGCATTCACCTCGGCGTGCCCCTCGCCCGCCTTGCGGTGGAACCCCTCGGCGGCGATCCGGCCGCCGCGCACGATGACCGCGCCGACGACCGGGTTCGGTTGGGTCGTGCCCCGGCCGCGCTCGGCCAGCGCCAGCGCCCGCCGCATGAAGCGTGCGTCCGCGGCGGAGAACTCCGGGCGCTTCACGGCTTGCGCCCGCGGTTGTCGACCAGGCTCTTGAGCTCGCTCATGAGCTCGTTCACGTCTCTGAACGACCGGTAGACCGAGGCGAACCTCACGTAGGCCACCTCGTCGATGTCGCGCAGGGCCTCCATGACGGCGTCGCCGATCCGCGACGACGGGATCTCCTTGTCACCTGCCTCGAGCGCGCGCTCGATCTTGTCGGCGGCGCTCTCCATCACCTCGACCGGCACAGGCCGCTTCGAGCAGGCCTTCTTGAGCCCGCTCAGGATCTTGGCGCGGTCGAACGGCTCGCGCCGGCCGTCCTTCTTGACCACCAGCGGCAGGATCTCGTCCACGCGCTCGTAGGTGGTGAAGCGGCGCCCGCAGGTCAGGCACTCGCGGCGGCGGCGGATGACCTGCTCGCCGTCGGACGGACGGGTGTCGACGACCTTGTCTTCGATGGCTGCGCAGAAGGGGCATCGCATGGGCGGCTTCGGGTTATGCTTCGCTACCACAGATGAACGACCTGCGCTTGACGGTCAACGGGGAGGCGCGCGCCGCCGCCGCCGGCACCACGGTCTCCGGCCTCCTCCAGGCCATGGGCGTCGATCCGGCCCGCGTGGCGGTCGAACGCAACCAGGACGTCGTCCCCCGCCGAACCTGGGCCGAGGCGGCCCTGGCCGACGGCGACCGGATCGAGATCGTCGCCTTCATTGGTGGCGGTTCGGGTGGGGTTCCGGCTGGCGGTTCCACGAACGTAGACGACGATCCTTTGATCCTCGGCGGTCGCACGTTCCACTCCCGCTTGCTGGTCGGGACCGGCAAGTACCGCACGCTCGACGAGGGGCGCGAGGCGATCCGCCGCTCGGGCGCCGAGATCGTCACCGTGGCGCTCCGCCGCGTCGACCTGACGCCTGGCAAGCCCAACGTCCTCGACACCATCGACCGCACGCGCCAGACGATCCTCCCCAACACGGCGGGCTGCTACACCGCCGAGGAGGCGATCCGCACCTGCCGGCTCGCGCGCGAGCTGGGCATCGCCGACCTCGTGAAGCTGGAGGTGATCGGCGACCAGCGGACGCTGTTCCCCGACGGTGCGGCGACGCTGGAGGCGGCGCGCATCCTGGTCAAGGAAGGCTTCACCGTGCTCCCCTACTGCATGGACGACCCGATCCTGGCCAAGCGGCTGGAGGACGCCGGCTGCGCCGCGGTCATGCCGCTGGCGGCCCCGATCGGCTCGGGGCTCGGGATCCGAAACCCGTACAACCTGCGCATCATCCTCGAGCAGGCGAAGGTGCCGATCATCGTCGACGCGGGCGTCGGCACCGCCTCCGACGCGGCGGTGGCCATGGAGCTCGGCTGCGCCGGCGTCCTCATGAACACCGCCATCGCGGGCGCGCGCGATCCCCTGATGATGGCCGACGCCATGCGCGACGCGGTCATCGCCGGTCGCCGCGCCTTCCGCGCCGGTCGCATCCCCCGCAAGCTCTACGCGACCGCCTCCTCCCCGATCGACGGTCTGATTGAGTAGCGCCCGGCCGCCGCGCCTCTACATCGTTACCGACCGCGCCGCGACGGGGAACCGCCCCGCCGTGGAGGTCGTGGCGCAGGCCCTGCGCGGAATCGCCGGGACAGGCCTCGCCCCGGGCGAGGTCGCCGTGCAGCTGCGCGAGAAGGACCTCGCGGGGCGCGCGCTGATGGAGCTGGCACGGCCCCTGCGTGCGCTGACCGCCGCGGCTGGCGTCGGCCTCTACGTGAACGACCGGATCGACGTCGCGCTGGCGGCCGGCGCCGACGGCGTTCACCTGACCGGCACCTCGCTGTCGTCCGCCGAGGCGCGCGCGATCGCGCCCCGCCTGGCCATTGGCGTCTCGGCACACCGGCTCGGGGACGTGCGCGCCGCGGGTCAGGCTTCGTTCGCCGTGTTCGGACCGATCCGCGACACGCCCTCGAAACGGGCGCTCGGTTCGCCGCTCGGTCTCGAGCCGCTCGCCGAGGCGGCCCGTCTCGGATTGCCCCTTCTCGCCATCGGTGGAATCGACGCCGGCGCCGTCGCGGAAGTCGTCGCGGTCGGAGCCTACGGCGTCGCCTGCATCCGGCCGGTGATGCAGGCGGCGGACCCCGCCGAAGCAGTCCGGAAGCTCGCCCGAGCCCTCGCGTCATCGGCCGTTCGGAGGCCGTAGCGGCCCCGTATCAGACTTGACACTATTTGTAACGCTCGTACTCTCAGGCCCCAATTTCCACGGCAGAGCCGGGGAAAAGGTGAATGTCAACGTTCGTAGGAGGGTAGTAAATGGCAACCGGCAAGGTGAAATGGTTCAACGATGCGAAGGGGTACGGGTTCATCGCCCGTGAGGATGGACCGGATGTTTTCGTCCATCACACCGCGATCATGTCGGAGGGGTTCCGTTCGTTGAGCGAGGGTCAGGAGGTCGAGTTCGACATCACGGAGGGTCCGAAAGGCCTGCAGGCTGCGAACGTTCGCAAGTCAGCGTAAGCGTCTTCGACACCGAAAAGCGGCCGGTCCCTCGCGGGGTCGGCCGTTTTTTTTGCCCGGTCCACTGCTCCGCTCGCCTCCGGTCTTCCGGCGGGGGCGGCGGGGCCGTGTGTATCTCCCCGCCGCTCGCGAGAAGGAATCCTCGGCCGCCAACGATCAGAGCGGCCTGCGGGCTCGCGGCGGAGAGACACCCCTGCCCCCTCCTCTCTCGACTCCCAGCCTCGGCTCCCCTTCCCAACTGATCCAACCGAGCCGAGAGTCCCCAGGCTCGCTTGATCCCGAGTGATCGCCTAGAGCGTTCCACGTGATCGGTCCGAAGGTTCCCGAGGGAGCGCCCCGAGGTCCCGG
>DASYEX010000228.1:0-5181 GCA_036498765.1 Polyangia bacterium
TCCCGTCGAACCACCCGCCGCGCCCGCCGTTCCCGTCGAACCACCCGCCGCGCCCGCCGTTCCCGTCGAGCCACCCGCCGCGCCCGCCGTTCCCGTCGAGCCACCCGCCGCGCCCGCCGTCCCGGTCGAGCCACCCGCCGCGCCGGCCGCTCCGGTCGAACCGCCCGCCGCGCCACCCAGATCTTCACCACCGGCGCCGCCCACCGCGCCGACGCTGCCGCCCGCCGAGCCGCCCACCGCGGTCACGCCGCCGCTTCCCCCCACGCCGCCGGTCCCGCCGCCGTGTCCGCCGACGCTGCTGCCGCCCGTGGCCGTCGAACCGCCCAGCCCCGCGCCGCCCATCCCGTGCCCCGCCGCTCCACCGGTGGCGCTTCCGCCATGCCCCCCCGTGCCCGTGCCGCCATCACCGCCACATCCATTCGAGAGCAGCGCCAGCGAGACCGCGGCCAAGGAGAACACGACCACGGAACCAGCGAATTTTTTGAGCACGGAGGGATCCTTTCGAGATTGTAAAAATGCTCTTGTGAGCCGAGCGAGCGGCACTGTACCCCAGCAGGTGACGGCGGAAGGTCGATAAATTGTTTCGGGATTGAAACCAACGCGGTGCACTCACGGAACCACCGCGGGTTTCGGCGGCACCTCGGAAATTTCGGCCCGCGCTGCGTCGTGGTATGCGGCTTTCATGAAGAGCAACCGTGCCCTCTCCTCGACCCTGATCGCCCTCTCGCTTGTCGCCGTCCTGGCCAGCAGGCCCGCGGCGGCCGAGACGCCCCCGTCGGGGTCGGAGCCGATCGAGCCCCTCCCCCCGGCGCCGCCCCCGGCGGCCCCCGACGTCCCCACGGACGTCGCCGAGATCCCCGCCACCGCGAAGAAGACCAGCAGCGGGTTGGCGTCGCGCGTGCTCGTCAAGGGCAAGGGGGGCGGACATCCAGGCCCCCACGATCGGGTGACCGTTCACTACACCGGCTGGACCACCAGCGGAAGGATGTTCGACAGCTCGGTCACCCGCGGGACGCCCGCGAAGTTCCCGCTCGACGAGGTGATCAAGGGGTGGACCGAAGGTCTGCAGCTGATGGTCAAGGGGGAGAAGCGTCGCTTCTGGATCCCCAGCGAGCTCGCCTACGGCGACCGGCCCACCCGCCCCGGCGCGCCCGCCGGGATGTTGGTGTTCGACGTCCAGCTGCTCGACTTCGTGAACATGCCCGAGCCGCCGACGGTCCCCCCGGACGTGGAAGCGGCCCCCAAGGACGCCAAGAAGACGGCGTCCGGGCTGGCATACAAGATCCTCAAGCACGGCAAAGGCAAGGAGCATCCCAAGGCCGAGAATACCGTCGAGGTTCACTACAGCGGCTGGACGCCCGACGGAAAGATGTTCGACAGCTCGGTCACGCGCGGCCAGCCGACCAGCTTCCCGCTCGACGGCGTCATCAAAGGCTGGACGGAAGGGGTGCAGCTGATGGTCGTCGGCGACAAGGCCCGCTTCTGGATCCCCGGCAACCTGGCCTACGGCGAGAAGCCGGCCCGCCCCGGCGCCCCCGCCGGCACGCTGGTGTTCGACATCGAGCTGCTGTCGATCAAGTGATCGGCCGCTCCGCGTGGCCGCGGGACGTCTCCACCGGATAGCGCTCCGCGTTCTTCGCCAGCTTCTCGACGATGGCCTCGCGGAGATCGAGGCCGATGCGATCGCACAGGAGCAAGAGCGCGATGCCGACGTCCGCCACCTCGGCGGCGATGCGGGCGCGCGCGTCCGGCTCGCGCGATCGCGCATCCGCCTCGTCGCCCTTGACCCAGCGGTACTCGGCCACCAGCTCGCCGGCCTCGGAGGCGACCAGCATGGCCAGGTTCTTGGGGTCGTGAAACTGCTGCCAGTCGCGCTCCACCACGAAGGTGCGCAGCGCGGTCGTCAGCTCCTCGAGCGTCGGGTCTGCCATGTCACTCCTTGCCCAGCGCCCCACAGTAACGCGTAGAATCGGCGCCGACCATGCCGGGCATACCGTTGCTCCTTCTCCTGCCCCTGCTCGTGTCCCCCTCCGCCGTGACCCCAACGCCGCCCACGAGTTCGCCACCGCGCGCCGCGCTGTACGCACGGCTGGATGCCCTGCACGTGCGCCGGGACGAGGCCGAGGCGCGGCGCGAAGCGCGACGATTGATCGACGTCGCCGTCGCGGAGACACCGACCGACTACGGCACGCTGTGGCGCGCGGCGCGGGCGCTGTTCACGGAGAGCGACGAGCCGACGCGGGCGCCGGACGAGCGTTCCCGCCTGGGGAAGCAGGCCTACGACTTGGCGGAGCGGGCCATCGCCATCGACCCCAACGACGTGGCCGCGCAGTACTGGGCCGCGCTCGGCGTCGGCAGCTATGCCGAGGGGATGGGGGTGCTGCGCGCGCTGGCGAACGGTATCGAGGGAAAATTCAAGCGGCCGCTGGAACGGGCCACGGCGCTCGACGTCCGCTACGACTTCGGCAACATTCCGGTGGTGTGGGCGGCCTATTACCTCGAGCTCCCCTGGCCCAAGCGCGATCGCGCCAGGGCGGCGGAGGAACTGCGGCGCGCGCTGAGCATCAACCCTGCGAACCTGCGCGCGCGCCTCTATCAGGCGCGCATCGCGGTCGCCGAGGACCACCCCGCCGCGGCCAAGGAGCTGCTGGCGGGGATCGCCGCCGCGACGGTGGGTCGCTACGACCCACCCGAGGAGCGGCGCGTGAAGCAGGAAGCCGCCGTTCTGGCAGCCACGTTGCGCTGACGTCACGACGCCGGCGCGACAGCCCGCGACCGTGATTCGACGATGGCGCGTACGATCAAACAGACGAACGCGGCGACCGCCGAGCCCCGCAGCGTGGGGGCATCGCCCCAGCGCTTCGCCAGCGTCGCGTGGATGAAAGGCAACGCGAAGCCCAGGTAGGTCAGGACGTAGTAGAGCCCGACCGCCGAGCCGCGCGCTTGGGGAGGGACCCGCGCACCCACCTCGGCCAGACCGGTCGTCATCACGAGGCCGTATCCGGCGCCGACCAAGACCGCCACCACGAACACCAGCGCCGGCGACGCGATGGCGACGGCGTGCGCCGCCAGCAGCACGCCCAGCGCGCCCGCGCCGAGGCCGAGCAGATCGCCGCGCCGACCGACGCGCTTGACGAACCGCTGCACGAACACGCCGGTCGACAGCGTCGTGAGGATGACGAACGCGGAGAACAGCACGGGACGCGACACCAGGGGACGCATCAGCCCCGGCAAGATCGCCAGCGTCACGGCGGCCAGACCGAACGCCCAGGGCGCGACGGGTAGCAGCTCGACGAGAACACCCATGTCGCGCAGGCGAACCCGGGCCGGCGGAAGCCCCGACGCCTCACGAGCCTCGCCGCGGGGGCTGACGCCGGACGCCGTCTCCGGCACCACGCGGACGCCATGAAGCGCGGCCACCATTACCACGCCGTGCGCGACATAGGGCAACACCATCGGCGACGGCGCGAGCTCGGCGATCAGGCCAGAGACCAGTGGCCCCAGGCCGAACCCCGCCGACAGCGCCAAGGTCGCGCGCCGTGGCCCCAGACCCGGCGGCGAAAGCTCCTGCACCCAGACGCTCCCCGGGCTCATCACCGCCCCCATCCCCATGCCGAACAGCAGGCGTCCCACCAGCAACACCGTGAAGCCCTGCGTGCCGAAGGCGAGCACCGCGCTCGCCACGATGGCCAGCACGCTCGCCGGCATCACCAGGGCCCGCCGTCCCCACTTGTCGGAGGCACGGCCGGCCAGCATCAGCCCTGGCACCAGCCCCAGCGCGTACGCGCCGAACAGGATCCCCAGCTCCGCCGGCGACAAGCCCAGCGCCTTTCGATACACCACCAGCAGGGTCGAGAAGTGGTTGGCCCCCCACCCCGCCGTGAACAGCAGAACCCCGACCCGACGATGCATCCGGCATTTCTACCTGATCCTTCACGGCCACCGCCGCTCGACTTGGCCGGAGGGCGTCGGTCAAGGCGTGGAGCGAGCGGCCGGGTGCGGATCGAGGTGGCGGACCGTCGCCGCGACGCCCAGCCCCGCGAACAGCACCATCCCCGCGAAAAGGAAGAGCCGGGCCGTCTTCATCAAGCGGGTCCGCGCCACCGGCTTGCCCCCCTTCGGGCCGGTACCGGTCAAGACCACCGCGACGACGAGCAGCACCGTGATGGCCAGGTACACGAAAGGATTCATCCGCCCCAATCTGGTGCCGGTTCGCGGGGAATGTTCGTTTCATTGACACCCCCGCCGCGAAAATAATCGCCGGCGCGGTCGATTGGGAGATGCCGAATTCAACGAATTGGCTACGTTGTTCAGCGTGCAGCAGGCCACCGACCAAGTCGATCCGTACGCGGTCCTGGGTGTAGGACGCACCGCGACAGCGGGCGAGATTCGCGCCGCCTATCACGACCTGGCCACGCGGTATCACCCCGATCGTCACCAGGGGAACCCGCTGGCGACGCTGGCCGGGGAGAAGCTGACGGAGCTCAACCGCGCCTACGAGGCGCTGTCGACGCCGACCGAGATGTCACGGCCCCCGCGCGCCAGGACTCGCGCCGCGCGTGCCTACCAGGCGACCACCGGGGAGGGCATCGCCACCCCGGTGGAACGGACGCCGCGAAAGTACGGCTCGCTCATCCTCCTCGTCGCCTTGATCCCCCTCGTGATTCGCTTCGGCGACGCGACCGCGCGCACGCTCCGGTCGTTCATCGTCGAGCTGCTCGGGGGCCTGGCGCTGATCGAGGACAGCAGCGTCGCGGCGGTGGTCGCCACGCTGGTGCTGACGGTGGCGCTGCTCTTCCGCGTGCGGCACAAGGAGGCCGTGAAGCGCGGCAAGACCGTCGCGTAGGCCAGCGTCTTCACTTGCAATTGGTGCCGTCGACCAGCAGCAGCACCGCCAGCGACGGAGGGGAGGCGTCGCGTCGGGCCGCGACGCCGATGCCCAGGCTCTTCATGCGCGGGTTGCCCAGCAAGGCCACCTCGTCGAGATCGGAGAGCTCGTGGATCTCGACCCATTCGGCGCAGCCGCTGGCGCGCACGATCCCCTTCTGGCGATCGGCGCGGACCAGCGCTGCCTCGGCCACGTTCATCGCCTGCTCTTTCGAAGGGGCCGCGCCGGCGGTGAACGCGCTGGTGCCTGCCTGGGCGGCCGCCTGCAACACGCTGTCGACGACGACGGCGGGA
>DASYEX010000229.1:0-12613 GCA_036498765.1 Polyangia bacterium
CCTCGGAATCGGCGGCAGCATCCGTCGCGCCACGTTCTCCGCCCGCGCGATCCATCACTTCCTCGACGGGGAGCAGGCGTTCGCCGAGCGCGCCCGCAGCCTGCGGCGCGATGGACGCGAGGCCTCGATCGTGGCGCTCGAGACCTTCGCCCGCGAGCTCGCCGCGGGGCGGCGCACCGCCGCGCTGGGCGCCTGGAGGCCGGCTTGACCGGGATCGCAGGGGCGGTGCCGAGCGTCCTCGCGCCGCCGGCGCCTCCTCGTACGGCGCGCTTGCCGCGGGGCGCGCGATTCGGGCTGACGGTCCTGCAGAACCACGCCGGTTCGGTCCCGGCGCGTCCTTCGTGGTGCACCTTCCTCGTGTGCTACCGCTGCAACGCGCGTTGCAAGATGTGCGACTCGTGGCGGGTCAAGCCGGGCCGCGAGCTCACGCCGGCGCAGGTCGACGAGGTGTTCGCCAAGGTGGGCCGGCTCGACGTCGTGCGCATCACCGGCGGCGAGCCCTTCCTCCGCGAGGACCTGCTCGACGTGGTGCGCGCCGTCATCGCGCGCTCCGACCCCTTCGTCCTCCACGTCACGACCAACGGGTCGTTCCCCGATCGCGTCGCCGCCTTCGTCGATGCGCTCCAGCGCGAGGGCCACGGCGAGCGACTCGCCTTCATGGTGTCGCTCGACGGCATGCCCGAGGAGCACGACCAGAACCGCGGCGACGACGTCACCTTCGATACCGCCGTCGAGACCATCCGCCGCCTCGTCGGGCGCGGCGTGCGCGTGGCGGTGAACCACACCGTCATCTCGCCCCGGTCCCTCGAGGACAACACCGCGATCCGCGACACCCTCCGCCCGCTCGGCGTCGACGTGCACTCGGTCCTCGCCTACTCCGACTCCGCGATGTACTCGATCAAGCTGCGCGGCACCCGCGCCGAGCACCTGATCGTGCCGCGCGGCTACCCGCTCCATCCGTCGCTCGCCGAGGCCGACGTGATCGGCTTCGTGGAGCGCGAGCTCGCCGAGGCCGAGAAGCTCCGCTGGCGCGAGCGCGTCGGCAAGCGGTACTACCTGCGCGGTCTCCTCGCGCGCCTCCGCGGCGAAGAGCGGCCCTCGCCCCATCCCAAGTGCGTCGCCTTGCGCAGTCACCTGCGCCTCTTGCCGGACGGGCGCGTGCCGGTGTGCCAGTTCAACACCGAGACGGTGGGGAACCTCGCGACCGATGCGTTCGACGAGGTCTGGGGCTCGCCGGCGGCGGAGAAGGCGCGCGCCTGGGTCGACGCCTGCCCCGGCTGCTGGGCCGAGTGCGAGGTGATCCCGAGCGGCATCTACACCGGCGACATCGCGCGCGCGCTCGTCTGAGCCGCCGTCGCAGCGCTCGGGAGACGGGAGAGACAAGGAGGGGGAGGAGCAGAGGAGACGAGAAGGAGTTTTGGGGAGTTGGGAGGGCGACGCCCTATCCCAATTCTCGCTCCTTCTGATCTGCTTTCCTCATCCCCTCCTTCTGCCGCTGGGGTTTTTGCCCTAGGCTTTGAGGAGCTGCCGCAGGACGTACGGGAGGATGCCGCCGTTGCGGTAGTACTCGCGCTCCTGAGGCGTATCGATGCGCACCGTGGTCGCGAACTCGCGGACCGCGCCCGACGCGTCCTGGGCCCGGACCGTGAGGCGACGCGAAGCGATCGCCTGGGCGAGACCCGCCATGGCGTACGTCTCCTCGCCCGTCAGCCCCAGCGACGACGCCGATTGCCCCTCGGCGAACTCGAGCGGCAGGATCCCCATGCCCACGAGGTTGCTCCGGTGGATGCGCTCGAAGCTCTCGGCGATGACGGCGCGCACCCCGAGGAGCTTGGGTCCCTTGGCCGCCCAGTCGCGCGACGAGCCCGACCCGTACTCCTTGCCCGCCAGAATGACGAGCGGGACGTTCTCCTTCGCGTAGCGCACCGCCGCGTCGAAGATGCTCATGCCGTCGCCGCTCGGCACGTGCCGGGTGACGCCGCCTTCGGTGCCAGGCGCCAGCAAGTTACGCAGGCGCACGTTGGCGAAGGTGCCGCGGACCATCACCTCGTCGTTGCCGCGACGCGACCCGTACGAGTTGAAGTCTTTGACGTCGACGCCACGCGCGATGAGGTACTGGCCCGCGGGGCCGCTCTTCTTGATGGATCCGGCGGGCGAGATGTGGTCGGTGGTGATGCTGTCGCCGAGCACCGCGAGGACCCGCGCCCCCGCGATGTCCGTGATCTCGCCGGGCTCGCGGCTCATTCCCTCGAAGTACGGCGGATTCTTCACGTAGGTGGACGACGCGTCCCAGGCGTAGCGATCGCCGGTGGGGATGCTGAGCTTCTTCCACTCCTCGTCGCCGTCGAAGACCCGGCCGTACACCTGCTCGAACATCGCCGGGTCGAGCGCCGAGTCGACCGCCGTCTGCACCTCTTTGCGCGTGGGCCAGACGTCCTTGAGAAAGACCGGCTTGCCGTCGCTGCCGGTGCCGAGCGGATCCTTGTACGGATCGAAGTCGACCGTGCCCGCCAGGGCGTAGGCCACGACCAGCGGCGGCGACGCCAGGTAGTTCGCGCGCACCTCGGCGTGCACCCGCCCCTCGAAGTTGCGGTTGCCGCTGAGGACCGCGGCCGCCACCAGGCTCCCCTGCTCGATCGCCTTCGACACCGGCTCCGGCAGCGGACCGCTGTTGCCGATGCAGGTGGTGCAGCCGTAGCCGACCGTCTGGAACCCGAGGCGGTCGAAGAACGAGGTGAGCCCCGCCTTGTCGAGGTACTCGGTGACGACCTTCGACCCGGGCGCGAGGCTGGTCTTCACCCAGGGCTTGGCGGTGAGGCCCTTCTCCACCGCCTTCTTCGCGAGCAGGCCGGCGGCGACGAGGACGCTCGGGTTCGAGGTGTTGGTGCAGCTCGTGATCGCGGCGATGACCACCGACCCGTGGGCGAGCTCCACGTCCTTGCCGTCGATCGACGCGTGCGCCTTGGCGTCCACGGCGCCCGGCTTCGGCGCCTTGGCCAGCATCTTCTCCAACGACGAGTGGAAGCTCGCCTTGCTCTCGGTGAGCTTCACGCGGTCCTGCGGGCGCGTGGGGCCGGCGAGGCTGGGGACGATCGACCCGAGGTCGAGAGCCAGCGCGTCGGTGTACTTCGCCTCCGGCGCGCCCGGCGCGTGGAACAGCCCCTGCGCCCTGCAATACGCCTCGACGAGCTTCACCTGCGCCTCCGGCCGGCCGCTGAAGCGCAGGTAGCGGAGGGTCTCGGCGTCGACGGGGAAGATGCCGCAGGTGGCGCCGTACTCCGGCGCCATGTTGGCGATGGTCGCCCGGTCGGCGACCGGCAGCGCGGCGACGCCGGGGCCGAAGAACTCGACCAGCTTGCCGACCACGCCCATCTTGCGCAGCATCTGCGTGACGACCAGGACCAGGTCGGTCGCCGTCGAGCCCTCGCGCAGCTTGCCGTGCAGGCGGAAGCCGACCACCTGCGGAATCAACATCGACAGCGGTTGCCCAAGCATCGCCGCCTCGGCCTCGATGCCGCCCACGCCCCAGCCCAGCACGCCCAGGCCGTTGACCATGGTCGTGTGGCTGTCGGTGCCGACCAGCGTGTCGGGGTAGGCCTGCGCCGGCGCGCCCTTGGCGTCATCCTTTTGTTGGGGGAAGACGACGCGCGCCAGGTACTCGAGGTTCACCTGGTGGACGATGCCCGTGTCGGGCGGCACGACCGAGAAGTTGCGGAACGACGACTGACCCCAGCGCAGGAACGCGTAGCGCTCCTTGTTGCGCGAGAACTCGATCTGCGCGTTGAGCGAGAGCGCCTCGGGCTTGCCGTACTCGTCGACCTGGACCGAGTGGTCGATGACCAGCTCCGCCGGCACGAGCGGGTTGATCTTCTTGGCGTCGCCGCCGAGCTTCTGGATGGCCGCGCGCATCGCGGCGAGGTCGACGACGGCCGGAACCCCCGTGAAGTCCTGCAGGAGGACACGGGCCGGCATGAAGGCGATCTCGTAGCTCGGCTCGGCCTTGGGGTCCCAGCCGGCGAGCGCGCGGATGTCAGCTTCCTTCACCGACTTGCCGTCCTCGTGGCGCAAGAGGTTCTCGAGCAGGATCCGCAGCGAGAACGGCAGCCGCCCCGGCTGAAGGCCGGCTTTCTCGAGCGCCGAGAGACGGTGAATCTCGTAGGTTCGCTTGCCGACCTCGAGGGTGCCGCGACTGCCGAAGCTGTTGGACATGATGCCCATTCTTAGTTGCCGAGGCCGCGATGTCGAGGGCTGTTAATGCGCGTCGTGGCTCTCGGGCCAGGAGAGAAAAACGTGCTTCTTCAGGTTGCGCGAGTTGGTCTCCCCGGGCGGCGGGCTGTCGTTGTCCAGCTTGTAGGCGTCGAACCGGACGATGCGGTCGCCGCTGTGTCCGGTCCGCTCTGGGTAGCGCAGGATCCAGTCGCTGAAGGCCCCCTGGTACTGTCCCTGATCGGGGATGCGCATCGAGTAGTTGAAGAAGAACGAATCGTTGTCGAGCCGGGAGGGGATTTCGTCGATCCCGGGGTACGGGATGCGGCCGGCGACCTCGCTGTAGGGGTCGACCCGGCGCCCTTCGGCGGTGACCGCCTCGACCGCCACCGATTCGTCGTTGACGGGAGCGTCCGAGGCGAACATCGACCAGGCCTGGATGAAGCGCGGGTAGGCGACCAACCGCTTGACCAGCCCGACCTCCTCGAACTTGAGGAACTTGGGGACCGCTTGGTTGATCCACAGGGCCTCCCAGACGATCGTGATCAACATCGCCAGGGCCGCCCCCTCCCGCAGGATGGCCACCCCGCGCGCCAACCAGTCGAGGACCGGCGGGCGGGACGGCGCGGCGGCGCGCGCTGGCGGTGGCGCGGGCGCGTGAGCGAAGCCGGGCCCCGCCCGGCGGAGCTCGTCGCGGGAGGGTGCGGGGACCCTCTGAGGGTCCCCGTGTAAGATCGGAACACCGCAAGCGGCCAGGCCGAGCCAATAGGAGACGGTCGTCCGCCGCCGCGCGAAGAGATCGTACCCGAGGTTCGCGAGTTGCCGCAGGCCGGGGACGCGCAGCGGCCAGAACCAGAGGACGCCGAGGGGGAACGCGCGCAGGATCTGGGCTACGGCGTCGGCGCGCGTGGTGCGCCGGCCGCGCTCGTCCACCGCGACAATTGACCGCTCGAGGAGCTCCGGCGCGAGACCGTCACTGCCGGCGGGGACCTCGGTGCTGGAGACCAGGCGGATCCGCTCGAGCACGTCGAGGCGAGCGATGATGCGCGCGATCTGGAAGCAGACGCCGCAGCCGGCATCGAAGGTGACCGTGAGGCGGCGACGGCTGCGCGAGGCGATCCGGATGAACAGGTGCCACTCGGAGGCCATCAACAGAAATGGCGTGTAGCCGATCATCGTCCAGGAGAAAATCCCCAAGTTGATGAAGCACTGGAACCCCAGGTGCAGGCCGATGACCGCCAGCACCGCCGCCCGCCGCGTCCAGACCCGCAGCACCGGCGACAGGATCAGGATGGGCAGCACGCTCTCGGTGGCGAGCGCGCTCCAGGAGAGGATGCGCGACAGCGCCATCGTCATGTGCGGGCGCATCCAGACCGCGAACCAGGTCACCATCCGGTTCTGGTAGAGGACGTAGTGGACGGCCGAGCCGGTGCGCCAGGTCGGGCCCCCCTTGTGAACGGCGTTGAAGAAGTAGGAGACGGCCAGCTGGAAGAGGATCGTGAAGGCGGCCAGCGACACGACCCGGTTCGGATCGGGCGTGGCGCTCGCGGCGAGCAGGTCCGGGCGCGGCTCGACGCGCATTGCGGCGCGGTCGGCCAGCTCGGCGGCCGTCGTCTCGCGCCGCCGCCGCAGGCTGGCGCGGAGGGCGTCGACCGAGAACCGGCGGCCGAGCGGCAGGAGCGCGGCCCAGACGCAGAGCTCGCACAGCATCCAGTCGCCGCCGTTCTCGACCAGCGTCACGCGCGCGTGCAGGCTGATGAGGCAGATCGGCGCCAGGAACCGCATCAGGGTGGTCCGCCACCCGACGAGCAGCGCCAGGTAGACGAAGCCGCAGAAGAGGAATCCGACGATCGCCTCGTCGCGGAACGAGGCGAGGAAAAAAAACGAGAACATCCACTGCGTCGGCGGGCGCCAGAGCAGCGTGTGGTTCGGCAAGAGGCCGTCGTTCGTATAGAAGAGGTCGATCACCGGGATCCGGCGGATCAGATCGACGAGCAGGACGAGCGCCACCCCCACCCGCCCGACGCCGACGCTGCGCGCATCGATGGTCAGGTACTTGTCGGTGAGCCAGCGCGCGAAGCGCCGGCGGCGCTGGAACCGACGCCGCGGCGGCAGAGGGGCGGGCGCCGGCGCGGGCACGGTGGATTCAGGAAGGTCGGTGCTCATGGCCAGTGGAGGAAGGCCCGCTTGCGCGGGTGGCTCGGCGCCGTCTCGTTCGGTTTGGGGCTCTGCTGGTCGACCACGTAGGCGTCGAACCTGGTGATGGTGTCGTTGGGGTTCCCGGTGCGCTCGGGGTAGCGCAGCACCCACTCGACGAACGCCTGGTGGTACACGCCGGCATCCGGGATCCGCAGCGTGTAGTCGCACCAGAACGAGTCGTGCCCCAGGCGGACCGGGACATAGTCGATGGGGATCTCCGCCACCCGACTGCCGATCTGGTTGTAAGGATCGACGTGCCGCCCGTCGCGCGTGACCGCGTCGACGTAGACGGTCTCGTCGGTGAGCGGCGCGTCCGGCGAGAACAGCGACCACCCCTCGAAGATGTGCGGGTACATCACCGCCGCGACCATCCAGTCGGGGCGGTGGTCGAACCGCAGCGCGGGCGGCACCGAGGGGTTCGCCACCGAGACCTCGGCGGTGAGCACCACGAAGACGACCGCCGCCCCGAGCTCGCGCAGAAATGGCACTTGCGCCCGGAACCACGTCCGCAAGGGCGTCTCGGCCGGCTCTTCCGCGGCCACCCGCTCGGGTGCTCGGGGCACTCCACAGGCGGCGAGGCCGAAGAACATCGAGATCCGCGTCCGGTTGCGAGCGAAGGCGTCGTAGGCCTGCGCGGCGACCGTACGGACCAGGGGCAACCGCAGCGGCCAGGCCCAGAGGCGGCCGAGCGGCAGCGCCGCGAGGATCTCGGCGAACGCGTCGGCGCGCGTCCAGCGCCTGTCGCGCGCGGGATCCAGGACCAGGATCGTCCGGTCGAGCAGCTCGGCGTCGACGCCCGCGGGCAGCGCCGCCGTGTCGGTGTTGGGGACGAAGCGCAACCGCCTGTGGGCGTCCATTCGCGCCAGCACGCGGATCACCGCCCAGCAGACGCCGCAGTCGACGTCGTAGAAGACCGTCCGGGCCCGCCCGCGCGTCGGGACCAGCTTGGCCAGCAGGTCCCACTGCGCCACGGTGACGAGGAACGGCTCGAAGGCGATCATCGCGTACGAGAAGATGCCGAGGTTCACCATCAGCGCGATCCCGACGTGCAGGCCGAACACCAGCAATGCGGCGGCGAACCGGGTCCAGCGCCAGAAGATCGGCGAGAGGATCAGGAAGGCCGCCGACGCCTCGATGACCAGCGTCCCCTCGGTCAGGAGCCGGGTGACGATGAACGGAGCGTGGGTCCGGATCTGCAGCCCCACCCAGGTGACGATCCGCTCCTGCCAGAGGACGTAGTGGACGGCGGTCCCGTTGTGCCAGGTGGGTCCGGTCTTATGGACGAAGTTGAACCAGTAGATGATGGCGATCTGGATGAGCAGCCCCAGCGCGGCCAGCGAGGTGGTCTGCCGCGTGTCGGGCGGCGGCACGCCGGCCGCCAGTTGCTCGGGCGTCTCGTCGGGGCGCGCGCGCAGGCTGGCGCGGATGGCGTCGACCGACCACCGCCGGCCGAGCGGCAGGAAGGCGGTCCAGATCATGAGGGCCGCCATCGCCACGCCGCCCCAGTTCTCCGCGAAGATGATCCGGTTGTGGAGGCTGGTCGTCATCGCGAAAGACAGCAGGTGGAAGAGCTTCGTGCGGTAGCCGATCAAGAAGCAGAAGAAGCAGACGAAGGCGATGCAGAACCAGGCGGCCGACTCCTCGGGGAGCGAGGCCATGAAGAGGAACGAGAAGATGCGCGGGAACGGCGGCCGCCAGAGCACGGTGTGGTTCGGGATGAGGCCGGCGTTGCTGTAGAAGTCGCGCAGCCAGGGGACCCGGCGCAGAAGGTCGCCGATGAGCACCAGCCCGAACACGATCCGCCCGAACGCCAGGCTGCGCAGATCGATCTGTAAATAGGTCCGCTTCAGCCGCCCGCCGACGGTGGCGGTCGCCGCCGGGCTCACGGCGCCTTCCCCTGACGGCGTCGCCGCGCCGCGAGGTCGACACCGATCCGCGCCAGCTCGGCCAGCGTCCGCGCCATGGCCCAGGCCCCCAGCTTCGAGCCCTCGACGTCGTGCCAGGTCTGCAGCGGCACCTCGACGATCGCCGAGAGCGGCAACCGCGGGATCTCGCCGCTTCCGGCCAGGAGCCGACCGAGCAGCTCGACGTCGAACGCCCAGCGCGAAAGGAACGGGGTGGCCAGCGCCGCGTCGAGCGCCCGCGAGGCACGGAACAGCTTGGCCCCGCACTGCGTGTCGTAGACGCGCACGTGCAGGACGAGCGCCGCCAGGCTGGCGAACACCCGGCCCAGGTAGTGCCGCACGGCGTTCCGCTCGATGTCGGTTCCCAGCAGCGCCACGCGCGCGCCCAGGACCGCCTCGACGCCCGGCCTCTGGAACGCGGCCCGCAGTCGGAACAGCTCGGCCGGCGGCGTGGACAGGTCGGCGTCCAGGTAGCCGACCAGCTCGGCGCCTCGCCCCAGCGCCTCGCGCATTCCGTGCCGGACCGCCTCCGCCTTGCCGCCGTTCGGGTGGAGGGACCTCACCGCGATCTGCTTGGGCCGGAGGGCGGCTAGGCCCCCCAGCCGCGCGGCCGTCGCGTCGGTCGACCCGTCGTCGACGAACAGCAACGACGCTCCTTCGCAGGCGTCGAGGAAGTCAAGCAAGGGGCCCTCATCGAGTCGCTCTGCTTCGTTGTAGCAGGGGACGACCACCGTGAGGGAAGGGGCGGCCGGATCCATTACGGAGCCATCATCTTAGACCACATTCTCAGTTAGACTGCGCGCCCGATGTCGGCCAGCGCCTTTGACTCCCCCATCGAGGCAAGATCTGCGCGACCGCCTGCGCCGGCGGAGGCTCCAGAGCCGTCACCTCTGCCGCCGCTGACCCGGGCGATCCGTTCGCTCGGATTTCTGGCGGCCGAGGGGGCCTCACTCGCCTTCGCCGGCTGGTGCCTGCGCGCGCGGGACAACCTGGTCACCTACGTCGCCAACAACACCCTCTCGCCGCACGCGCGCAAGTTCGTGATCGGCAACCTCCTGGGTGGCGCGGCCATCGCCGGTCTGGCCGGGCTGGTGGTCATCCTGTGGCGCCGTCTGGGCGGCCTCGCCGCGGCCGAGCGGGTGGCGCGCCGGCTGGCGCCCCTCAGCCTCATCGGCCCGTTCCCCCTCTTCTTCCGCTGGCAGCTCTGGTACGGGGGCCACGAGCTGACCTTCCTGGCGATGCTCGCGCCGGTTCTGCTCGGGTTGCAGCCGCTCATCCGGATCTCACTGGAGACGCCGCCCCTCCTGCCCGAGCGCCTCCGGGCCCGTGTCGGCGGGCGCCTCGGCGCGCGCGTGGCGCGCATCGCCGCCGTCCGCTGGCTGCCGTTCGCCGTCGTGATGGCCGCGGTCCTCTTCTACACGATCTTCTTCGCCGTCATCACCATCCAGAACCACTTCCGCCTCCAGACGATGGGCTACGACCTGGGGATCGAGAACAACCTGGTCTGGAACGCCTCGCACTTCAATCGCCCCCTGTTCAAGACCTCGGTCATCGGCGGCCCCGACTCGACCCACCTCGGTTACCACGAGACCTACATCTCGTATCTCATCGGGATCTTCTACCGGCTCTACCCCCACCCGCAGTTCCTGCTGGCGATGCAGGCGTTCCTGATCGGCGGGGCCGCGCTGCCGCTCTACGCCTTCGCGCGCCGGCATGTGGGCGACTGGACGGCCGCCCTGCTCGGCGTGCTGCTGGTCCTGAGCGCCCCCGTGCAGGGGTCGAACCTCTACGACTTCCACTACCTGCCGTTCGCGCCGTTCTTCCTCTGGTGGTGCCTGTGGGCGCTCGAGTCGCGCCGCAACGTAATGGCCTTCATCGCGGTGACGCTGACGCTGGCCACGCGCGAGGACTTCTCGGCGCTGCTGATGGTGGTGGGCGTCTACCTGGTCCTCACGGGTGCGCGGCCGCGCGCCGGCCTGCTGGTCACGATCGTCGCCGCCGTCTACTTCGTGGCCATCAAGCTGGTCCTCATGCCCCACTTCCTGAACGGCTACCCCGCCTACATCAACCAATACGAGGGGCTGCTCCCCCAGGGGGACACCGGCTTCGGCGGCGTGATCAAGACGCTGATCGGCAACCCCGCCTTCACCATCGGGAGCCTGCTCGAGCGCGACAAGCTGGTCTACCTCCTGGAGATCGCGACCCCGCTGGCCTTTCTCCACTGGCGGCGCCCGATCGGCCTGCTCTGCACGGTACCCGGGTTCATCTTCACCATGCTGGCGACGCACTACCCGCCGCTCATCTCGCTCTCCTTCCAGTACACCGCCTACTGGACGGCCTTCCTCTTCGTCGCCGTGGTGGCGAACCTGGGCTGGCTCCGCCGCCTGGAGACGGCAGGCGTGGCCTGGGCACGCCGAAGCCGGCAGGCCTGGCTGGTGGTCCTCACCGTGGGCACGCTCGCCACCTCCTACCAGTTCGGGATCATCCTGCAGCACAACACCGCCTGGGGGGGCTTCTCGCCCTTCCACATCGGGGTCAACGACGCCGACCGCACCCGCCACGCCGACCTCTACAGCCTCATCGATCGAATCCCCCAGGCGGCTAGCCTGGCCGCCGCCGAGACCATCGTCTCTCAGGTCAGTAGCCGCAAGAACGCCTACTCGCTGCGCATCGCTTACAACGACGCCGACTACATTCTCGCCCGCATCCCCTCGGGCGGCGAGGACCGGACCAACCTGGTGAGCGCGCTGCAGTCCGGCCTCTACGGCCTCGTGACACAGAAGGGCGAATTCGTGCTCTTCAAGCGGGGGCTCCCGGCGCCCACTGTCCAGCCCTTCCTACGCCAGCTGGGGGTCAATTAAATGGGGACCCTCAAAGGGTCCCCCGCCCCCCGCGATGAGCTCGGTCGAGCGGAGCTCGCCCGCCCTCGACGCGATCTGGCGGTTGCAACGCAGTTAGGTAGTTCACCCGACTTCCTGTAAGCTACTCTGTCGTTATGAGCACCAACGGCCAACCGCAGCCCTACGGCCGCGGCCACCGGGCTCTCGAGATCGGCGCCATTGCCTTCGTCTTCGTGGCTTTAGGTTGGCTCGCGTTCCGAATCTGTCATGCGGTGGCCGGGACCCCGGGGCTCGTCTTCACCATCCTGGCCGCCGTGAGCGGCTACCTGGTGGCCGACTTCCTCTCCGGCTTCGTCCACTGGGCCGGCGACACGATCGGCGACCAGAACACGCCCGTCTTCGGGCCGAACTTCGTGACGCCCTTCCGGTACCACCACGTCGATCCCAAGGACATCACCCGCCACGACTTCGTCGAGACCAACGGGAACAACTGCATCGTCGTGGCGCCGATCCTCGGGTTGCTCCTCATCCTCACGCCCAAGACGACCGGCTGGTTCTTCTACGGCTGCGTGATGATGGTCTTCACCTCGCTGTTCGTCTTCTGCACCAACCAGTTCCACCGCTGGGCGCACGAGGACAACCCCGCGCGCTGGGTGCGCGCGCTGCAGCGGGCCGGCCTCATCCTGTCGCCCGAGCACCACGCGACCCACCACGCCTCGCCGCAGGACAAGTCGTACTGCATCACCGTCGGCTGGATGAACCCGCTGCTCGACAAGGTGAGCTTCTTCCGGATCTGCGAGACGCTGATCCGGCGGGTCGCCCCCGGCGCGGTCCGCCCGGGCTGATTCCGCGATCAGGGCGCGCCGCGGGCGGCGAGCGCGATGCCGATCTGCCCGATCCAGTAGAGCCCGAGCGTCAGAAACGCCGCGTGGGGGATCGGCCGGCGGAACTTGTTGAGGGCCAGGCTCCCGTCCGACGCATAGAAGAGCACGGCCCCCCCCGCCGCCAGCGGCGCCGTGGGCAGCGGCCCGCCGATCGTCGCCCAGGCGGCGATCACCATCGCGCTGATGACCACCCCGTAGGCGATGGTCGGTCCGCGCATGCCGACGGTCCCGGCGCGGATCGCGCGCAGGACCAGCGTCGTCGTGGCGATCACGACCAGCGCGACGACCACCAGGCCGGGCGACCACACCGCCACGCCTACGAACGCCGCGCCGAACGCCAGGTGCGCCAGCAAGAAGGCCGCCAGCCCGGCGAGAAACGCCCCCTTCCCCGCGCCGAGGAGCGCGATGTCGCCGACCACCGACAGCGCGATCCCGACGTCGACCCACACGGCGAGCCGCGTGCGCGGCCAGCCGACGATCAGCGCGAGCAGCGCCGTGGCGAGCGGCTTCGTCGGGACGTGGAGCCATTTCAGCCCGCGCTCGGCCGAGAAGACGGCGAGCGCTCCGACGACGAGAACCG
>DASYEX010000230.1:0-14312 GCA_036498765.1 Polyangia bacterium
TGGTGTGCTCCCGGTCGTCGGGGTGGACGCTGGCCACGAACGACTCGTAGCTCGGCACGTGCGACTTGGAGTCGACGCCGTAGATCACGTACAGCTCGTCGGTCCAGGTGACCCGGTCCTTCGCGACGTCCCACTCCCAGCTGCCGAGGTGCGCCAGCCGTTGCGCCTGCGCCAGCCGCTCCCGGCTGCGCTTCATCTCGTTCTCGGCGCGCCGCCGCTCGGAGACGTCGATGCCCGTCCCCACGATGTACTTGATGTTCCCGTCCTGCCCCCGCAGCGGCGCGAAGGCGGCGTCGATGGCCACCACGCCGCCGTCCCGGGCGGACACGCTGGTCTCGAACCGCGACGTCTCGCCGCGCGCCGCGCGCGCGATCGCCTCGCTGACCCGCTCCCGCTCCCCGGCGGAGTGGCTGAACCAGGGGAGGTCCACGAAGCGACGGCCAACCACGTCGGCGCGCGCGAGGCCGCTCACGGTGAGCGGCGCCTGGTTCGTCTCCAGGACGATCCCGCCGTCCGAGAAGAACCCCACGAAGGCGAACAACGCGTCGAGCACGTCGCGGAACCGCGTCTCCATGGTCACGCCGTCCACCACCGACACCTTGACCGGCTCTTTCGTTTCGTTCGCCACCGTTCCGCTTTCCCCCCTCCCCCGAGGCGACGGCGATCTTAGGCGCGTGCGCGCGCCGCCGTCAAATCCGACCGCACCTGTTGACCGCCGTCACGGCCCGGCCAACCGTCCTAGAGGAACGTGTAGATGAGCGTGGCCTCGGTCAGCGTGTCGACCTTCTCGGCGAAGGGCTGGAAGCCGGTGTCGAATGTCGCTCCAGCCAACGATCCCGGCGGGATGGGGAGAGGCGCCGGATTCTGATCGTACTTCAGCGTGAAGCCGAACCCGATGCTGAGCTTGGCGAACAGCGTCGTCGTCAACCCCACCTTGGCGTTGAGTCGCGTGTCGTGGAAGGCGTCCACGCCGGGCATGCCCGTGGAGACGTTGAGCGCGTTCGATTCCTTGTTCAGGTTGAAGAGCGCCTCGAAGCTGGCGCTGATACCGGTCGCCTTGCTCAAAGTCAGCGTCTCGCCGGCGAACAACCGCGCCGAGTGGATCGAGACAGACGGAGGCGTCGTGGTCCCCGCCTCGACATAGCTCTCGTAGGAGTAGTCGTACCCCAGCTCGGCGACGACGAGATGGACCGTGCTCTTGAAGACCTGGCGGCTGTACCCCACCTGGCCGCCGCCATAGAACGACTTACCGGCGATCTTGTCGGCCGCCGCGGACGCCGCCGCGTAGCCCGAGTTGTTCGCCGTGAAAAACCGATCGTAGCGCCCCTTGAGCAACCAGTTGTTCGTCGTCTCGACGTCATCTCGATGGAATCCCGTGATCGCGGTCGGCGCCGTCGGATCGTTGAAGTCCGCGGTCAGGATGTTCGAGCGGCCGTAGGCGCCGTTGGCGTCGAACGCCAGCCGATTGTTGCCTTCCTTGCGCGAGACGCTTCCGGTGCCGACCAACCCCGTCGTCTGGGAGTTCCCCGAGGTCATCGTGAAGCCTCCCTTGGCCATCGCCTTCCACTCGACGGCGGGCGGCGGCGGAGGCGGCGGCGTTGCCGGCTTCGCGACCTCGGCCGGCTTGGGCGCGTCGGGCTTGGCGAAGGTGAACGTCGGATTGGCCTGGGCGAACACCGGCGCGGCGTAGAGCACCGCGGCCGTCGTGAACAGGAGGGGGCTGGGCTTCATGGCGGCGCGACTGTAGCGACCGGCCCCCGCACGGTCAACGATCCAAGAACGCGGGCCGCACCCGTGCTACAAACCGCCCGATGAGCGACGATGGGCACCGCTGGACGTTCTTTCGCGCGGGGGGCTTCGACCAGGTGAAGCTCGGCACGGGCGCCGATCTCGCGAACCTGGGGGCGCTCGACCAGAAGCTGTGGGTCGCCCTGGCCTGTCCGACGACGGGGTTGGAGATCGATTCCCGCACGCTCTCGCTGATCGACGCCGACAAGGACGGCCGCGTGCGGGCGCCCGAGCTGCTCGCGGCGGTCAAGTTCGCCTGCGACAACCTGCGGCGGCCGGACGATCTCTTCAAGGGCGAGGCGACGCTGCCGCTCGAGGCCATCAACGACGGGCTGCCCTCGGGCAAGACGCTGCTCGCCTCGGCCCGCCGCATCCTGGCCGACATCGGCAGGGCCGACGCCGCGTCGATCTCCATCGACGACGTCGCCGATCCGGCCCGCATCTTCGCCGACACGGTGTTCAACGGCGACGGCGTCATCACCGAGATGGCCGCCGAGGACGACGCCACGCGCGCCCTCATCCGCGAGATCGGCGAGACGGTCGGCACCGTCCCCGACCGTTCGGGCAAACCGGGCGTGAGCGGCGAGCTCGTGGACGCGTTCTTCGCCGAGGCCGTCGGCTACGAAGAGTGGTACGGCAAGGGCGAAGCGGACGCGGCCCACGTTTTCCCCCTCGGCGCCGAGCGGACGGCCACCGCGGCCACCGCGGTCGCGGCGCTCAAGACCAAGGTCGACGACTACTTCGGACGCTGCCGGCTGGCGGCGTTCGATCCCCGCGCGCTCCCCTCGGTGAACCGAAATCCCGACGAGTACCTCCCGATCGCCACCCAGGATCTGACGATCGCCGTCGAGGAGGTCGCCGGGTTCCCGCTGGCCCTCGCCGCGCCCGACAAGCCCCTGCCCCTCGCCGGCGCGGTGAATCCCGCCTACGCCGAGGCGCTCCGGAAACTGCGGGACGACGCCGTGACGCCGCTCCTCGGCCCGCGCGGCGAGCTGGCGGAGGGCGACTGGCTGGCGTTGCTCGGCAAGCTTGGCGCCTACGACGCCTGGCTGGCCGAGAAGGCCGGCCTGCGGGTGGAGAAGCTGGGGATCGCGCGGCTGCGCGAGATCCTGAAGTCGGGCGGCGCCGCCAAGGTGACCGACCTGCTGGCGCGCGACAAGGCGCTCGAGGCGGAGGCGACCAGCATCGGCGACGTCGAGCGGCTGGTCCGCTACTACCGTGATCTGGCCCGGCTCTGCACCAACTTCGTCAGCTTCGAGGACTTCTACGACGGCCGGGAGGCGATCTTTCAGTACGGCACGCTCTACCTCGATCAGCGCGCCTGCCGCCTCTGCCTGCCGGTCGCCGACGCCGCCAAGCACGCCACCATGGCCGGCCTGGCGGGCGCCTTTCTCGCCTACCTCGACTGCGTGCGCGCGGCCACCGGCGAGAAGACGCAGATCGTCGCCGCCTTCACCGCCGGCGACAGCGACAACCTGATGGTCGGGCGCAACGGCGTCTTCTACGACCGGCAGGGACGCGACTGGGACGCGACCATCACCAAGATCGTCGACAACCCCATCAGCATCCGGCAGGCGTTCTGGGCCCCCTACAAGAAGTTCGTCCGGCTGCTCGAAGAGCAGGTGGCCAAGCGCGCGGCCGCCGCCGACGCGGAGTCGCACGCCACCCTCACGACCGCCGCCGCCGGGACTGCCAACGTCGGCAACGTCAAGCCGCCCGAAACCAAGAAGATCGACGTTGGCACCGTCGCGGCGCTGGGCGTGGCCGTGGGCGCAATCGGGACCTTCGTGACGGCGCTGGTCGGCTACGCGACCGGGGTCTTGAAGCTGGGCCCGCTGGCGACGGGCGGCGCGTTCGTGGGGATCATCTGCCTCATCTCGCTCCCCTCGGTGGTGCTGGCGTACATCAAGCTCCGCAAGCGGAACCTCGGCCCCATCCTCGACGCCAACGGCTGGGCGGTGAACACGCGCGCCCGCATCAACGTCCCCTTCGGCGCCACGCTGTCCAGCGTGGCTCGCCTGCCGCGCGGCGCCCGCCGCGACACCAGCGATCGCTACGCCGAGAAGTCGTTCCCCTGGAAGCTGCTCGTCGTCATCACCGTCCTGATCTACGTAGCCGTCGCCTGGTGGCACGGACGGCTCGATCGCGTCCTGCCGGCGGCCGCCCGGTCGACGACGATCTTCTCGAGACGGTAGCTGCTAGGTAGCGGCCGCCGGCGGCAGGGCCACGCGGAACAATGTCGAGCCTGTGAGCGGCGAGGAGACCGAGATCTCGCCGCCGGCGGCGCGGGCCAGCTCGCGGCAGATGGCCAGGCCCAGGCCCAGCCCGGGCCCTCCGCTTCGTCCCGCGGTCTTGCCGCCGGTGACGCCCGGCTCGAACAGGCGCTGCCGCGTCGCCGCGTCGATGCCCGGCCCGTTGTCCTTGACCTCGATGACCGCCCAGTGCTCCACGGTCGCGAGTCGCACCTCGACCTGGTTCTGGCTCCAGGGGCGGTCCCCCAGCGCCGCGGCGGCGTTGAGCAGCAGGTTGAGGACGATCTGGGTGATCCGACTGGCGGGGATGCGCACCGCCGGCGCTTCACCCAGGACGACCGACACCGGGCTCTTCGACCCGAGGCGGGTGCGCGACATGCGGACGGCGCGCAGGATCGGCGGCTTCAGATCGATGGGCGCCGACGTCTCCAGCTCCCGCGGCCGCAGGAACTGCTGGAAGTCGCGCACCTGGGCGAAGATCTCGTTGCCGCTCACCCCGGCGAGCTCCAGCTCGGCGCCGAGCTCGGCCAGCTCGCGCGCGATCGGCTCCACCACCTCGCCCCGCGCGGACAGGCGTTCGAGCTGCGTCCCCAGGCCGTCGAGCGCGGCGATGAGACAGGAGAGCGGGTTGGCGATCTCGTGGGCCAATCCGGTCGCCAGCATGCTGGCGGTCGCCATGCGGTCGAGCCGCGCCACGGTTTCGAGCGGCAGGGTCACCAAAGCTTCGTGGGGCAGCACCGGCGCGGGCTCCTCTTCCTTGAGCAGAGAGACTGCTGGCGACATTTGATCCTCCTTCGTCATCCGACGTTCCCGACCGGGCGGCGGTAGAGCAACCTCCGTACCAGCCGACCAATCGCGCAACCTGGCGGAACCCCGACGTCGCGAACCTCGCCTGTCCGTGGTCGCCACGACCAAGCGTGGGTGCCACGAACCAGCCACGAGTGAGCGTGGGCCCATGCCCTAGGCCGAGCGACCGACGAGGTCGACCGGGCGGGTCAGCCCCCAGCGCTTGAGGCGCGAGCGGAGCGTGTTCGGGTGGAGCCCCAGCCGCCGCGCGGCGCCGCGCTCGCCCTCGATGACCCAGCTGGTCGCCGCCAGCACCTCGGCGACATAGCCACGCTCCACCTCATCGATCGTGCGCGAAGGGGCGCGCAGCGCCGAGACGACCGGCGTGACGGGGCTGTCGTCCGAGTAGATCGGCGGCGCGCCCGCCGACAGATCGGGCAGCGCATCGAGATCGACCAGCGGCCCGCGCGCGAGGATCACCGATCGTTCGATCACGTTCTGCAGCTCGCGCACGTTGCCCGGCCAGCGATAGGTGCAAAGCGCGTCCATCGCCTCGGGCGTCACGTCGTGGATCGGCCGCCCCGCCTGACGCGCGAAGCGCCGCAGGAACGAGCGAACGAGCAGCGGGATGTCGGCGGCGCGCTCGCGCAGCGGCGGCAGCGACACCGGGAAGACGGCCAGGCGGTAGTAGAGATCCTCGCGGAACCGCCCGCGCGCCACCATCTCGCGCAGGTTTCGGTTGGTGGCGGCGATGACCCGCACGTCGACCCGGACGGTCTCGGTTCCGCCCACCCGCTCGAACTCCCGCTCCTGCAGGACGCGCAGCAGCTTGACCTGGGTCTCGAGCGGCAGCTCGCCCACTTCGTCGAGGAACAGCGTTCCGCCCTGGGCCAGCTCGAACCGCCCCTTGCGCCGTTGCACGGCGCCGGTGAAGGCCCCCTTCTCGTGCCCAAAGAGCTCGCTCTCGACGAGGCCAGCGGAGATGGCCGCGCAGTTGACCTTGACCAGGAGGCGCTCGCGCCGCGCGCTCGCGTCGTGGATCGCGCGCGCCACCAGCTCCTTGCCGGTCCCGGTCTCGCCGGTGACCAGGACGTTGGTGTTGGTGGGCGCGACCCGGCCGACGCTCACCATCACCGCGCGCAACCCGGGGTCCTGGCCGATGACCTCGGGCTCGAAGCCCCCACCGCCCAGCTCCTGGCGCAAGTAGTCGCGGTCCGCGGTCAGCTCTTCCTCGTGGCGCTTGCGCACCGAGATGTCCTCGAAGAAGACGGAGATCCCCGTCGCCGACGGGTAAACCCTGACGTCGAACCAGCGGCCATCGGGGACCCGGGTCTCGATCGTCACCGGGCGCTGATCGCGTTTGGCGCGTTCGAACGCCTCCTGGATGGCGTTCCCCTGCAAGCGCGGGAAGAGCGCGTAGGCATTCTGGCCGAGCAGCTGCTCGCGCGGGCGGCCGATCATGGCGATCGCGCGGTCGTTGGCGTACGTGTAGCGGCCATCGAGATCAAAGGCCACGAAGGCGTCCGAGACGCGCGAGAGGATGCTGTCGACCTCGGCCCGCGCGGTCTCCGCCTCTTTGCGCGCCGCCTCCGCCTCGCCGCGCGCCCCCTCGGCCCGCGCCAGCAGCTCGCGCCGCTCCACCTCGGCGGCCACGCGCGCCGTGACGTTCTCGAGGATCCCCAGAAAATTGTGCTCGCCGAGCGGGCCGGCCAGCGGCATCGCCCGCACCTCGACGAAGACAACGTCCCCGTTGGCGTGGACGAAGCGGTGCGCCGGCGTCGAGTATCCCACGCGGTCACCCACCGTGGCCCCCCAGCGGACCGCGATCTGCTCGCGGTCGTCGGGGTGAAGCGCGCTCATCCAGCCGCGCCCCAGAGCGTCCGCGGCCGACAGGCCCATGATCCGCTGCCCGGCTCCGTTGATGTACTGGCACTCGCCGCGCGGCCCGGCCAGGAAGATCCCCAGCGGCGAGGCCTCGCAGGTCGCGCGGAACCGCGCCTCGCTGGCGGCGAGGGCCTGATCGATCCGGCCGCGCTCGACGGCGCGGGCCACCCCCTGGGCCACGACGTGGAGCAGGACGAGGTCCTTCTCCGCGCAGATCGTCCCGGCGGCTGCGGCGAACCCGGCCACGCCGACCAGCACCCCCTCCACGAGGACCGGCACCAGGGCCAGCGCCCGGTCGCCGTCCGGCGACACGAGGTCGGCGATGGGTCCGCCCAGGAACTGGCGCGTGCTCGGCAACCGGAGCATCCCGCCCCGCTTCAAGTTGGCCAGGAAAGACGGCGGCAAGAGATCCACCGTCATGCGCACGTACCGCTCTTGGTCGGCGAGCGGCCGCAGCTCGGGCGCGTGCCATTCGTGCGTCAGCTCGAGCAGCGCCGCGGCCTCGTCGAGCCGGTAGTAGTAGGCCCGGTCGACGCCCCGCTGCAGCCCGACCGCCGCCAGCGCGTGGCGAATCACCTCGTCGAGCCCGTCGGTCGGCAGCGTCAGGAGACCGGTGGCCACGATCGCCGCCACCCCCTCGTCGCCAATGTCGCCCATCGATGGCGGCGCGCCCGTCAAGCTGGTGAGGACCCGTCTCAGCGCCACCCGTCGTTCTTCTGCCGTCATCTCGCCGCCCCTTCGTCGCTCATCGCGTGCGTTCATCGGAGGGCGCCCGCCGCCCACCACTGACGATCGCCTCGCGCAGGCGCTCGCCCAGATTCGACTTGTCGAAGACGTCGTCGGCGCCCACCTCGTCCGCCAGCCAGCGGGGGATGGTGTCGCCGTACGCGGTGAGCAGGACGATGCGCGCCGACTCGCCCACCGTCCGCAGCTTCCGGGTGGTCTGCAACCCGTCGAGCCTCGGCATGCAGACGTCCATCAGCACGAGGTCGGGCTTGGTCCGCTCCACCTGCGCGATGGCGTCGAGGCCGTCCCGCGCCTCGCCCACGATCTCCACCTCCGGAAGCGATCCCAGGAACCACTGCAAGAGCGAGCGAAATCCATCGGAGTCGTCGACGACGACGACGCGGCGGATGTCTGGGCGGTCGGTGCTCACGGGATGAGACTCGCCCGACCGGGCCCGACACGACTATCGGTGACCTCCCTGAGAACCGGGAGAACGAACCCCTAGGGGCCGGGGGCCGCTACCTGTCGGGCGAGACGAGCCCGGTCCGGACGGCGTAGCGGACCAGGCCGGCCAGGTCGCGGATCCCGAGCCGGTCCATGATTTGCGCGCGGTGCGTCTCGACCGTCTTCACGCTCAGGTCGAGCAGCTGGGCGATCTCCTTGGTCGACTTCCCCTCGGCCACCAACTGCAGGATCTCGCGCTGGCGCGAGGTCAGGACGTCCAGCGTCCCCACCTCCCCCTCCGCCGTGCCCGGGGTCGGGGTGCGGCCGAGATAGCCGTCGACCACCTGCTTGGAGATCGCCGGGGAAAGATAGGTCTCGCCCCGCATCACCGCGCGCAGGAGAACCGGCAGCTCCTCCGCTGCCGCGTCCTTGAGGACGTAGCCGCTGACGCCGGCCCGCAGCGCCTGGGCGACGTGCCCGGGCGTGCTGTGCATCGATACGATGACCAGGCGAGTCCCCGGCGCCTCGCGCGCCACCCGGCTCGCCAGCTCCAGCCCGTTGAGCCCCGGCATGCCGATGTCGATGAGCGCCACGTCCGGCCGAGTCTCCAGCAGCAGCGCCAGGGCCTGCTGCCCATCGCCCGCCTCGGTCACGCTCTCCACCTCCGGAAGCGCCACCAGGAGCGCCCGTATCCCGGCGCGCACCAGCGCATGATCGTCCGCCAAGAGCACCCGCATCCCCAAGCCCCAGTCAGCATACACCCGATCCCGGGAGGATTTGGGCCAGTCGGTTACCCTCGTCAGCTCCACCGATGAGGCTCATGTGACCGGCTGCGCAACTGGATCCGGATGGGGACCACCTCGTCCCTGCTGGCCGTCCTGCTCATGAGCGTGATCGACTTCGTCATCCGTCACGTCGAGGCCAACGCGCGCGACCTGCGCGTGGCCTACCAGCGGCTCGGGCAGCTGCACCGCGCGCTCGACATCACCAAGGAAGAGGAGCTCCCCGAGCTCGGCGGCAGTCTGGAGCCGCTGGCGCTGGTCGATGATCTGATCACGCGCGTCCGCAAGATCTCCGTCGACCTGCGACCGCCGCTGCTCGATGAAGTCGGGCTGGTCTCCGCGCTGCCGAACAGCCGATCGACGAGACAAACGCCCGGCTGCCGCCAGACTACGAGATCGCCTGCTTCCGCGTCGTCCAGGAGTCGATCACCAATGCCCTCCGCCACGCGGATGCCCGCCACCTGCGCGTCTCCATCACCCGCACGCCCGGGCGAATCCGGCTGTCAATCCGCGACGACAGACGACGGGCGAGGGTTCGATCCCGACACACTCGACGCGGCGGCGGCCCACGGGCAGCTCGGCGTGCTCGGCATGCAGGAGCGCATCCGCGCGCGCGGCGGCCGGTTCACGTTGACCTCGCGCGCCGGGGCCGGCTCGACGATCGAGGTGGAGCTCTCCACGCCCCCCACCGCGGCTTCGGGTTAGAACCTGAGCATGCTGCGCACCTGCCGCGCCCTGTTAGCGACCCTCTGCCTCGCGCGCGGCGCCGGCGCGCTGGCCGGGCCGCCCGCGCAGGACCTGGTGGTGTTCGAGGCGGCGTCGCTCAAGGAAGCCTTCGCGGCGCTCGCCGTTCGCTTCGAGAACGCTCACCCCGGCGTCCATGTGGTCACCAACGCGGCCGGCAGCCAGGAGCTGCGCGAGCAGATCGAGCACGGCGCCCCGGCCGACGTCTTCGCCTCGGCCGACGAGCGGCACATGCACGCGCTGGTCACGGCGGGTTGGGCGGGGACGCCGGCTCTCTTTGCTTGCAACCAGCCGGTGGTGGTCGTCCGGAACGATCTCGCGGCGTTGAAGACCTTCGCCGATCTGCCGCGCGCCGAACGGATCGTCGTCGGGGCGCCGGAGGTCCCCATCGGGGCCTACACCAACCGGATCCTCGACCGGGCGGCCGCGAAGCTCGGCGCGGCCTTCCCGGCGCGGGTCCAGGCCAAGATCGTCTCGCGCGAGCTCAACGTCCGCCAGGTGCTGGCCAAGGTCGTCCTCGGCGAGGCCGACGCGGCGATCGTCTACCGGACCGACGCGCTGGCCGCCAGGGGGAAGGTCCGGGTGGTGGAGATCCCGTCCGACATCAACGTCACGGCGGCGTATCCGATCGCCAGCCTCAAGCGCGCCCCCAATCCCGGCCTGGCGGCGGCCTTCGTCGGGCTGGTGCGCTCGCCGTCGGGAACCGCGGTCCTCCGGGAGGCGGGGTTCGTCCCCTGCCCCACACAGTGACGCCGCCCTTCGGCAGCCACCGGGGAGCCGTCCGGTTCCTCTGGCCGGCGGCGGTGGCGCTGCTGTCGGGGCTGCTGCTCCTCCTCATCGCGCTCCCCGTCGTCGGGCTGCTGTTCTCGGCCTCCCCGCGCGAGCTTCTGGCAGGACTGGCGGATCCGCTGGTCATCCCTGCGCTGCGACTCTCGGTCTTCACCACGACGCTCAGCCTGTTGCTGATCCTCGCTTGCGGGACACCGCTCGCCTGGGTCATCGCGCGCCGGACCGGCCGGGGCTGGCGGATCCTGGAGACGATCGTCGAGCTGCCGGTGGTCCTTCCCCCGGCGGTGGCCGGCGTGGCGCTGCTGCTGGCGTTCGGCCGCCGCGGCCTGCTCGGCCCTGCGCTCGGCGGCGCCGGCATCGGGATCCCCTTCACCCGCGCCGCCGTCGTCTTCGCGCAGACGTTCGTCGCGGCGCCGTTCTACCTGCAAGCGGCGGTGGCGGCCTTCCGCCGGCTCGATCCCGATCTGGTGCTGGTGGCGCGCACGCTGGGCGCTTCGCGCCCCCGCGTGCTCGGCGCCGTGGCCATCCCGCTCTCCTGGTCCGGACTGGCGGGCGGCGCGGCGATGAGCTGGGCGCGCGCTCTCGGCGAATTCGGCGCGACGCTGATGTTCGCGGGCAACATGAGCGGACGGACCCAGACCCTCCCGCTGGCCATCTACACCGCCCTCGAGTCCGACCTGCACGCCGCGCAGAGCCTGTCGATCCTGCTGGTGGTGGTCGCGTTCGTGCTGCTGGTCGCGGTCCGCGCCGGAGCCCGGCGATGACCGGCCTCGACGTCGAGGTTCACGGCACCGCCGGCGCGCTGGCGATCGATGTCTCCTTCCGGACCAGCGGCGCACCGCTGGTGTTCGCCGGGCCGAACGGCGCGGGCAAGACGCGGGCCCTCATGATGATCCTGGGGGCCAGCCGTCCGGCGCGCGGACACGTCACCCTCGACGGCGTGCCGCTCTACGACGGAGCGCGCGCCGTCGACCTCCCGATCGAGGCGCGACGCATCGGCTTCCTGCCGCAGCGGTACGGCCTCTTCCCTCACCTCGACGTGCTCGGCAACGTCGCGTTCGGGATCGCCGCTGCCCCGCGCGTCGAGCGCGTGCGCCTCGCCCGCCAGGCCCTCGAGGACGTCGACGCCGGGGCGCTGGCCGACCGCCGGCCCGCGGAGCTCTCGGGCGGAGAGACGCAGCGGGTGGCGCTGGCCCGCGCGCTCGCCGCCCGCCCGCGCGCCCTCTTGCTCGACGAGCCGCTGGCCGCGCTCGACGTCTCGGTCCGCCGCGACATGCGACGTTTCCTCGCGGCGCGCCTCCGCGCCTGGTCGATCCCCACGGTCGTCGTCACCCACGATCGCGCCGACGCCGAGGCGCTGGACGGCGACGTCATCGTGCTCGAGAACGGCGCCATCACCCAACGCGGCCGCCTCGCCGACCTGACCGCCCACCCCGCGACGCCGTTCGTCCGCGAACTAGCAGGCTAACCACCGCCAAGCACAACCGGGCAGGCGAGCGCAGCGCGGCTTCGCCGTGCCCGGGGCCCCCGCGAAGGTCCGCCTTCGCGGGGTGGGTTGGAGCGAGGGGGGCCCCGGGGGGCGCGAGCGGCAGCTAGCCGCCCCCCGTAAAATTAGTGAGCGCGCGCCGACGGCTTGTCGGCGTGGATCGACACGGGTGTCTCGATTGGGACGACGATGATCCCGCGGGGGTCGCTGCTGTGCCATCCGGCGGGCGCCGTGGCTGCTTCGGGCGCGGACGGCGCCGGCTCGGCCGCTGCGCCCGGAAGCGCCGGCGGCGCGCGCCGCGACGAGCCGCCGTGGTGGTGGTGCACGGGCGGCGTCGTGTTGAGCGCCTCCATGAGCCCGACGTCGCGGCGCGAGTGACCGCCTCCCTCGTGTCGCCGCGCCTGGACGTGCCGACTCGGCGTGGCGCTGCCGTCACCGTCGCGGAGGTTCCCTTCGGCGCGCGTCAGCTCTTCGCGCAGCCGCGCGTTTTCCGCCCGCACCGTCGCCAGATCGGAGCGAAGCCGTTCGATCTCATCCTCGGCGGCGTCGCCGCGCACGCGGGCGGCGTGGGCCGCGTGATCGCGCAGCAGATCCCGATCGTGCTTGCGCACCGGGACCACCTCGCTCGAGAACGGATCCTTCCAGAACATCTCGTGCACGCGCTCCTCGAGCGCCTTGCGATCGTGCCGGATGTCGGTCTTCGACTGGGCGATGGCCTGGTCGACGGCGCCGCTGCCGCGCGGCTCGCCGCGCCACTGCCGCATCGCCTCGTACATCAGGTCGGCGTCGGTCTTCTCTTCCGGCGGGATGTCCGCCGAGGCGGCCGCCAGCTGTTGGAGCAGCTGCCGTCGCTGCGCCTCCTCGGACATCGGCTTGCGGGCCATCGCCCGCGGCGCGACCGCCAACATTGCAGTCCCCAATCCCACCGCCATCAAAATTTTCGCGCGCATCTCGACCTCCGGAACCGACTGGGTCGAAGCGTACGCGGGCGGTAGGTTCAATCAATACGAATCACCACACGTGTGGAAAATATTTATTTGGGAATTCCACAAGTTACGCGCATGGGAGCGTCACTGGGCTTCCATTTCTGCCGCAGCGAGTAACACGCCGCAGAGCCCCTGCGACGAGTTCGAGACGGGCGTCGGGCTGACGTAGCCGGCGTAGTTGCCCTGCACGCTCAGCCCCGGAACCGCGTCGGTGATCGTCGGGAGGCCGCCGGAATCGGTGGTGATCTTGGTTTGGAGACCCTGCCAGCCTTTATTGGCGACGGTCAGATAGCTCGAATCGAGATACCCGCGGCTGACCCCTACCTTGAGCGCGTAGATGAACATCCCGCTCCCCGAGGTCTCGACCCAGTTGCTGCTCATGCTCCCCTCGTCGACCACCTCGAACCAGAGCCCGGTCGCCGGGTCCTGATACATCTTCAACGCCGCGGCGATGCCGGTGAAGATCGATATCAGGTTGTCGCGGTTCGAGCCGGCCGGCAGGTCGGGAAGCATGTCGACCGCCGCCATCGCGTACCAGCCGAGCGCGCGATCCCACACGACCGGCGAGCGGCCGGTGGACGGGTCGGCCCAGGCCGCCTTCATGCCGGCCGGGCTGTCGTCCCAGGCGTGATAGAGCAGGCCCGTAGTGGTGTCGCGCACGTGCTGGGCGAGCAGCAGCGTCTGCTTGAAGATGGTGTCGGAGCAAAACGTGCCGCAGCTCCCGAACACGACGCCGTACTGATCGAGGAACGGCTCGCCCATGTAGATGCTGTCGAGCCACATCTGGTTGGGGTAGGTCGACTTGTGCCAGAAGCCGCCGTCGGCGTTGGTGGGGATCGTGTCGTAGCGGGCGCGAATTTGGTCGGCGGCGGTGTGGTACTTGGACATCTTTGTCTGCTGATAGAGCCAGGGCAGCAGCACCGACGGCTCGATGTTGTCGAAGCTGTGCGCGCTCGGGATGTTCACCGTCCCCGAAGCGTTGACGAACTCGTCGGCGTACTTCTGGACGTAGGTGACGATCTTCGAGTCGCAGGTGTGCGACCAGACCTGCTGCATCCCGCGCAGCACGATCCCGTGGTTGTACTCCCAGGCGTTCTGGCTGGAGATGTTGATCGGGTCGGGCCAGCGCGACATCACGGCGTTGGCGAACCGGACCGCGAAACCCGTCGACGGCAGCGTGCCGTTGCCGCCGCAGGCCCCGGGGCTCCCGGCGCTGCCGCCGGTGCCCCCCTTGCCGGCCGCACCACCCGAGCCGGTCGCGCCCGACGATCCACCTTGGCCGCCGCCGGCCCCCGTCGCGCCTGACGCTCCACCTTGGCCGCCGCTACCGGTCGTTCCTCCCCTGGCACCGCCGGTGCCGGTCGCGCCGCCGCTGGCCGTGGCGCCACCAGTCCCCGCCAAACCGCCGCCGCCGGTCGATCCACTGCTGCCGCCGCTCCCGACGGCGCCGCCCGAGCTGCCGCCGCCCGCTCCCGGCGCGCCGCCGCTGCCGTTGCCCCCTTTCCCGCTGCCGTTGCCGCTGCCGCTGTCGCCGCCGGAGCTCGTCCCGCCCGTACCGCTGCCGCCGGTTCCGGTGGCCTGTCCGCCCGTGCCGCTGCCGTTCGCGCCCGGCCCCGCTCCGCAACCGAGGACACCCAAAACGGCG
>DASYEX010000231.1:0-4949 GCA_036498765.1 Polyangia bacterium
CGTCCTTCTTGTCCTTGTCGTCCTTTTTCTTGTCGTCCTTCTTGTCCTTGTCCTTGTCCTTGTTCTTGTCGTCCTGGTTCTTCTGATCGTCTTTCTTCTTCTCGTCTTCCTTCTGCTTCTGAAGCGCGATCTCCAGGTTCCACTTGGCCTGCTTGTCGTCCGGCTTGAGACCGAGCGTGCGCGTATAGGCCGAGACCGCCTCCTTGAACTTCTCCTTCTTGAAGAAGGCGTTCCCCAGGTTGTAGAAGGCCGACGCCTTGAGGGTCGGGTCCTTGGCCTCGGTCGCGCGCAGGAACTCCTGCCCCGCCTCGTCGAAGCGCGACAGCGCGTAGAGCGCGGCGCCACGATCGAAGTGCGCGCCGGCGTCGGCCGAGAGCTTCTTCACCGCCTGATCGTAGTGCGCGAGCGCGTCCTCCGCCTTGCCGGCCTTCATCGCCGCGTTGCCGGCCTCGATCTGGGCGTCGCGCTTCTCGAGCACGCCGAACCCCAGGAGGAGCGGCGCCAGCGCGCAAATGGACGCCAGCCGAGCGAGCCGCTTCACGGCGCCGTCTCCGCGGTCACCGGCTTCGGCTTCCGCTTCTCGCTCATGCACGCCTCGCCGACCAGCAGCAGAAAGGCCGGCAGCAGGAGAAACTCGAAGATCTCGTCGTACTCCCGCACCACCCGCGCCTCGTTCTCCGTCCGCTTGAGGCCGCTGAGCGCCCGCTCGACGTCCTCGACGCCGAACCGCTTGCTGTCGGCGTGGAAGTACTCGCCGCCGGTCTTGCGGGCGATCTCGGTCAGAGTGTCTTCGGCGAGGCGCGACGTCACGTAGTGTCCGTCGGCGTCCTTCACGTACCCGGTCACCTTCCCCTGCTCGTCGTACTCGGGGATGAGCTCACCCGAGCGCGACCCGATCCCCACGGTGAAGATCTTCACCCCCAGCTTCGACGCCTCCTCGGCCGCCTGCAGGGGCTCGCTGTCGGTGTCCTCGCCGTCGGTGAGGAGCAGGATGGCCTGCCCGCGGGTGGGCCCCCCTTTGGTCCGCAGCGCGGTCAGCTGCTCGAGCCCGCTCTTGATGGCCCGCCCAATCGCCGTGCCGCCGACCGGCATGTCCCAGGGGCCGAGGTCGCGCCAGAACAGCTTCACCGCCGCGTAGTCGGTGGTCGGGGGATAGGTGAGGCTCTCACCGGCGAACGCCACCACGCCGACGCGATCGCCGCCCAGCGTGTCGAGCAGCTGCTCGAGCTCGCGCTTGGCCCGCTCGAGCCGCGAGGGGTAGACGTCCTTGGCCAGCATCGAGCGTGAGAAGTCGAGCGCCACCACCAGGTCGAGCCCCCGATCCTTGGCCACGCGCGCCCGCCCGCCCGCCTGCGGCCGCGCCAGGGCCAGCGCCAGCAGCGCGAACGTCGTCACCACCAGCGCCGCCCGCGCCACCTTGCGCGGGACCGAGACGCTGGCCGCCATGAGCGCCACCAGCGGCGCGTCGCCCAGCCGCGCCAGCCGGCGTCGCCGCGACGCGAACCCCAGCCCATAGGCGATCACCGCCGCCGGGACGGCCAGGAGCAGCCAGAGCGCGTGAGGGTTGGCGAAGCGCATGCTCAGGGGATCCGTTGAAAGCGGGTGAGCCGCAGCCCGGTCTCCAGCAAGAGCAGCGCGAAGGCCGCCAGCAGGAACCGGCGGTAGAGCTCGCGATAGAGCGTGCCGCGGTCGTGGATGCGCGACTTCTGGAGATCCTCGAGGATCTTCTGGAACCTTTCGTGGAGCGCCCGGGTGTCGGTCGCCAGATACGGTGTCCCGCCGGTCATCGAGGCGATCCCCTCGAGCAGCTTGGGGTTGACCGGCTGGCGCTGGCGGCCCGGCGCGGCCGCCTCGGCGTCGCTGTTCCCGGCCAGCACCGTGTAGATCTTCACCCCCAGCGTCTGCGCGTAGCGCGCCGCCTGCTCGGGCGAGATGTTGCCGGCGTTGTTCTCCCCGTCGGTGAGCACGATGATCACCTTCGACTTGGCCTCCGACTTGCGCAGCCGGTTGAGCGCCACGCCGATCCCGTTGCCGATGGCCGTGGCCCGCCCGTCGATGATTCCCACGTGCAGCTCGGCGAGCATGCGCAGGAAGGTCCCGTGGTCGAGCGTGAGGGGGATGTCGGTGAAGGCCTCACGCCCGAAGATCACCAGGCCGATCCGATCGGAGGGGCGCCGCCGCACGAAGTCCTGGATGACCGCCTTGGCCGCCTCCAGCCGGTTGGGGACCAGATCGGTCTCCTCCATCGAGCCCGACATGTCGAGGGCGATGACGATGTCGATCCCCTCGAGCTCGAGGTCCTCGGTGACCCGCGTGCTCTGCGGCCGGGCCAGCGCCACGCCGACCAGCACCACCGCGGCGAGCCGCAGCACCATCGGCAGATCGCGCAGGCGCGCCACGAGGCCGGCGCGCTGGGCGCCGAGCTCGGCGGCCCGCGAGTAGACGAACAGGCCGCGCCGGCCCGGGGCGCGCGCCAGGCCGGCCCAGGCGCAGAGCGCCACCGCCGGCGGGACCAACACCAGCGCGAACGGATGCGCGAAGCGAAACCCCTCGACGTCGTGCAGGAGGGCGAAGTACGCGACCGCCAGGGGCGCGAAGACCAGCGCGACGAGCGTCCAGGGGATCCGGGCGGACGTCTTTGGGCCCTGCTCAGGCATGCAGCGCCTCCGCCGCGTCGGCCGGAGCTCCGGCAGGCGCCACCACCGCCCGCGTCGTCGCCACGATCCGGATGGCATTCTCCAGCGCCCCGCGCGCCTCGGCCGCCGTCGGGGAGATCTTGGCGAACTTCACCAGGTCGCAGGCCGACAGCCACCCCTGCACGTCGCCCAGCACCAGCTCGCGGCCGGCGCGGCGGCGCAGCTCGGCGATGAGCTCATCGGTGGTGAGCTCCAGCGAATCGAATCCGTAACGCCCGCCCAGGTACTCACGGACGATCTCCGAGACCGCGAAGTAAAAGGGCCGGTTGTCGGCGTTCTCTAGGAAGCCATAGGCGCCCAGGCGATCGAGCTTCTCCAGCGCCACCTCGTGCGCCGGACGGGGCGGTGGGCCCGGACGCTCGCCGCGCCGCGCACGCAGTCGGCGGACGATGAGCATGGTGAGGAGCGCGCCCAGCCCGGCGGCGACCAGCCCGCCCGCGATGTAAGCCGGCCAGAGGTTCTCGACCATCACCGTCACGGGCGGCGCCGCGTCCTTGAGCGCCGGCTCCGGCTCGTTGGCGATGAGACTGGCGATCTTGATGGTGACCGGCGCGGTGCGCGCCGTCCGGACGTCGCCGCGCGGGCCGAGGTAGGTCACCTCGATGGCGGGGACCTCCTTGGATCCCGGCTCGTAGGCGGCGATGGTCAGGATGAACTGCCGCTTGACGCGACCGTCGCCCAGGTTCTGCTCGCTCTCTTTTCGGTCGAGCAGCGAGAACGGTCCCAGCTCCAGCGTCGACGGCAGGTTGACCGGCACCGCGCTCTTGCCGATGGCCACCACCTCGAGGTGGATGGGATCGCCGACGTGCGCCTGGCTCTTGTCGGCGTGGGCGACGACCGTCGGCGCGTCGGGATCGGCCTCCGCGATCCCGGCGTCGCTGGCGCGGGCGCGCGAGACGCCGGCCGCGCAAAGGGCCGTCCAGGCTCCCAGAACCAGCAGCAACGTCGCGCGCATGCTCAATGCCGCAGCCTCCGCGCGCGCGAATCGAAGAAGCTGGTCAGCGCCGGCAAATACGGCCGCTCGGTCGAGAGCTCGATGGGGTCCATCGACAGGCGCTTGAACAGCGCCCGCCGCGCCTCGCCGGCCTGCTTCACCCGCCGGGCGAACGCCCGCGCCTCGGGCCCGCCCGTGTCGAACACCAGCGTGCCGCCCGTCTCGGGATCCTCGATCTCGAGGAGGCCGACGTTCGGCAGCGCCTCCTCCAGCGGATCGCCGATGCTGACGGGGATGAGGTCGTGGCGGCGCGCGGTGATCCGCAGCGCGCGTTCGTAGCTCTCCACCGGCGCCAGGAAGTCCGAGATGAGGAACGCCACCGCCTTGCGCCGCACGACGTGGCTCAGGAACTCCAGCCCCGCGCCGATCTCCGTCCGCCTGCTCTTCTCGGAGAACGAGAGGATCTCGCTCACCACCCTTAGCACGTGCGTCTTGCCCTTCTTGGGCGGCACGAACTTCTCGACCTCGTCGGTGAAGATGATGAGCCCGACGCGGTCGTTGTTGCGGATGGCCGAGAAAGCCAGCACCGCCGCCAGCTCCGCCGCCAGATCTCGTTTTTGGCGCACGCGCGTGCCGAACCGTCCCGAGGCCGACATGTCGACCAGCAAGAGCACGGTCATCTCGCGCTCCTCGGTGAAGAGCTTGACGTAGGTGTCGTTCATGCGCGCCGACACGTTCCAGTCGATGAGGCGGATGTCGTCACCCGGGATGTACTGCCGCACCTCGGAGAAGGCGATCCCCCGTCCCTTGAAGACCGAGTGGTACTGCCCCGCCATCCGATCGCGCACCAATCGCTCGGTGACGATCTCGATCTTGCGGATGCGCTTGAGCAGCTCGCGGGAAAACATCGCGGCGACGGGGCTACGTTCCTACGGGATCTCGACGCGTTCGAACAGCTTCCGCACCACCGTCTCGCTGGTTATCTCCTCGGCCTCCGCCTCGTAGGTGAGGATGACGCGGTGGCGGAGGACGTCGACGCCGATCGCCTTGATGTCCTCGGGCGTGACGTAGCCGCGGTGGCGCAGGAAGGCGTGCGCGCGCGCCGCCATGTTCAGGTAGATCGACGCGCGCGGGCTGGCGCCGTAGGCGATGAAGTCGCTGAGATCGGAGAGCCCGTACGCCTTCGGCTCGCGCGTGGCGTGCACGATGTTGACGATGTAGTCGCGAATCTTTTCGTCGATGTAGACCTCCTGCACGACCGACCGCGCTTCGGCGATCTCCTGCGGCGTCGCCGCCTTCTCGGCGACGGCCTTCATCGG
>DASYEX010000232.1:0-9127 GCA_036498765.1 Polyangia bacterium
GCCGTTCAGCGTCGCCGCCCGCACGCCGTCGACGATCGAGATCCGCGCCTACGCCGAGAGCGGGGAGGGGGACAACCCCTCGCGCCCGGCCCTCGAGCTCATCAGTCGATAACATCGGGACCCTCAAAGGGTCCCGCGCCCCCCGCGATGAGCTCCGACCGGCAAAGCCGGTCTGCGCTCGACGCGATCGCCAGCTACCCCACGACGATGTCCGTCTTCACCGACTGGGCGATGAAGCAGCCGTCGTGCGCCTTGTGGTGCAGCTCGGCCTCGTCGGCGGGCGTCGGGCGCTTGTCGCCGGCGTAGGTGATCGCCGGGTGCAGGGTCACCTTGCTGATCCAGGGGACGCCGCGCTCGTTCTTGGTCATCTCGCCGACCGCCTCGTCCACGTAGGCGTCGATGCGAAAGCCCGCTTTCTTCGCCTCCCACAGGAAGGTGAGCATGTGGCAGCTGGAGATCGAGGCGACGAACGCCTCCTCGGGATCGACGGCCGCGGCGCTCGAGAACGGCGCCGGCACCACCGACGGCGACGCCGACGCGGGGACCACCTGGCCACCGTCGAAGCTCCAGCTGTGCGCGCGGGAGAACTTCCCCTGGAGAAATGTTTCGTTGTCCGACTTCCAGCTCACGGTCGCTTTGTGTTGGGACATGGGCTTGGTCTAGCAGCGCCGCGCCTCAGCGCCAAGTAGATGCCCGGCCGCCAAGCATCTACCCCACGGCGGCGCCGACCAGGCGGCCGATCAGGTAGGTGACGGTGCCGGCCATGCCGCCGACCAGCAACATGCGCACGCCGCTGCGGAGCGCGCCGTGCCCGGTGAAGAGGCTGATCGCGCAGCCGATGGCGAACAGCGCGGCGGCCGTCAGGGCGATGGAGGCGCCCAGCGCGGAGCGTCCCGCCGCGAGCAGGAACGGCGCGAGGGGCACCGCCGCGCCGATCGCGAACGACGCGAACGACGATCCGGCGGCGCTGTACGGCGACCCCAGCGATGCCGGATCGAGCCCCAGCTCCTCGCGCGACAGCGTGTCCAGCGCCTGCTGTGGGTTGGCAATCAGATGGCTCGCCGTCTTGTCGGCGTCCTCCTTGCTGAGGCCTCGTGCTTGGTAGATCAGGGAGAGCTCGGCGGCCTCTTGCTCGGGGTACTCGGCGAGCTCGTCGCGCTCGGCGGCGATCTGATGCTCGAACATCTCGCGCTGCGAGCGGACCGACACGTACTCACCGGCGGCCATGGAGAGCGCCCCCGCCAGAAGACCGGCGACGCCCGAGACCAGCACGGCGTGGCTGCTGGAGCTGGCGCCCGACACGCCCAGGATGAGGCAGAGGTTCGAGACCACGCCGTCGCTGGCCCCGAACACGGCCGGCCGGAGAATGTCCCCGCCCCCCTGCTCCTTGTGCCGCCGGCCGATCTCCTCGACCGAGCGGGGCATCGCGTGTCCGGCCAGTCCGGGCATGTGCCGGAATACGGACATCCCCCGAACCTTCATCCCCGCCAGGACCCCCTTCAGCCTGCTGGGACCGAGCCGGCGGACCAGCGCGGCGACCAGTCTGGCACGCGGCGACGGGTGGAAGTCCCCCACACTTTCCCCTGGAACCTTCTGGACTTCAGCGGCCCAGATGGCGGCCTGCCCACGCGCCTCCCCGGCCAGCTTGGCGAACAGCGCCCGCCGCTCGGGCGCGGGATCAGATTCAGCCAAAACCTCATATAGGTAAGCGGACTCCATTTCCTGCGCCCAGCTCTTGCGCGCGCTCATGGCCGCCGCAGCTTACGCGCGTGCTCGCGCTTTTTCCGCACCTACTCAGCCTGAAACGTCCTATGATGTGGGAGCTAGACCTTCATGCCGCCTGAGATGACATCCGACTCGGCTCTCGCCTCCCAAATCCTCGTGATTGTGGGACAAAAAGCTGATGCCCGTTTGCCGTCTTTCACCTCGGACGAGCTGTTCAACGAGGCCACGCGCAAGCAGCTCATCGACTGTGCCCAGACGCTGGGGCTGAGCGGGGTCTCCAAGCTGGTCAAGGAGGACCTGGCCGGCCGGGTGAAGGTGGCGTTCGAAGGCCTGCGGGCGGCGATCGCCCGGACCCAGCACGCCGCCGCGAACGGCAACGGTGCGGCCGCCGAGGCGACGCTCGCCTCCTTCCCCGCCAAGTTCGATCTCGGCCCGGACGTCGACGCCGCGCCGATGCCCGACCACATCCCCTGGGGCTACGGCTACGACCGGGTCACCGCGATGGTGGTCGATCCCGAGCGGCTCTACGTCTATTGGGAGCTCACGGACGAGGCGGTGGCGGCGGCGCGCGCCGGCTTGGGCGGCGCCGGCGCCGGCGCTTGGTTCAACCTCCGCGTCTACGACACCAGCGGGCGCTTGTTCGACGGCACCAACGCGCACAGCTACTTCGATCATCGAATCGAGCGGCGCGATCGCCAGTGGTTCTTCGCGATCAACAAGCCCAGCTCCAGCGCCACCGTCGAGGTGGGGCTGAAGTCCGAGGAAGGGTTCTTCGTGAAGATCGTCCGCTCGGGGCGCGTCGAGTTCCCGCGCCGCGAGCCGGTCGGAGGCGGCCCGGTCGAGTGGCTCACCGTGCGCGCGGGCGGCGAGGTGATCCACGGCGCGGGCGGCGACCAGGCCGCGGCCGGCGGCCCGGGCGCCCCCGGCGGCCCGGGCGCGTCCGGAGGCGCTCCGCCCGGCGAGAGCCCAGGGCCGGCCTGGGAAGATTGGACGCACCACTTTGGCGGCTTCCCGGCACCGGGCGGCAACCGCGTGTTCGGACGCAAGTGGGAGTGGCAGGAGCAGAGCGGCGGCGAGTGGCGTGGCGAGCTCGAGCGAAGCGCGTGGGTCGGGCCGCTGGTCCGCACCGAGTGGGAGTCGGGACCGTTCACCTATCCCGTCGAGGTGCCGTCGTCGGTGGTGGAGATGTACGACAGCGGCGAGCTTTCGGTGCGGACCGAGAACGGCCGCGTCCACGTCGTCTACGGGCCCTGGCAGGTGGTCATCCGCGGCCTCGGCGCGCGGGCCGAGCGGCGCGTGCTCGGCACCTGGCACTACAAGCGTCAGGTGGCCGTCTCGGGCGGCATCGAGCGGTTCGCCGAAATGACGGGGCAGGTCGGCGCGGGGAGCAGCGAGTGGATGTCGCTGGGGGCCAGCGAGCGTGCCTGGCTGGGATCGAGTGAGCTGCTCTTCGGCGGCGCCAGCGAGCTGTGGATGGTGGGCGCCAGCGAGATGCGGCTCGGCGGCGCCAGCGAGCGGATGTACGCCGGTGCCAGCGAGCAGCGGCTGCGCGGCGCCAGCGAGCGGATGTATGCCGGCGCCAGCGAGCGGCTCATGCGGGGCGCGAGCGAGTACAGCTACGCGGGCGCCAGCGAGAGGTTGATGGCTGGCGCCAGCGAGCGCGGGCTGGGCGGCTCGAGCGAGCTCTCCTACGCGGGCGCCAGCGAGAGGTTGATGGCCGCCGACAACGTCGTGGAGACGCCGTCCGAGCATCCTTATCCGAAAGCGGGGGAGTAGCGGCCATGGCCAACGGTTATTTCGCGCTGGTGCTGCACGCCCACCTCCCCTTCGTCCGTCACCCGGAGGATCCGACGGTGATGGAGGAGCAGTGGCTCTACGAGGCGATCACCGGGACGTACCTCCCGCTGGTCCAGACCTTCGAGGGGCTGATCGCCGATCACGTCCCCTTCCGCTGCACCGTCTCGCTGTCGGCGCCGCTCATCACGATGCTGACCGACGACCTCTTGAAGGTCCGATACGCCGCGCACCTCGACAAGCTGATCGAGCTCGCCGAGAAGGAGATCGACCGGACCCGCCCCGAGCGCCACTACCAGCGGCTCGCCTATATGTACGCCGACCGCTTCCGTTCCCTGCGCCACACCTGGCGCTGCCACGGCGGCGATCTGGTGCACGCCTTCAAGATGCTCGAGGAGGCCGGCCGCGTCGAGGTGATCACCTCGACGGCGACGCACGCCTTCTTCCCGGCGATGGACCGCAACTGGTCCAACATCCGGGCCCAGGTCCACGTCGCCGCGGATCTGTTCGAGAAGCACTTCGGCCACCGCCCGCGCGGGATGTGGCTGGGCGAGTGCGGCTACGTCCCCGGCGTCGACGAGCTGCTCCGCGAGGCGGCCATCCGCTACTTCTTCGTCGACACGCACGGCATCCTGTTCGCCGACCGCCGCCCGCAGTACGGCGTCTACGCGCCGATCTACTGCCCGAGCGGCGTGGCGGCGTTCGGACGCGACATGGAGTCGTCGGAGCAGGTCTGGAGCGCCCAGGAGGGCTACCCGGGCGACAAACACTACCGCGACTTCTACCGCGACATCGGCTTCGACCTGCCGTTCGACTACATCAAGCCGTACATCCACCCGGAAGGGCACCGGATGTACACCGGCATCAAGTACCACGCCATCACCCACAACCAGCTCCACGACAAGTGGGTCTATGACCCGGACATCGCGCGCGGCAAGGTGGGCCTCCACGCCTCGCACTTCCGCGGCAACCGCGAGAAGCAGGTGAACCGGCTGCGCGGGCAGATGAACCGGCCGCCCATCATCGTCAGCCCCTACGACGCCGAGCTCTACGGCCACTGGTGGTACGAGGGGCCGATGTTCCTGGGCGACGTGTTCCGCCAGATGCACTTCGACCAGCAGGACGTCGAGCCGATCAGCCCGGGCGACTACCTCGATCGCCACGACACCAACCAGGTGGCGACCCCCTGCGCGTCGTCCTGGGGCTTCAAGGGCTACAACGACTACTGGATCAACGAGACCAACTCCTGGACCTACCGCCACCTGCACGTCGCGGGCGAGCGGATGATCGAGCTCGCGCGCCGGCACCCCTCCGCCGACGCGCTGACCACCCGCGCGCTCAATCAGGCGGCGCGTGAATTGATGCTGGCCCAATCCTCGGACTGGACCTTCATCATGCGGACCGGGACCACGGTCCCCTACGCCACCAAGCGGATCAACCAGCACATCCTGCAGTTCAACAAGCTCTACGACGATCTGCGTTCCGCGAAGGTGAACGAGCGCTGGCTGGCGGACGTCGAGACGCGGAACAACATTTTCCCGCAGATCGACTACCATATCTACGCCAGCTGACCTGGCCGGTCCCGCCGCCATTCTCAAGGTCCTGTTCGTCTCGTCCGAGTGCGCGCCCTTCGCCAAGACCGGGGGCCTCGCCGACGTCGCGGGCGCGCTGCCCAAGGCGCTGCGCGCGCTGGGGATCGACGTCCGGGTGGTCATGCCGCTCTACGCCGGTATGCCCTGGAGCGACCTCGAGATCCTGGACGGCATGCTCTCGGTCCCGATGTGGTGGGGCGCGGCGCGCGCCCGGGTGCGCGTCGGTCAGCTCCCCGACAGCGAGGTGCCGGTCTACTGCCTCGAGTTCAACCGCTACTTCGATCGCCCGTACCTCTACGGCCCCCCCGCCGAGGGGTACCCCGACAACCTCGAGCGCTTCACCTTCCTGTCGCGCGGGTCGCTGGAGCTGTGCAAGGCGCTCGGCTTCATCCCCGACGTCATCCACTGCAACGACTGGCAGACGGCGCTGGTGCCGATCTACGTCAACACCGTCGAGTGGCTGCAGCCTCTGCACGCGTCGGCGACGATCTATTCGATCCACAACCTGGCGTATCAGGGGATCTTCGACGGCGGTGGCTTGTTCATCACGGGGTTGGGGCGCGAACACTACAACCCCAGCGAGCTGGAGCACTTCGGCGCGATGAACCTGACCAAGGGCGCACTCAAGCACAGCACGCTGCTCTCCACGGTCAGCCCCACCTACGCGCGCGAGATCCAGACCGGCGACTACGGCAACGGCCTCGACGGTATCCTCTCCACGCGCAGCGGCGATCTGGTCGGCATCCTCAACGGCATCGACGTCGACGAGTGGAACCCCGCGGTCGACAAGAACCTGCCCGCGAGGTTCGACGCCAAGAAGATGGCCGGCAAGGCGGCCTGCAAGGCGGCGCTGCAGAAAGAGGCCGGCTTCGCCGTGCGCCCCGACGTGCCGCTCTTCGGCGTGGTCGGGCGGCTGACGTCGCAGAAGGGGTTCGACGTCCTGGCGCACGCCCTCGATCGGGTGCTCGGGTGGGACGTGCAGCTCATCCTGCTCGGCACCGGCGACCCCGACGCCGAGCGGTTCTTCGCCTGGGCCGACGCCCACCGCGGCGATAGGTTCAGGGCCTGGCTCAAATTCGACAACGGCCGCGCCCATCGCATCGAGGCCGGCTCGGACTTCTTTTTGATGCCCTCGCGCTTCGAGCCGTGCGGCCTGAACCAGATGTACAGCCTCCGCTACGGCACGCTGCCCGTCGTGCGGGCGACGGGCGGGCTGGTGGACACCGTCCAGAACTACGACCAGGCGCTCGGCGAGGGGACCGGGTTCATGTTCCAGGACCTCAACCCCGACGCGCTCGCCAACACCATCGGCTGGGCCGTCTCGACCTGGTTCGACCGCCCCGAGCACATCGCCGGGATGCGGAAACGCGCCATGGCCCAGGACTTCTCCTGGGACCGCGCGGCCGTGGCGTACCGGGATCTCTACCTGCGCGCCTACGAGCGCAGGCGCGGTCACGGGTTCGCGGACTGACCGATCACCTGGTGTGTTTCCGCGCGCGACGGGTCGCCTGGAGCCGATGTGCGTTCTCGATCTCGGCGAGTCGTGCAGGTGCGCCGCTCTCACCACGTTCAACGGCTCGGATCGCCCACTCTTTGGCCAGTGAGAAGCGTCGCCGCTCGAAGTAGTGGTGCGCCAGCCAATCCATCGCGAGGCCGTCCTCGCGCGCCAGCCTCTTCAGCAGACGTAGGCCCTCGCTTGCGGCCCGTTTCAGTGCGGTGATGATGTCATTGGATCGAGACAAGGAGCTTCCGTGAGGGGGTGGTCAGCGGCGGCGTACCCAGTAACCGGGACGACGCTTCTCATGAGCGACGGCCAGGATGACCAGCTCCTTGGTACCGAAGCGGTAGTGAATGGTGAAAGGGAATTTCGTCAATACGCGGCGGTGCGACAGCGTCGACCCAGGCCAGCGAATCGGATAGGCCGCGATGTCTTCGACAGCGTCGCGAACCTCGCGAAGAAAATTGTCACCGCGGCCACTGCGTTGCTCGTTGTAACGGTCGGTGCTGCCGTAGAGCTCGCGTTCGGCGGGCTTGAGGAACCTAACCGTGCGCTTGCCCGCCACGCCACCGAGCCGTTCTAACGCTCACGGAGCCGCTTCGCGATTTCCGCTTTAACCTCATCCCAGGAAACGAGCTCGGCGCGGCCCTCGTCGATCTCTTTCGATCGGCGCGCGATCTCCTCCTCCCATGCCTTTTCGACGGAGGTTTCGTCGTCACCGTGCTCCAGGCTGTCCCAGAGCTCGTCGGCGATGCGTTCACGGTCCTCTGGAGGCAGACTCAGAGCGGACTCCAGGATCTTCTTGGCAACGCCGGACATGCAGACGAGTTTACCCCGCTTCGCATTGGCAGGCACGGCATCGAGTACGTACGTCAGGACGCCGAACTCGAAGTGCGGTAGACATCGCGCCGCATGAACTTCGCGGAGCTGACCCTTCACCCTGCCCTGGCCAACGCCCTCGCCGCGCGCAGCTACGAGACCGCCACCAGCGTACAGGCGGCGGTGCTCGACCGAGCTGTCGCCGGGCGTGACCTGCTGGTCTCGTCGCAGACGGGCTCTGGCAAGACGATCGCCTTCGGCGCGGTTTTGGCCGAGACCCTGCTCGCGGGCGAGCGAAGCCCGGCGACGCCGGCTGCGCTGGTGATCGTCCCGACGCGGGAGCTCGCGACGCAGGTGCGGGCGGAGCTCTCCTGGCTGCTCGCCGGGACGGGGCTGCGCCTCGCCTCCTTCACCGGGGGCACGCCAGTCGGCGGCGACCTGCGAGTGCTCGAGCGCGGGGTCGACGTGGTCATCGGGACGCCCGGACGTCTGGTCGATCTGATGCGCCGGGAGCGCCTGCCGCTCGGGACATTGAAAGTGGTGGTCCTCGACGAGGCCGACGAGATGCTGGATCTGGGTTTTCGCGAGGATCTGGAGACGATCCTGAAGGCGGCGCCCGTCGAACGGCAGACGCTGCTGCTCTCGGCCACGTTGCCGCCGGAGATCCACGCGATGGCGCGGCGCTTTCAGCGCGACGCCGTCCCCATCGATCCGCGCCGCACCGCAGGGGGGACTGCGCGCGCGGAAGCGCACGAGGACATCACCTACGTCGCGCACCTCGTGGCGGCGGGCGATCGGCTGGCGGTGGTGGTGAACGTGCTGCGCGCCTCGGACAGTCCGCGGGCCATCGTCTTTTGCACGACGCGCGAAGGGGTCGCCGGGCTGCACGCGGCGCTGGTCGCCCGCGGCTTCGCCGCGACCGCCATCTCCGGCGAACGGGCGCAAGCGGAGCGCGATCGCGCGCTCGATCAGCTTCGCCGCGGGGAGGTCCGCGTCCTGGTGGCCACCAACGTGGCCGCGCGCGGGCTGCACTTGCCCGACGTCGATCTCATCGTCCACGCCGACCTGCCGCTCAACGCCGAATCGCTCACGCACCGGAGCGGCCGCACCGGGCGCGCCGGGCGCAAGGGGACCGCCGTGGTCATCGCCACGCCGTTCGAGCGACGCAAAGCAGAGCGCCTGCTTTCGAGCGCCCACGTCAAGCCGGTCTGGACCCCGCCACCGACGCGCGAGGCGCTCGCCGCGGCCGCGCGTGAGCGCCTGGCGCTGGAGCTGCTCGCGCCGGCCGCCGCGGAGCCCGGAGCCCTCGACGAGGACGCGGAGGCGCTGGCGCGCAGACTGGTCGCCGACTTGCCTGCGCCGGCCCTGCTCGCGCGGCTGCTGGCGCGCGAGCTCGCACGCCTTCCGGCCGGCGAGGCGGTTCAACCGGTGGCGCCCCTGCGGCCCGAGGGAGATCGGTCGTTCCGCGGCCGCCGCGACGAACGCGACGAGCGCCCTCCGTCGCCGCGCGACCGGGCCCAGCTCTCGCGCGGGGCGGTGCTCTTTCGCGTCAACCTGGGCGGCAAGGACAACGCCGATCCCCGCTGGCTCTTGCCGCTCATCTGCCGGCGCGGCGGCGTCACCCGGCGCGACGTGGGCGCGATCCGGATCGGCCCGAACGAAACGACGTTCGAGATCTCGGGCGGGGCGGCGCTGGAAT
>DASYEX010000233.1:0-22873 GCA_036498765.1 Polyangia bacterium
GCGGCGCTCGTGGCGGCCGGGCTCGAGGCGCCGGACGCGATCTTGGCGACGCCGCGGGGCGCGCCGCTCCTACCGCCGAGCGCCGTCGGCTCGGTGAGCCACAAACGGACGATCGCCGTGGCGCTGGTCGCGCGAGCCGCGACCCCACCGGCGGCGATCGGGATCGACGTCGAAGAGATCCGGCCGCTGCACGTCGACATCGCCCGGCGCGTGCTGACGCCCGACGAGCTCGCCGGCCTGCCGCCCGAAGGGCCCGCCCGCGACGCCGCCGTGCTGCTCCGCTTCTCCGCCAAGGAGGCGATCTACAAGGCGCTCGATCCCTGGGTGCAACGCTTCGTCGCCTTCGAGGAGGCGATCGTGGCGCCTACGCCGGACGGCGCTCTCACAGCCCGGCTGGCGCTGACGCGCGGAGAGGGGCCCTTCACCGTCGAGCTTCACGACGCGCGCGGCGGGGACGCTCCGGATCTCTTCCTGATCGCCGCGCGTGTCTCGCCGAGGCGCCCCTGAGCCGCCTCGAACGCTCCTCGACCTACTGGGCCGGCACGCAGAGACCTTGAGTGCAGGTCTCGGTGGCGGCGCAGCCGGCGGTGCAAGCGGCCGCCGTGCGCACGCAGCGCGCCCGGATGGCATTGTCCTTGTAGAGGGTGAAGTCGACGGCGCCGGTCATGAAGTTGACTGCGCCGGCGCAGCACGTGCCGTACTGATACGAATCCCAGGTGTCGAGCTCGTCGGTGGGAAACCAGGCCGAGCACACGGGGCTCTGCGCGCAGGTCGGACACGTCGTGTCTCCGGTCTCATAGCTCTGCACGCAGGTGCCGAGCAGCGCCTCCTGATCCTGCACCGCCGGCAGGTGCCAGCCGACGTAGCCGTCGAGCGTCAGCGTCCCGCAGTACGTGTTGGCGTCGTCCCATGACAGGAACGTCGAAAGCCCGATCTCCCACATCAGCTTGGATTTCAGATCGACGGTGACGTCCGTCAGCTTGACCCCGCAGTCCTGCGGGCAGGTCAAGGTCCGATCGGTCGGATCGCAGACGCCATCGCCGCACGCCGAGCCGGCCACGCCGCCGGCGCCCGGTCCGCCTGCCCCGCCGTTTCCCGCTGCACCACCATTGCCGCCTGCATGGCCGCCCGCGCCCGCGTTCCCTCCCGCGCCGGCTGCTGCGCCCCCACCACCGCCATTCCCGCCCGTGCCGGCGTTCCCGCCCGCATGTCCACCCGCGCCAGCGGTCGCCCCACCGCCGGCGGTCCCTCCACCGCCGGCGATCCCACCCGCGCCGGCGTGTCCACCCGCGCCCGCGTTGCCCGCGCCGCCGGCATTCCCTCCGTTGCCCGCGCCGCCGCCGGTGCCGGCCTCTCCGCGGGTGCCCGCATTTCCGCCTCCAGCTCCGCCTCCACCCGACCCGGCGCCGCCGCCGTTTCCCGCGGGACCTGCGCCGCCGCTCCCTCTTCCACCCATGCCGCCCGTCGCGCCGCGCTGGCCGCCGCCGTCGGACCGACCGCCGTTGCCGCTCGATCCGCAGCCCGTAACGGCCACCGCCAGCGTCACGCCTGCCACGAGGATCGCCTGCTTCACCACGCGCCTCCGTCCGGCATTGTCGCACAGAAGCGGCAGCCCGAACGCCTCCGTCATGGCGGCGCGAATCGGACCTGTCGCGGTAGAATGCCCCGTATGCTGCGTCGCTCGATCTTCGCGGTGGCCGCGCTGGCGACCGGCCTAGGCCACACCGGGGACTCTCGGGCCGCGACGATCTCCTGGAAGGGGCACACCTGGCAGCTGACCTCGGGCTCGATGGCCGGCGTCTGTCAGGGCGATCCGCAGAACGTGACGATCGACGCGAGCGGGTACCTGCACCTCCGGATCACGAACAGCGGCGGCGCATGGACCGCCTCCGAGCTCTTCACCACCGATCGGCTGGGGTTTGGCACCTACCAGTGGCAGGTCGACGGGCCCATCGACAGCTACGACAAGAACGTCGTCCTCGGTCTGTTTCCGTACGGGCCCGCGGCCGGCATCGGCGCCGACGGGACCAACGAGATCGACATCGAGTACGCGCGCTGGGGCCAGGCGAACGGACCGAACGGCGACTGGACCGACTACCCGGCGTCCGGAAGCACCGTCGGTGAGCTGAGCTACACCTTCTCGCTGGGACCGAGCACGCTCTCGACCTCGCGGTTCGTCTGGTCGAGCTCCAGCATCGCCAGCGCGCTGCTCGGCGATCTGCAGGCGGTGGGAAGCGTGACCGGCTTGATCAAGAGCTGGACCTACGCGCCTTCGAACCCGACCACCAACGTTCCGCAGCAGTCGCTCCCCTTGGGGATGAATCTCTGGTGCTTCGACGCCGCCCCCTCTGACGGCAAACCGGTCGAGATCATCATCCGGGACTTCGTGTACGTGTCGCCGGTCGGTGGCGGCGGTGGAGGCGGCGGGGCGGCCGGCGGACCTGGCGGCGCGGTCGGCGGCCCCGGCGGCGCGAGCGGAGGTCGTCCCGGCAGTGCTGGCTCGGCCGGTGGGCTCGGGGGAACGGCCGACGGGACCGGCGGCCTCGGAGGCGCGATCGGCGGGGCCGGTCCCGGCGGCCGTGATGGGGTTGGTGGTGGCGGCAATCCTGGCGGCAATCCTGGCGGAGGCGGCGCGAGCGGCGGCCAGGCCGGCACGAGGGAAGGTGGTGCTGGCGGTGGTGCGGGCGCGGTCACCGCTGGTTCCGGCGGCGGACCGTCCTCGTCCGGGTGCAGCTGCGCCGCGGGCGACGCCCCGGGCGGGCCGTCCCTGCTCCTCTCGTCGTTCGTCGCCGCCGCGGTTCTCCTCTTGCGCCGTCGTCGCCCGCCGGCGTGAGACGGATGTGGACACGGACGCACACGCGCACCGGCCATTCGCGCTAGGGTCTCGCTGTTCGTCGAGCAGCAGCTCGACGCGCTCAAGATGGAGGAACTGGTCCGCCGCAGGGGCTGGCGTCGCGTCCGCTGAGCTCGGGTTTCGCCGAGCCAGCGCCGGGCGCTCAGAGGCCGAAGCACCAGTCGATGGTGCCGACGTGCATCGTGCTGCTGCTGCCCGGGTCGCGCAGCAGCACCAGACGGTACTCGACCTTGATCGCGCTCCAGGTCGTGAAATCCCAGCGCCAGCCGACCGTCTCCTCGTAGAAGTCGCGCAGGAAGACGGTGGTCGTCGCCGCCGGATTGGGGAAGAAGAAGGGATCGGGATCGGTCGAGGTGTGGCGGAGCTCGGTCATGAGATACGGCGAGACCTGGCCGATGCGGTAGGCGCCCAGCGCATACGCGTCGAAGGTGTTCCAGCTCGTCGACCCGGCCGCGTCGGGCATGGCGGCGCTGTGGAGCACGTCGAACGCTTCGGCGATCAGCGTGAGGTCGACGCCGCGATAGGCGAGGTAGGCGTTCCCGATGCTCTCGTTGATGGTCTGGCCGGGGAGGGCGGGGCGCACGAACGCCGTCGGGTCGGCCGAGAGGCCGGCGACGGGTGCGATGCGATCGTAGAGGCCGGAGACGCCGAACTGCAGGTCGCGCGCCCCGAATCCCTTCCAGCCCACCTTGAAAAGCAGCGCCTTGAAGACGTTGGTCTCGTCGGTCTCGAGCACGTCGTCGGTGAAGTCGCCGCGGCCGTTGCCCACCGATCCGACCAGCTCGATCTGCTGGTCCCCATCGACGTAAGCCCGCCAGTGGGCGCTGACGCCGACCTGGTGGACGGGGAGGATCCCCCCTTCGTCCTCGAACTTGAGGACCTCGGGGCGTCCGGTCGGGATCTGCAGCCAGCGGCCGTGGTGGAAGGCGTTGTTCCAGTAGCCGAGCTCGGCGTGCGTCCGGCCGGCGTCGAGGGAGACGCGCTCGCCCCGCCAGCCCACGAAGATCCGCTCGAGGTCGATGCCGACGTCGCCGCCGCCGTGCTGCTCGAGCGCCGTCTCGGCCATCGCGGTCAGGTTAGCGGCGCGTCCGGTGATGAGCAGGTCGAGATCGCCGATGAGGAACGCCGGCCGGTGCGGGGAGGCGGGCAGGAAACCGTCGAGGCCGGCCGGCCCGGCGCTGTTGATGGCCAGCGCGGTGTCGCCGAATAGGTTCAGCGTCACGCGGTTGTTCGACGCAGCCACCGGCATCTCGTCCATCGTCAGCGGCAACGCGTTGAGCGCCGTCTTCGCGGGCGTTGTCGAGACGGGAACCGGCTCGCCTCCCTTGGGCCCGGTCACGTCGGCCGGCTCGAACGTCTGGACCGTGGGCGGTGTGGGCGCCGGTGGCGGGGGCGCGGATTCGGGCGCGGGCGCCTCGGCCGGCGCCACCGGCGCCGCCGCGCCCGGCGTTTCCGCGGGAGGCGGCGTCTGGGCGGCCGCCCGCCCGACGCACGAAAACGCGACGAGAAGGGCCCCCGTCGTGATCGCGGTGCGCGCCATCTATCGAAGGTTGAAAGGGTAGGAGATGACGGCGGGCCCGCCGACCGGCGGAGGAAATTTCCAGCCCCTGACCGTGGTGACGATGCAGCTCTCGACGGCGCTCGAATGAAGCGACGAGCTGTCCACTGCCGCCGACGTTACCGCGCCCGTCTCGGCGATGAAAATTTTCAGCGTGACGCGCCCCTTGAGATCGGGCTCGTCCATCTTCCCCCGCTCGTAGCAGCGCTGGATCTCGCCGAGGTGGCTCTTGACGAAGAGCTGCGTCTTGGCGGGATCGACGCCGCTCGGCGGCTTGGGCCGCACGGCCGCTGGGGCCTTGGCCGCGGCCACGCCCATGGGTTTGCCAGCCGGCGCCGGCTCGGCCCTGGCGAGCGCGGCGGCCGGCTTGGGCGCGGGCGGCGCCTCGGGCGGCGAAGGTGCCGCAGGCGGCGGGGCCGGCGCGCCGGTAGCCGACTCCGCGGACGCCGTCGCCTTGGCCGGCTTGAGCGCACCGTGCCGGTGGCCGGCGTGGTGCGGCGCTGCCGACGGAGACTTCTCGTTTTGTTGTTCCTGATCCGAGACGGGCGGAGCGCCCGCCAGGGCGTCTCCGCCGAGCGCGATCGCCGTCTCCTCCGCGGTGGCCTCGACGACGCCGTGGCCGGCGGCGAGATCGCTGGAGAGCGCGAGCGGATGATCGAAGGTGATCCAGAATCGCCGCCCCTCGCGCCCCGGCGCGGCGATCTCGACGACCTCCGGCTGGGCGCCCGGGGTGACGGTCTCCTGGAAGGGGAGCGGATGCGTCCGCCCCCGCAGCGTGACGCGTGCCTGGGGAGCGGGCGACGTGATCAGGAGGTGGACCGGAGCCGGCGGCGTCGGTGTCGCCGCGACCGGCGGGGGCGGTGGGAGGACTGCCTGCGGCGCCTGGCGCGGAGGCTCCCGGTGTTCCGGTCGCAGGAGAAGGAAGGCGACGGCCGAGGCGCTGGCGAGCGCGAGCGTCAGCGCCACGAAGGTGAGACCGCGCCCGCGTGTGGCCAGCGTGGGATCGGTCACCGGCGCAGCCTGGGTCGCGAGCGACCCGCTGATCGGTGGCGAGGAGACCGACATCGAGCCCGAGCCGGACGGAGCCCTGACCAGCATCGATCCGGAGCTTTCGGCCGTCGTCGGTCGCCCGGTGGCCGCGGACGCGGGGAGCGGCGCGCTCCCGGGGTTGGAGTCCATCAGCGCGACGGGCGCTTCCCATTCGGCGCCCGAGGCGAGCCGCGCCGAGAGCCGCTCGAGCTCGGCGCCCAGGTCGCGCATGCGCGCGAAGCGCTCGGCCGGCGTCTTGGCCAGCGCCTTGGCCACGATGGCCTGGAGCCCTTCCGGGATCCCGCCGCGCTCGATGGGCGGGGGCGGCTCGATCACGATCTGCGTGAGCAGCGATTGCAGCGGCTTGCGCCTGAACGGGCACTGCCCCGCCAGCATCTGGTACATGATGACGCCCAGGGCGTAGACGTCGACGCGCGCGTCGACTGCGTCGGGATCGGAGATCTGCTCGGGCGACATGAACTCCGGCGTCCCCATCGTGATCCCGCGGCGTGTCTTGGGGCCGGCGTACCCCGCCTCCATGAACTTCGAGATGCCGAAGTCGAGCACCTTGACGTGATCGGGCGTCCCCTCGCGCTGCACGAGAAAGACGTTGGCAGAGGTCAGATCGCGATGAATGACGCTGCGGGCGTGCGCGGCCCCGAGCGCCGACGCGATCTGTGTGGCGATGCGGAGCACGCGACGGATCGGCAGCGGCCCCTCGGTCCCCACCTCATAGCTCAACGTGTGTCCCTCGAGGTACTCCAGCACGAGGTACGGAATGTGCCCGCCGAGCTCGCCGAAGTCAGTCGAGGCGACGATGTTGGGATGCCCGAACGTCCCCACCGCGCGCGCCTCGTTCAGGAATCGGGCGACGACCTCCGGATCGCCGGCCATCTCCCGGTGCAGAACCTTGATGGCGACGGTGCGGCCGATCTTGACGTGGGTCGCCTCGTACACCGCGCTCATCCCGCCGGAGGCGATCTCGCGCGTGATCTGGTACCGCCCGTCGAGCAGTTGGCCGACGAGCGGGACGGGCTCCGGAGCTTTCGACACCTCTGACTCCCCCTGCATTCGCGTCAGCGTTCAGCGCCCGAATTTCCGTGGTGTACAAACCGGATTCGTGTGCCGACGACCATTGTATAGGGAAGCGTTTCGCGGCCAAGGGCGCTGTTTTGCGTCGCCGACATTTTGCGGTGGCAGGAAGCCGCACCTGTCGCGCGCTACCCGACGTGTGGGCCCCGCGGGTCGTCAGCTGGCCTGGCAACAATTCCCCAGCCGTCCGATGATCGTCGCTGGCCGATGAACGGACCTCGCCTCCTCGCTCTCACCGCTCTCGCGGGCGTCGTCGTCGCAGGCTGCGCGGCCGGGACCTCCGGCGCGCGCGGGGATGCGCGACTCGCGACGGCCAAGGCCGGCGAGACCCGATCGCTGTTCGCCGCCGACTGGACGTGGCGTGACGAACGGGGGCGGGCCGTGCGCTTCGAGCGCTGGCGGGGCGCGCCGATCTTCGTCAGCATGGTGTTCACCGGCTGCACCAGCACCTGCCCGTTGACGATCGAACGCCTTCGCCGCGTGAGCGACACCTTCAAGGCAGAGGGGCGCGCGGCGACCTTCGTGCTGGTGACGCTCGATCCGGCCAACGACACGCCCGAGCAGCTCCAGCGGTTCAAGCTCTCGCGCGCGTTGCCCGCCGACTGGCACCTCCTGCGCGGCGACGGCGCCCAGACGCGCGCGCTGGCGGATCTGCTGCAGGTCAAGGTCGTCGAGAACGCCCACATCTTTCACGACTCCCGCATCGTGGTGTTCGACCGCGCCGGTAAGTTGGCCGGTCAGCTGCGCGGTTGAGTCCGTCGCGTCAGGCGCGCTTGCGTTCGCGCAGGGCGCGGAACTCCTCGAACGTCGCGCAGCGCATGAACCGGTTGCTCTGGATCTCGTGCGCGATCGTCGAGGTGGGCGTCTCGCCGTAGTCGTGCCCGGGGTAGACGCGGGTCTCCTCGGGGAGGCGCATGAGCCGCTGCAGGCTCTTCCACATCTCGGCGGTGTCGCCCCCCTGGAAGTCGGTGCGCCCGCAGCCGCCCACGAACAGCACGTCGCCGGTCACGACGTAGCCGTCGGCGAGATAGCAGGTGCCCCCCACCGTGTGGCCGCGCGTCTCGAGCGCGCGCACGCCCCGCTTGCCGATGGCCACCTCCTGGCCGTCGGAGACCTCGACCAACATCCGTCCGGGCGCGCGCACCGCGGCCGCCTCGCGCGGGTTCACGACCACCACCGCGCCGGTCGCTTCGACCAGCGCGCCGACCCCCTCGATGTGATCATTGTGCGTGTGGGTGATGAGCGCGGTGGTGACCTTGAGCTCGAGGCGTTCCACCTCGGCCAGCAGGCGGTCGACCTCCCAGGCCGGATCGACGACCGCCGCCTCGCGCGTCTCCGGGCAGTAGAGGATCTCGCAGAGGTTCTGCAGGAGGCCGACCTCCATCTGCACCACCTCGGGCGCGGGCGGCAAGCCCGCGGCGTCGTCGCACGCGTCGCTCATGTCGACCGATTTCTACCTCACTTGGAGCCGACCCGCACCGTGACCGCTCCGGCGCCCACGTTGTCGGCGCTGTCCCAGGCGCGCACGGTGACGGCGTGCGGGCCGGGTGAAAGCGGCGGCAGCTTCACCGTGAACGACTCGACCAGGTCGTCGCACAGGCCGTCCGCCGGCGAGAGGACCTGCCACTCGCCGCCGTCGACGGCGTACTCCAGGCTGGTGAGCGGGCTCTGGTCGTCGCGCGCCCGCCCCGAGACGAACGGGTACTTGGCGGAGAGGCCGGCCACCTCGGGTTTGCGGTTGTCGACCAGGATGGGCGCCGACGCGAGGCTCGACTCGAGGACGCGGTCGCGCGGCTGCGCGCGCTCGTCGCTGGCCACCACCCGCACGACGTAGCCTCCGTCAGGGAGCCCTTCGGTGTTCCAGTCGAAGTCGGTCTTGGTGAGAGGATCCGGGCCGCCGAGCGGGCGCCAGACGGCGTCGTTCTCCTCGCGGAACGAGAGCCGGTAGACGAGCTCGTCGCCGTCGGGGTTGTCGACCTTCCAGTGCAGCTTGATCGTGGGCGAGTGGACGCGCGCGCTCGCCGCCGGCGTGCTGGACACGCCGCCGAGGCTGCCCAGCGCGCCGGCCGTCGAGAGGGCCGGCGCCGCCCCCGGGTTGTCGCCCGAGGTGATCTCGGTGATGTGCGCGCGCTGATTCTGCGGCAGGTAGGCGAGCGAGACCTGCTCGACGCGGGCCTCGGGCGCGCCGAAGCTGACCCGGTACTGGACGTAGCGGGCGGGCGGGCTCTTCACCAGGCCGACGCCGCCGTCGGACGTCCCGCGCGCATGGTCGAGGCCCGCGAAGGCCGACCAAGTGGCGTCGGGCTTGGCGGTGTTGCCCGAGCGGGTCTCGACGCCGAGCTCGTGCGTGCCGTGCCAGCGCAGGAGCCCCCACTGCGCACGGAAATCGCCGTCGAGCACGCGGGAGAGGTAGGTCGCCTGGCGGGCGGACGCGAGCGCCACGCGGTAGATGCCGCCCACGTCGCCGGTCCCGACCAGGAAGGTCTTGCCGCTGCGGAGCAGGGTGAGCGCCTGCCGCTCGGGCAGATCGATGGCCAGCGTGGCCTGGCGATCGGGATCGACGCGGTAGACGCGCCCCTCGGTCCCGGTGCCGACGTAGGCGCGCCCGTCGGCGTCGACGGAGAGCGAGGTGAAGTAGCCGTCGCCGATGGAGAAGATCTGCTCCGTGTGGCCGTCGGGCTCGATCCGGTAGAGCGCGCCCTTCGACTTCCGCTGCCCGGGACGCGGGAGCGCACCGACCGAGGCGGGCGAGCCGGTGGGCGAGACGGTGATCCGCGTGCCGTGCGCGGGGACCGGCAGCGTGGGGGGCGCACCCGCCGCGCGATCGAAGTCGTTCACGGCGACGTAGAGCGCGTTGCCGGCGCGGGCCAGGGCGCGCACCTCTTCGGCGTCGAAGTCGCCCAGCGCCTCGGCGTGCCCGTCCAGGCCGACCCGAAAGAGGATCGCCTCGTCGCTGGTCCCCGCGTAGAGGTGACGGTCATCGGCCTGCAACAGTGAAACGACGTGCTTGTCGCCGGAGTCCCAAAGTTCCTTGCTGCGCCCGCCTCGATCGATGGCGAAGATCTTGCCCGGCCCGCCCGTGCCGGCGTAGACCACGCCGCTCTTGGCGTCGAGCACCAGCGTCCAGACGTGGTCGGTCCCCAGCGTGGCGAAGGGGCGCGCCTCGCCCTTCTTGGGATCGACGGTGTAGAGCTTTCCGCCCGGCGTCGTGCCGGCGACCAGCGTCCCGTCGGGGCGCGCCACCAGCGAGGTGACCCAGGCGGCGTCGAGCTGAACGACCTTGCGCGCGCGGGCCTCGCCGCCGGTGACGTCCGTCGCGTAGATGCGCCCCTGGTCGCCGGTCCCGAAGTAGGCGGTTTTGCCGTCGGCCGAGAGCGTCGAGCACCAGACGAACGCGGCGTCGACCGACACGGGCGAGGTCTTCATCCCCGGCACGACCGTGCCGTCCGGGAGGATCATGCTGGCCGTCGCCTCGCCCTCCTCGAAGTCCTTGGCGGTCGTCTGCCGGAAGGTCTTGGTAGGTGCGGCGGCGGCCGAGGCCGCGAAGAGGAGCGCCGGGCCGGCCACGAGCGCCAACGCCAGCGGGGAAGAGAGACGAGTCGGTCGCATCCGGGGCGTAATTGTAAAGGAGAGGCGGCTATTCCGCCTCAGGCGCCGGACGAGGGCCCGCGCCCTCAGTTCGCCCCGAGCGCATCGGACTTCACGGCCACGGTGAGGTCTTCTTTACCGCTCACCAGCTGGCGCGCCGGGAAGACGGTGCGATCGGCGATGTGGTAGGCGCCGGCGCGCGCGGTCTGGTTGCCGGTGCGGAGCGTGTCGAGCGCCGAGGCGGGCATCCCGGAAATGAGGCGCCCGCGCAGCGAGGCGCCGTCGTCGGGCGTCTGCAGCGTCACGACGATCGACGACGCCGAGTAGGACTTGCGGAGGTTGTCGATGTAGACCGGCAGCGTCTCGGCCTGGGGCATGTCCGGCCTCACCGAGGCGCCGCTCGAGACCTCGACCTTGAGCGTCTGGCCGGCGACGGTGCGCGGGATGATCACCGGGACCGTCTCCACGTACTCGGCGCCGGCGTAGGGGCGCATGGTGACACGCAGGTCGACGGTGTCGCCGGCGTGCACCTCCTGGGTGGGCATGGCGACGCCGACGATCTCGGCCACGTCGCGCCGGTACTCGACGCGCACGTCGACGTCCATCCGGTCGAGCGCCACCGGCTCGAACGGGTTGAACAGCAGCTCGCCCATCGCCCGCAGCCCCTTCGAGGAGGCGAGCGCGTGGCTGGAGACGCCCTCGGGCGAGAAGATCTGGTCGCGCAGCTCGAGCGGCGCGAACCCCTTGACGCCGACCTTCGAGGTGACGGTCACGATCATGTCGGTCACGTCGGGCTCGGCGTCGGCGATGGCGTTGCCGACCACCATCGACGCCAGCATCGGCGTCAGCCGCCGGTTGCGGGCGACCTCGGCGTGGAAGAGGCGCGGCTCGGTGCCCGGGCCCGTCACGCGCACGTCGATCGGCAGCATCGTGGTGCGCGCGTCGAGGTCACCCATGATGCAGGCGGGCCGGTCCTGAACCAGCGTGCCGACCTCGTTGAGCGGCGAGGACATCTTGAACGACTGCGACAGGCTGGGGAGAATGGCGTGGATCTCCGCGTCGACCATCGGCAGGTAGACCTCGCCGATGCCGAACAGCGGGTGGCCGAAGGCCAGCACGTCGGACCCGTTGACGTAGGTGACGGTCCCCGTGGCGACGGTGCTCATGTCGCCGCGCACCAGCTCGACGCCGATCGCCGAGCCGGGCTCGACGTGTCCCGCGGCCGGCGGCCCGACCTGCCCGCCGCCCCCGGCCTGCAGCGGCACCAGGCCGGTCGGCTTCAGCGCGTCGGTGAGCTCCCCGACGGTGCGGGGCGAGAAACCGGAGACGGTGAGCGGCACCGACGCGCGCATCAGGCGCGGCTCGCCGTTGGACGGCGCGGGACCGATGGACGGGAGGCCCAGGCCGCGCGCCAGCGCGTCGGGCGTTCCGAATCCGCTGTGCACCGGCGCGGCGCCTCGCAGGGCGGCGGGGATGCTCAGCCCCTCGGCGGCGATGACCTCGCCGCTCGACGGCGACCCCTCGGCGAACACCTCACGCGCCACGCGGCGCGGGCGGCGCCGTTCGGCCAGCATCGACTCGATCGGCGTGACACCGCCCAGCGGCTCCTTGGCGAAGCTCCAGGCGTAGGCGACCGCGCCCACCAGCTTGCCGTCGATGTAGACCGGGCTGCCGCTCATGCCGGCGACGATGCCGGAGAACTCGACGCGCGGATCCTCGGCGCGGATCAGGATGACGTCCTGCTTGGGGAGGAAGTTCCGCATCACCGAGACGACGCGGACCTTGAACGGCTCCGGCTTGGTGCCTTGGAAAACGGTGAGCGCGTGGCCGACCATCCCCGGCTTCACGTCGGAGAGCGGCATGATGGCCGGCGGCGGTCCGGAAGGCACGATGGCCCGCAGCCGGACCCCCTTGGCGGCCGACGCCGCGGCCGGGAGAGAGAGCGCGAACAACCCCCAAAACAGGCTCAACCAGGCGCGATGCACGAGACTCTCAGGGTAGGGGGACGATGGGGTCGCGTCAACGCGATGCCCGGTTTTTTCCGGGAAAAGTGCGGCCTGGATGAGCCTCCGCACCCTGCAAAATCCACGGGTTGGCCCCGCCTTGACACCCGCCGGCGCTGCCGACCATGATTGCGCCATGAAGTCGCTTTTGTCCGTTCTGGCCCTCTCCGCCGCGCTCGGATTCGCGGCGGGCTGCGGTCCCCAGGAGTCCTTCTGTCCCAACTCCGACGCCGCCAACGGCGTTTGTCCCATCAACGGAGACGACGCGCAAACCAGGCCGACCGACATGGGCGGCAATTGCGGGGGCTCCAACTGCGGGTCGGGTGAGTACTGCGGCGACGATCCGAACGGCAGCGGCGGCTCGGTCTGCCTCTGCACGATCGGAGGAGGCCTCCCGCCGTGCAATTGACCGCGCTCTCTCGCGAGGCGCGCGCGCGCCGACGATGAAGCGGTTCAAGGCCGCCGTCATCGGCGGTACGGGCTACGGCGGCGCCGAGATGATCCGCCGCCTGCTGATCCACCCCGACGTCGAGCTGGTGCGGGTCGTCGCCGTCGATCACGTCGGCGAGCCGCTGGGCGCCGTTCACCCGCCGCTCACCGGGCGCAGCGCGCTGGTGTTCGAGAACGTGCCGCCCGCCGAGGCGGCCAAGGGGTGCGACGTCGCGCTGCTCGGCCTGCCGCACAAGGTGAGCGCGCACCACGCGCCGTCCATCCTCGCCGAGGGCGTCCGGGTGGTCGACATGTCGGGCGACTTTCGCCTGCGCGACGCCGCGGCCTACGCGCAGTACTACGGCGCCAAGCACCCGCACCCCGAGCTGCTGGGGACGTTCGTCTACGGCCTGCCCGAGCTGAACCGCGAGGCGATCAAGAAGGCCCGCGCGGTGGCCTCGCCGGGCTGCTTCGCGACGACCATCGAGCTCGGCCTCTTGCCGCTGGCGCGGGCGGGGCGGCTCGGCGGCGTGGTGCACGTGGTGGGCATGACCGGCTCGTCGGGGAGCGGCATCGCGCCGTCGGCCGGGACGCACCACCCGGTGCGCGCCGTGAACCTCAAGACCTACAAGGTGCTGGAGCACCAGCACACGCCGGAGATTCTAGAGGCGCTGGCCTCGGCGGGCGCGCCGGGCGTCGAGCTGCGCTTCGTCCCCGTCTCGGCGCCGCTGTCGCGCGGGATCCTGGTAACCAGCTTCGTGGAGCTGCCGGCCGCGATCGAGGCCGCCGAGCTCGAGGCGCTCTACGCGGCGACCTATTCCAAGGAGCCATTCGTCCGCTTCGTTCGTGATCGCCTCCCCGAGGTGGCGGCGGTCGCGGGGAGCAACTACGCGGAGGTCGGCTTCACGCTGGGCCCGGCCGCAGGCCTGACGCGGACCTTGGCCGTGGTGAGCGCCACCGACAACCTGATCAAAGGCGGCGCCGGCCAGGCGATCCAGAACATGAACCTCATGCTGGGGCTCCCGGAGATCGCCTCCCTCGAGGATCCTGGTCCTTGGCCCTAGACTAGACTCGGGGATAGGACTGCTGCGCTCCCCGCGTCGCTATTCACTTAATGGATGAACGTCACGTCGAACCAAAGGGTTCGGCGTGACGCTCAGCGGTTGCGCTGAGCTTGTCCGGGGCGTCGAAGAGACCGGAACCTCACATTCTGATAGCGAGAGGCCGGAGATGTGACTCAGCTGACTGGTTGCTTAATACGAACACCACGTCTGAGTATCCCAACCGTGCCACTGTTCGAGGACGACTAGCTGCCCGTCCTGAACCTCATTGAGGTAAGGACTAGGCACCATCGTGCCCTGCCCTCGTTCATTAGCCAATAGGTTCTCGAAACTGTAGCAGTTGTGGCCGTTCGAATCAGTCGTAACGTAGAAAGGAAACCACTTCTGATCGTCCGTGAAGCTCGTGCAATTCCAGATGATGAAGTAGGTGCCGTCGGCAGTTTGGGCGCGTGGCAGCGCAATACATTCCGATGCAGGATCTTCTGGCGAAGGAGTCGCGTGGTCGTAGATCTGGCTGTAATTCCCGTAGCCCGTGTAGTAGAGGCCCCAATTCTGGTCCGGATGCCCGTCGCAGTCCCAGATGATAATTTTGGTCCCCGACGTCATGGTGCCGCCCGAGACACCCATGCATTTCGTCTCGTCATGGAGATTTTTCCAAATATCGGCCCTCGCAGGCGTTGCCGCAGCCAGGATACCGGCCACAATCAACAGACCACCCACTGTCCGTACGCCTATCACCTCTCTCGTCATGATAGCTCCTTTCGTCTTGGTTCGGTTCCTGGATGCTGATGCGCTGGCACTGCCACATTGACGGTCGATTTGTCGCCTCCCCAGGAAACTGACGATCGACGAAAGCCGCCTCCGCCATTCCTGTGTCTCTTTAGGGCGCTCAAGGAGGGCCTGGCACTCTGCCGTCCAGACAGGGTTGCAATGTCTGAACTAGGTTGAGGCGGCAATTTGAGCGCCGCCACGGAGTACATTCCATCACCCTCCCTCTTCCCTCCAACGAGTAGACAAGAGCTGATCTGCGATCAACTGTCAAGCAAACGTAAGAGGTCAGTTTGTCCGTCGGCGTACCATGCCTAACAAGTTCGCATTCATGGTTACGGTCATTATATGGTGAGACGTTGTTGAGATATGCGTCACATGTTGCGTGTTCACTCAACGTCGCAAGGTGCATTACTGTGCATTTGGTGCGCATGGAATGGCGTCAATGGGGTCCGGGCGACCATTTTCAAAGGGTTACGGCGGTCGCAATTGGCAACCACGCGGAATATCACTTGGAGCCCGGCGCTAGAGCCAGGCTGATGTAGGCTACCGACGCCGTCCAAGATGGCGTCGGATCGACGCGCCGGAGCATGACGCTCCCCTTGGGGCTACCAGAGACTGCCTCGCTTGATGATCCAGGTTCCTGGCTATAGTCGAGGCCGTCGTTTCACTCGTTTCCTGGGCGGGGGCCGGGCGCCGACGATCGAACCGCCACTCTCGTGGTGAGTTGACGTACACTCTGTTTCATGCGCCGGCTCGACTCTCTGTTGGCCGCCCGTGGCACTGTCGACGGACTGCCGAAGGACCTGAGCACCCGTTTCGATCGTTATTTAGAGGAGACCTACGTTGCGAAGGCACCCCGAGCGCCGCGTTCGACGTGTCGGCGATCACCAACATTCGTTCGTCGATAGCAGTGGCTGGTTCGCCTTCTTGAGCAGCTTCGACCGCGACTCGATCGTCGGATTTCAGGTTTTGCATGTTTGACGCCGTCGTCAAATTGGGCGGCGACGTGCTGGCAGGGGCGGCGCTCGTGGTCGCGGCGGCGGAGCTCGCGGGGGCGCGCGCGGCGGGGAGGCGCCTGGTCATCGTGCACGGCGGGGGGCCGCAGACGACGGAGCTGTCGCGGCGCCTCGGCATCGAGCCCACCATCGTCGGCGGCAGGCGGGTGACCGACGCCGCCGCGCTCGACGTGGTGAAGATGGTGGTCGCCGGGCGCCTCAACGTCGACCTGGTGGCGGCGCTGCGCGCGGCCGGCGTGCCCGCGCTGGGGATCTCGGGGTCGAGCGGCGTGGTGCGCGCCCACCGCCGCCCACCGCGCGTCGTCTCGGGCTCCGGCGGCGCGCCGGTCGACTTCGGCCTGGTCGGCGACGTCGAGGGGTTCGACCTGGCGCTGCTCGACGCGCTCGACGCCGCCGGGCACCTGCCGGTCGTCGCCTGTCTGGGCGCCGGCCCGTCGGGCGAGCCGCTCAACATCAACGCCGACGTCGTCGCCAGCCAGCTGGCGGCGGCGCTGGGAGCCTCCGCGCTGGTGGCCTGCACGGCGGTGGGCGGGGTCCGGCGCGACAAGGACGATCCGACGACGCGGCTTCCGCGATTGACCGTCGCCGAGGCGCGCGCCGCCATCGCGGGCGGCGTGGTGCAGGGCGGGATGATCCCCAAGCTGGAAGAGGCGTTCGCGCCGCTGGCGGCCGGCGTGGCTGCCGTGCACGTCGTCGCGCCGGGGGAGATCGCGGCCACGCTGGCGGCGCCGGGCAGCGTGGGGACGCTCCTCACCGCCTGAGCGAGACGGACGTCGAGGCGAGCATGAGCAGCGACCCCGGCTCCCGCGCCGCCGAGCCACCGCGCACACCCCTTCGCACGATCGGCCGGGCGCTGCGGCACCGCAACTACCGCCTCTTCTTCGTCGGCCAGGGGATCTCCCTCATCGGCACCTGGCTCACGCGCGTCGCCACCAGCTGGCTCGTCTACCGCCTGACGGGCTCGGCGCTCATGCTGGGGGTGATCGGGTTCGCCGGGCAGATCCCCACCTTCTTCCTGGCGCCGGTGGCGGGCGTGTGGGTCGACCGCTGGAACCGCCACCGCACGCTGGTGGTGACGCAGGTGCTGGCCATGCTCCAATCGGGGCTGCTGGCCGCGCTCGCCTGGTGGCATCCCGCCATAGCGGGCACGACGATAGCCCGCACGACGATAGCGGGCATCGCTGCCTTGAGCGTCTTCCAGGCGCTCATCAACGCCTTCGACATGCCGGCGCGACAGGCATTCGTCGTGCAGATGGTGGAGGATCGCGCCGACTTACCCAACGCCATCGCCCTCAACTCGTCGATGGTGAACGCTGCCCGGCTCATCGGCCCGTCGGTGGCGGGGATCCTGATCGCGCTCTTCGGCGAGGGGTGGTGCTTCGCCATCGACGCCGCCAGCTACCTGGCGGTCATCGCCTCGCTGCTGGCGATGCGCCTCGAGCCGCGTCCGACGGCGCCGCGGAAGACGCGCGTGTCAGCCGAGCTCGTCGAGGGGCTGCGCTACGTCGTCGGTCACCTGCCGATCCGCTCGGTGCTGCTGCTGCTGGCGGTCGTCAGCCTGATGGGGATGCCCTACGCGGTGCTCATGCCGATCGAGGCGACCAGCGTGCTGCACGGTCAGGCCGATACGCTCGGCTTCCTGATGGCCGCCTCGGGCGCCGGCGCGCTCGGCGGGGCGCTCTATCTCGCGTCGCGCACCAGCGTCCTCGGCCTCGGCCGGGTCATCGGGGTGTCGGCCGCCATCTTCGGCGCCAGCCTGATCGGCTTCGCGCTCTCGCACACGCTCTGGCTGTCGCTGGTGCTGATGGTCCCGACCGGGATGGGGATGATGGTGCAGATGGCGGCCAGCAACACCATCGTGCAGACGCTGGTCGACGAGGACAAGCGCGGGCGGGTGATGAGCTTCTTCGCGATGGCCTTCTTCGGCACGGTGCCGTTCGGGAGCCTCCTGGCCGGCAGCCTGGCCCAGCGGATCGGCGCCCCCCGCACCATCGGCCTCGGCGGCATCGTCTGCGTCGTCGGCGCGGCGCTGTTCTTCCGCGCGCTCCCCGAAATCCGCCGCCACGCGCGCCCCACCTACCAGCGGCTGGGGATTCTCCCGGAGGTGGCGGAGGGGCTGCAGAGCGCCTCCCAGCCGCCGGTCACGCCCGAGGACTGACCGCCGCGCCCGCCGCGCCCGCCGCGCCCGCCGCGCCCGCCGCGCAAAGGTGGCTTTTGGCGCTGGACGCGTTCTGGGCGTCTAATTCGATCGCATGGGGAGCCTCAAGAACCACGTCCGCAACAAGTTCGTGGCCGGCATCCTGGCGGCGATCCCGGTCGCCGGCACCTTCTTCGTCCTCTGGTACGTCGACAGTAAGGCGCGCCTCCTCCTGGGGATCGACGTGCCGTTGCTGGGGATCGCCGTGGCGCTGCTGGCGATCTATATCCTCGGCCTGTTCGTCACCAGCGTGATCGGCAAATTCCTGATCGGGATCACCGACTGGATCCTGGGGCACGTGCCGGGGCTGAAGGATCTGTACCGGGCCTGGAAGCAGATGGCGCTCACCGACTCGCACGACGGCGGGTTCGGCATCTTCGGCCAGGTCGTGCTGGTCCCGGACGACGCGGGGCGCGGCATGGTCATCGGCTTCACCGCCGGCCACCCGGTCGAGGGCGATCCGGGGACCTGCTGCGTGTTCATCCCGGCCTCGCCCAACCCGACCAGCGGCCGCCTGCACTTCATCCCCGAAAGTCGCCTGGTGCGGGTCAACGTGGCGCGCCAGGAGGCGATCAAGATGATCATCTCGGGCGGCAACTACGTCCCCGGTGCGATGGGCTCCGCGACCGCCGGGCGCAGCGCCTGACGGCTGTGCCTGACGCGCGCGGTTTTGCTGGGTAACCTTCCGGGGTGGAGCGCGGCCGGAGGTCGGAGCCCGCGGAGCCCCTGTCGGAGTCCCCGTCGGAGCTCCCGTCGGAGCTCCCGTCGGAGCTCCCGTCGGAGGATCGGGCGCTCGTCGCCGCCGAGACGCTGGCGCGCTGGCTCGACGACCGGTTCATCGACCCGCTGCTGGGGCTCGTGTTGCCGGGTGTCGGGGATCTGCTCGGGTCTCTGCTGGGGCTCTACCCGGTGTTGCTGGCCGCCCGGCGGCGCGCGCCCAAGGCGTTGCTCGCGCGCATGCTGCTCAACCTGGCGGCCGACGCCGCCGGCGGCGCCATCCCCATCGTCGGCGACATCTGGGACTTCATGTTCAAGGCCAACGCACGCAACCTCGAGCTCCTGCGGGCGCGTTCGGTTCCGGGGCGCGCGGTGCGTGGTCACTGGTCTGACCGGGTGGTGCTGGCGCTGGCGGTCGTCGCCGTCCTCGCCGCCTTCGCCTTGCCGGTGCTGGTGGCGGTCGGGCTCTGGCACCTGTTTGCGCGCGCGCTCGGCCGCTAGACCAGCGTCCTGGTCCCTCCCCGGCTTGTGGCCTTGCCCGGAGGCCCCCAAGATCGAGGCATGATCCGAATCAAGCGCACCTACGAGCCGGCCGCGCGCACCGACGGGCATCGTTTTCTGGTCGAGCGGTTGTGGCCGCGCGGGCTCAAGAAGGAGAAGCTCGGCGCGGACTGGGTGAAAGAGGTCGCGCCCAGCACCGGGTTGCGGCTCTGGTTCGGGCACCGGATCGACCGCTGGGAGGAGTTCCAGCGTCGGTATCGCGCCGAGCTGGACGACCGCCCCGGCGTCTGGCGTCCCCTCCGCGCCGCCGGCCGGCGAGGGACGGTGACGCTGCTCTACAGCGCCCGCGACGTCGACCACAACAGCGCCGTCGTGCTGCGCGACTATCTACAAGGGACCCCTCAGAGGGTTCCCCGACCCTCCCGCGACGGACGCCGCCGGGCGGAGCCCGTCGTCCTCCACGCGATTCCTACGGGGCGGGGAGCAAGACGATCTCCGTCGCCGGGCGCGCCTTCACCGAAGTGAGGGTCACGGTCGGGCTCTCGGCCTTGCGCACGTTGGCCTTGCGCTCGAGGAAGAGCTCGAGCGTGGCCGGCGTGTAGTGCATCGGGATGATCATCAGGCGCGGGTGAAGCTGGTCGATCACGCGCGTCGCCTGGTAAGCGTCCAACGTGGTCCCCCCGCCCACCGGGACCAGCAGCACGTCCACCGAGCCGATGGCCTCCAGCTGGTCGTCGTCCAGGATGTGGCCGAGGTCGCCCAGGTGCGCGATGCGCAGGCCTCCGACCTCGAAGATGAACACGGTGTCGAGGCCCTGCACGGCGCCCCGCTTGCCGTCGTGGTAGACGCCGACCGAGCGGATCGCGACGTCCCGGAACTTCTCGTCGACGCGGGCCCAGCCTTTCTTGTCGGCGGTCAGGCCGTGGATGACCCGGGGCGAGCCGGTCGACATCCGCGGGTTGTTGTGGTCGGGGTGCTCGTGGCTGATCGTCACCAGGTCGGCGCGCAGGCCTGCCGGCAGCGCGCGGCCCGCGGTCTTTCCGAACGGGTCCATCAGCACGCGCGTCCCGGCCGCCGTCTCGAGCAGGAAGCAGGACTGCCCGTACCACGTCAGCTTGCCGACCACCGGCGCGCCCGCGGCGCGGAGCGGCGGAGCTTGGAGCATCGCGCCGAGCGCGATGAGGACGAGCGCGAGCCGGCGGCAGCGCGTCGACGAAGCTGGGCTGGGCCCGGCGGTGTCATCGCAGGCGTCTGATCGGCGCAACATGCGGCGCGAATATAGCGCGCGCGTTATGGTTACCAACATGTCTGAAGACGGCGCAGAGCCGCGGCCCAGCCTGCGCGAGGGCGAGGTGCCCGCCCCGCGCCGCACGCTGGCCGAGATCCTCGAGGGTCTGCCGACCGCGCCCGGCGTCTACATCATGAAGGACGGGCGCGGCAAACCGATCTACATCGGCAAGGCGGCCGTGCTGCGCAACCGCGTCCGGCAGTATTTCCAGCCGGCCTCGGGCGACAGCCGGGACTTCGTGCCGTTGCTCGAGGGGATCGTCGCCGACATCGAGACGGTCATCACCAGCAACGAGAAGGAGGCGCTGCTCCTCGAGAACACGCTCATCAAGCGCCATCAGCCGCGCTTCAACGTCAAGCTCACCGACGACAAGAACTTCCTGGTGCTGCGGCTCGACCCGGCCGGCGAGTGGCCGCGGCTGGAGGTCACCCGGCGGCTCGGCGAGGACGGCGCCTACTACTTCGGGCCCTACCACTCGGCCACCTCCTGCCGCGAAGCGCTGCGGGTGGTGAACCGCCACTTCCAGCTCCGTACCTGCACCGACCACGTGCTGCACAACCGCAAACGCCCCTGCCTGCAGTACCAGATCAAGCGCTGCCCGGCGCCCTGCGTGCTGCCGGTGCCGCGCGACGCCTACGGCGATCAGATCCGCGACGTGCGCCTGTTCCTCGACGGTAAGAGCGACGAGCTGCTCGAGCGGCTGCGCGCGCGCATGCGCGACGCCGCGGCGCGCACCGAGTTCGAGGTGGCCGCCGAGATCCGCGACCAGATCAAGGCGCTGGAGGTGACGCTGGAGAAGCAGCGGGTGGTGTCGAGCGACTTCGTCGACCAGGACGTCGTCGGCTACCACCGGGAAGGGATCGCGCTGGAGATCGCGGTGATGTCGATCCGCGACGGCCAGCTCAACGGCAACCGGACGTTCTCCTTCACCAATCAGGAGTTCCCCGACGCCGAGCTGATCTCGTCGTTCGTCGGCCTCTACTACGACATGGGCGCCCCGCCCCCCGACGAGATCCTGCTGCCGATCGAGATCGACGACGCCGCGCTCAAGGGCGAGTGGCTCTCGGACAAACGCGCGCAGATGCCCGGGCGCCACAAGAAGGTCGAAGTCCTCACGCCCCAGCGGAGCGATCGGAAGAAGCTGGTCGAGCTCGCCAACAAGAACGCCGCCGCCAGCTTCGCCACCCGGCGCAACGCGCGCGCCGACGTGGAGCTGGCGCTTGGCAAGCTGCAGCGGCGCCTCAAGCTTCAGCGCCTGCCGCGCGTCATCGAGTGCTACGACGTCTCGCACCTGCAGGGGTTCGCGACGGTCGCCTCGATGGTGGTGTTCGTCGACGGCCGCCCCGACAAGAGCCGCTACCGGACGTACAAGGTGCGCGGCCCGGGCGCGGCGGGGCGCACCGACGGACGCCGCAACGACGACTTCGCCTCGATGTACGAGGTGCTCTCGCGCCGCTTCCGCCGCGCGCGCCAAGAGGGCGACGGCCAGGACGCCCGAACCTGGAAGCTCCCCGATCTGATCGTGGTCGATGGCGGCAAGGGCCAGCTGGGGATGGCGCTGGCCGCCGCGCGCGACGTCGGCATCGACACGCGGCCCGGCGTGGGGCTGCCGATCGTGGGGCTGGCCAAGGAGCGGGACGTCGCGCTGGCCGAGGGTCTGGCCGAAGGGGCGGCCGAGACGCAGGCCGAAGGAGCGACGACGACGGCGGCGCCGGAGCCCGCGCCCGAGACGCCGTCAGCCGAACCCGAGCCGCTTCTTCCGCCTCCCGCGGTCGCTCCCGCAGCCGCTCCCGCACCCGCGGCCGCTCCCGCGCCCGCGGCTGGAAAGAAGGGCGCGCGCGAAACCGGCGATACCACCAAGCCCGATCGGGTGTTTCTCCCCCACGCGAAGGACGCCATCCCGATTCGGAACAACAGCGCCGAGATGTTCATCCTCCAGCAGCTCCGCGACGAGGCGCACCGCTTCGCCATCAGCTTCCACCGCAACCGCCGCCGCCGCCTCACCCTCCGCTCTGCGCTGGCCGACGTTCCGGGCATCGGCCCTGGCCGCCAGCGGCAATTGCTCCGGCACTTCGGCAGCCTCAAGCGGGTCCGCGAGGCGACGGTCGACGCGCTCGCCGCCGCGCCCGGGATCAGCCGCGCGCTCGCGGAGGCGGTGCACGCCTACTGGGCGCGGCGCCCGCTCGACACCAGCGTGACGGAGCTGCAGGCCACCCCCGAACAAGCCGCCGCCGAGGAGCCGCACGCCGAAGAGCAGGCCATCGAGGCGGCGTTCGGGGACGACTAGGCCCGCGGGAGGGCTCAGGCCCCGGCGGGCGGGGTCTTGGCGAACGCCCGTCCGAGGCGCATCAGATCGCCAAATGTCGAGATCTCTTGGAGATTGATTCCGACCTTCGACGACTCCTCGGCCAGGTCGACGCTGAACTCCTCACCGATGCGCAGCATCAAAGAGACCAGGGCGAACGAGTCGAGGCCGATCTCGTCGCGCAGCGACAGGTCCGGTCGGAGCGGCCGGTCGGCTGGGGGGGTGAGCGCGTACTCCAGAACCAGGTCGGTGATCTTCGATTCGAGCTGAGCGTCGGAGCTGTCCACGTGAAGCTATCCTACCTTTCCCGCCAGATGTCCCGCCAGATGTCCCGCCAGATGTCCCGCCAGAATGTCCGTCGGCCTTGGGAATGTTTTATCAGAAAATCGTTGCCCAGAAACCGAGGGCGGTCCTATTGACGACTTTTTGTACGAAAGGTTAGGCTGCGCAAATGAGCACACTGG
>DASYEX010000234.1:0-19286 GCA_036498765.1 Polyangia bacterium
AACGCCATCGAGCGCTTCCTGCGCGACACCTGCGAGGCCTTCGCCACCGCGGCGCGCATGCTGACGGCCGTCGGCACCAAGTCGTTCTACTACCACTCGGTCGAGATCTACGGCCGCCCGGCCAGCGTCACCGCCGACCGCCGGACCACCAACCTGGATCTCGCGCGCCACTTCACCGACGTGGTCGACGGGCTGGCGGCGGGGGCCGGCGCCATGCCCAGCCCCGCCGACGAGCTGTCGCTCAGCGCCGAGGACGTGGTGCTGCTGCTGACGCGCAAGTTCGAGCGCTTCTTCGCCGGCACGCCCATCAAGGTCGAGATCGTCGACGGCATCGCGGCCAAGGCGGTGGCCGGCTTCGAAGGCGTGCGCGTCAAGCGCGGCGCGCGCTTCGCCCCGCGCGACGTCGCGCAGCTCGAGTACCACGAGGGGCACGTCCACGTCGCGACCGCGATCAACGGCCGCGCCCAGCCGCTGATGCCGTTCGTCGGCTACCCGTCGCCGCGCACCACGGCGACGCAGGAGGGGCTCGCGGTCCTGACCGAGTTCATGACCCAGTCGACCAGCGTCGAGCGCCTGCGCCGCCTGTCGGATCGCACGCTGGCCATCAAGATGGCCGAGGACGGCGCCGACTTCTGCGAGCTCTACCGCTTCTTCCGCGAACGCGGAAACGACGAGATGAGCGCGTTCGACGGCGCGCGCCGCGTCTGTCGGGGCGGCCTCTGCACCGGGGGCGCGCCCTTCACCAAAGACGTTTGCTACCTGGACGGGCTCTTACGTGTCACCAACTTCCTGCGCGTCGCGCTGGTCAAGGGGCACCTCGGCGACGTGCCCCTCTTCTTCGCCGGGAAGATCGCCGTCGAGGACGTGCCGCTGTTCGGGCGCCTCCTGCGCGAAGGGCTGGTGAAGGCCCCTTCCTACCTGCCCGAGTGGGCGCGGGATCTCTCGTACCTGACCGCGTTCATGAGCTACTCGGCGTTCCTCGGCGAGTGCGACCTCGAGGCCGAGCGCCGGCGCTACGAGGACCTCATGACGCGGGCCGAGGGCGAGCTGGGATGAGCCCCATGAGGTGGGCGCCGAGCACCAGCGTCGCCAGGCAGGCCCACTGGGCCGGCGTCAGGCCGGCATAGCGCTGGTCGGGGAGCGCGACGTCGGTCGCGCGCAGGAAGTCGAGCCCGAACCGCACCGGCGCGTACATCAGCGCGGCCAGGCCGATGACGTGGCCGGGCGGGCGGGGCTTCTTGTTGTACTGGAAGAGCACGATCGTCATGACGATCGTGAACAGCAGCTCGTCGAGGCCGAGGTCGTGGCGCGGGCCGCCCGGATAACCCCCGAGCGGCGGGTAGTTCACCGAGAGGAAGAACGAGGTGTGGCGCCCCGGGTGATCGTGCGCGGTGAAGCAGCCGGTCCGCCCGAAGATCCACCCGACCGCCAGGCCGAGCGCGACGGAGTCGGCGTAGGCCAGCCGATCGATCTTCTCCTTCTTCGTGTAGTAGAGAAAAGCGAGCAGCGCGCCCAGGAAGCCGCCGAACGACGACAGCCCCGACCAGACGTTGAGCAGGACCAGCGGGTTCTCTTTGATTCGCTCGGGGTAGTAGAAGATCACCGACACCAGGTGGGCCACGATGAAGCCGCCGATCACGATGCGGGCGTTCATGAAGCGGACGTCCTGCGGATCGAGCCCGCGCTTCGCCCCCTGCTTGACCACGATCCGATCGCCCACGATCACCCCGATCGCGACGAGCACGCCGAACAGGTGAATCGGGATCGACCCGATGTCGAAGAGGTGCCCGCTGAAGTAGGGAATCATCCTATTCGGGACCCTGGGAGGGTCCCGCGCCCCCCGCGACGGGGTCGGCCGGGCAAAGCCCGTCCGGCCCCACGCGATCGGGACCCGGTTGCCGTAGGGCGAGGACTATGTCGCGCTGGCCGTCGGCGTGGTAGCTGGAGCGGACCATGGGGCCCGACTCGACGTGGGGGAAGCCGAGCGCCAGCGCCTCGGCCTTGAGCGCGTCGAACTCGGCGGGCGGGACGAAACGGGCGACCTCCAGGTGCTTGGGCGAGGGGCGCAGGTACTGGCCCAGGGTCAGGATGTCGACGCCGATCGCGCGCAGCTCGCGGAGGACGACGCGCACCTCCTCGAGATCCTCGCCGAGGCCGAGCATGAGCCCCGTCTTGGTGATCGCACCCCGCGCCTTCGCGTGGCGGAGGATGGCGTACGAGCGCGGGTAGCTGGCCTGGACGCGGACCTGGCGTGAGAGGCGCGGCACCGTCTCCAGGTTGTGAGCGAAGACGTCGGGACCGGCGGCCAGCACGGTGTCGACGGCCGCGGTGTCGCCCTTGAAGTCGCCGGTCAGCACCTCCAGCACCAGCTCCGGGCTCTGGCGTTTGACCGCGCGGATCGTCGCCGCCCAGTGCGCGGCGCCGCCGTCCGGGAGGTCGTCACGGTCGACGCAGGTGATCACGGTGTGGCGCAGCCCGAGCTCGCCCAGCATCGTCGCGACGTGCTCGGGCTCGTGGGGATCGGGGGGCAACGGGCGTCCGGTCGGCACGTCGCAAAACTGACAGGAGCGCGTACAGATCCCCCCCAGGATCATGATGGTCAACGACTGCCGGTTCCAGCATTCGCCGATGTTGGGACACGACGCGCTCTCGCACACGGTGTGCAGTCCCAGCTCCGCGACCCGCTGCTTGAGGTCGAAGAAGACCTCGCCGCGCGGCATCTTCATCCGGATCCAGTCCGGCTTGGGCTGGAACTGCGGGCGCGCGGCCGGCGCGGCGCCGCTCGCCTCCAGCTCGGCCTGCAGGACGCGCAGCTTGCGCGACCGGGTCTCGACGATCCGCTCTGACATGCTCGGCTCCAATTTACTCGATCAGGCGCGCTCTGTCCGGTGAACGTCTGTCGAACGTCCGAGGGACGGCGAAGACTACTGGCGCATCTACGCGGCCGAGGCCTGCGCCAACGGCCTCTTCTTCGCGTTCTTCTTCGCGTTCTCCTTCGCGTTCTTCCTGGCGGACACCGTCGGCGATCCGACCGCCACGGAGCTCGGGCTCATGCCGCTCTACCAGAGTCTGACCGCTACGCCGGCGGTGCGGTGACCGTCACGCTGCCGGCGCTGGCCGCCTACGACGTCGTCGCTATCGCCTACTGAGCCCGGAGACAGGCGACGCCCGCTCCTTCGGCGGCGCCCGGTTCGATGATATTCTCTAGCGGCCGATGCGAAGAGGGTGCCTCTGTCTTGCCGTGACGCTGATGGCGCTCGCGGTCGGCGGACGGCCGGTGGTCGCGGCCGAGACCAGCGCGGCGCGCAAGGCGTACGACGAGGCGACCGCCGCCTTCGGGTTGGGACGCTACGCCGAGGCGGCCGAGAAGTACGAGACGGCCTTCGGCCTGCGCCCCGATCCGGCGCTGCTCTACGACGCCGCGCAGGCCTACCGATTGGCCGGCAACGGCGCGCGCGCGCTCGAGCTCTATCGAAACTATCTACGTCTCTATCCCGATCGAGCGAACGCCGACGAGGCGCGCAACCACGTCGCGGCGCTCAGCAAGGCGATCGAGGAGGAGAAGGCCGGCACGTCGCCGCCGGCGGTTGCTGCGCCCGAGACGGCGCCTCCGCCCGAGACGGCGCCTCCGCCGCAGACGGCGCCGGCACCCGTCTCTTCGCCGGCGCTCGAGCCCGCGCCACCGCCCGCCGCCTCGCCGGCCGCGATGATCGTCGCGCCGCCGCCAGCCGCGGAGCCGGGGGCTTCGCGCAGCGGCTCGCGAACCTGGATCTGGATTGCGGTCGGGGCCGCGGTGGTGGTGGGCGGCGCCGTGGCGTTGGTTCTCGCCACCCGCGGCGACAAGTTCCCCGATGCCACCTTCGGAACCGCCACAGGAAACTGACGGTGCGCGGGGACAGGGCTCGATTCGCGGCGGCGCTGTTGATGGCGGCGGGCGTCCTGGCCGTCGGGAGCTGCGGCAAGGTCGAGAGCTGCCGGACCGGCACGCTGTTCGTGACCGTCGAGCTCGGCCCGTACGCGAGCACGGCTGACCGGCTCGACGTCGACGTGACGGTCGAGGCGGGCGGGGACGCCGCGGCCAGCGCGCCGAAGGAGACGCAGCTGACGCTGACCCCGGGAGCTCGCTCGGGCGGCGTGGAGGTGCAGTTCCCCGACGGGTACGAGGCGGGTCGAAAAGTGACAATCGCGCTGACGCTGTTCGCGGGCGGCGCACCGCTCGCCGAACGGGACGGCAGCCAGGTGCTTCCCCCGGGCTGCGGCACCCTGACGGTTGATTTCGGCGCCGGCGACGCCGGCTCTCCGGGCAGCGGCGGCAGCGCGGGCACGAACGGCACGGGGGGCGTCGGTGGGGGCGCGAGCGGCGGGGCCGGTGGCGGCGCGATCGGCGGCAAAGGGGGCAGCGGTGGCGCGAGCGGCGGGGCCGGCGGCGGCGCGGGCGGCGGCAAAGGGGGCAGCAGCGGCGGCGCGGCCGGCGGAAGAGGGGGCAGCGGCGGCGCGGCCGGCGGAAGAGGGGGCGGTGGCGGCGCGGCCGGCGGAAGAGGGGGGGGCGCGGGCGCCGCGACCGGCGGCGCCGGTGGTGCGGCGTCCTGCAAGCCGACAGGCGCGGAGGATTGCTTCGACGGCGTCGACAACGACTGCAACGGCAAGATTGATTGCGACGATCCGGCCTGCAGCGTGGCGGCCCAGTGCGTGACGCTCGATCCGACGTCGGCGCCGATCGGGTTGCTGAGCGGCGTCGGAGCCGGCGCCTGCGGGACCGCGGGCTACGATCAGCCGACCGCCATCTTCGCCAACCCCAATCCGCTCAGCTGCACCACCGTGATCGCCGGCAAGGGCTGCACTTGCACCCCGGGGGCGGTCAGCTGCTCGACGACCTTGGCCGGGTTCAAGACCTTGGCCGAATGCACCGGTGGCACGTCGAGCGGAGAGTCGGCCGGCCCCTTTGTCACCGGTCAGGACAAGAGCTGCACCGCCGCCGCGCCTCCCTGGACGCCGGACGGAACCGGGGCGATCTACGGCATCGGCGCCACGATGTTCGTCGCCACGCCGGCCGACTGCACGCCGTCCGGCACGGCCAACGTGCCGACCTACACCTTCGGCACCAAAGCCACCTTCTGCGCCACGCAGCAGGTGGGCGGCGGCTGCGCCGCGGGTCAGGTCTGCGTCCCGGCCGCCACGGCGGGGACGCTCTGCCAGCTCTTCAACGGCGCGAAGACCAGCTGCCCCGGAGGCGCCCCCGCGCAGCCCTTCTACACGGGAGTTTCGGGCACGGTCACCTGCGGCGCCTGCACCTGCGGAGCACCGGCCGGCGGCAGCTGCGACTCCGTGTTGCTCGAGACCTGTTCGGGCGGGATCGAGCTGCAGAGCAATACCCGCAGCTGCGTCTCGGGGGGTCTCTCCATGCCGGGCGTGCAGTTCTCCGGCACGCCCACGGATGGGGCCTGTTCGCCGATGAGCGCGGTCGGCGGTACCGCGGCGCCGACCGGGCCCAAGACGCTCTGCTGCCCCTAGCCGCGCGCCGCCGGCGCGGGCTTCAGATGTGAACCACCTCGCCGAGCGCCGCGGCCGTCGCCTCGTACATCACCTCGGAGAGGGTGGGGTGGGGGTGGACGGCGGCCAGCACGTCGTGGGCGGTCGCCTCCGAGGTGATGGCCAGCGACATCTCGGCGATGAGGTCGGTGACGCCGTAGCCGATGCCGTGCACGCCGACGATCTCGCCGCGCGCCTTGTTGGTGATCACCTTGATGAACCCGTCCAGGTGGTTGGCCCCCAGCGCTTTGCCGTTGACGTTGAACGGGAACTTGCCGACCGAGATGTCGATTCCTGCTTCGCGCGCCTGCACCTCGGTCTTCCCGATCGAAGCCACCTCGGGGTCGCAGTAGGTGCAGCCCGGGATGGCGTCATAGTTCACCGGCACCACGTGCTTGCCGGCCATGGCCTCGACCGTGCGCACCCCTTCGGCCATCGCCACGTGGGCCAAGAGCGGCGGCCCGGCGCAGTCGCCGATCGACCAGATCCCGGGGCTGGCGGTGCGATACTGGTCGTCGACCTGGATGAAGCCGCGATCGAGCGCGACGCCCATCCCCTCGAGGCCGATCCCTTCGACGTTGGCCCGCACGCCGACCGCCAGCAGGACGCGCTCGGAGGTGATGGTCTGTTCCTTTCCTTCGCCGTCGACGAACGAGGTGGTCGCGGTCTTGCCGCTCACCTTGATGCCCGTCGTCTTGGCGCCGGTGTGGATGGTCATCCTCTTCTTTTTCAGCGCCCGCGTCAGCGAGGCCGACACCTCCTCGTCCTCGATGGGCAGGATGCGCGGCATGAATTCGATGACCGTCACCTCGACGCCGAAGGCGTTCCAGAAGTCGGCGAACTCGATCCCGATCGCGCCGGCGCCGATGACGACGACCGACTTGGGGACCTCGGGGAGGACCATCGCCTCGCGGTAGGTGATGATGCGATCGCCGTCGGGCTCGATGCCGGGCAGGAATTTGGCGCGCGCGCCGGTGGCGATGATCGTGCGCGGCGCCTCCAGCGTCAGCTTGCCGTCGGGCTTGCCACCGCTGGTCGTCTCCACCTCCAGCTTGTTACGCCCGGTCAGCTTGGCGGTCCCCTTGAGGTGGGTGACGCCGTACTTCTTGAACAGGAACTCGACGCCGCCGGCCAGCTTCTCGGAGACGCTGCGGCTGCGGGCGATGATCTTGCTCCAGTCGAAGCTCACCGGCCCCTGGATGACGATCCCCATTTCGCCGGCGTGCTGCACGGCGCGCATCGTCTCGGCCGACTTGAGCAGCGCCTTGGTCGGGATGCAGCCCCAATTGAGACAGATGCCGCCCGCGCGCTCGCGCTCGATGCAGGCGGTCTTGAACCCCAGTTGCGCGCCGCGGATCGCCGCGACATAGCCGCCGGGCCCCGCCCCGACGACGATCAGATCGTATTTGTCAGCCATGGAAGATGGATATTTGGATAGCACGAATGGGGCGTGGTCGTCTCCGAGTGAAGGTTTCCGCGTGGTCTTGCCATAAGAAAACGGATGCGTGTATCTTGCGTTCTTCGGGTGGCGGCCGATTTCCGCCGTGCGAGCCCACGAGGTAACTGATGGCTTTTGTCTCACCGCGTTCGCTTAGCGTCCCGCTTGGCTCGCTTGGCTCCTTTGGCTCGCTTGTCTTGGCCCTGCTCCCGACCTCCCTGCTGCTCGCGGCTGGTTGCAAATCGAGCTCGGGACCGGCCCCGATCGCCTCGGCCGCTTGCATGGACCCCTCGGCCGCGGTGGTCATCACGGACGAGACCAACTACTCGCTCAGCGACTCGTTCAGCATCAGTCACGTCGTCCTGCAGAACCGCTACGACCTGGTGTTCGACTGGAGCCAGTTGACGACCGATTTCTTCGGCAAGACGGTGAACCCGACCACCGACATCAACACGGTGTCGATCTCGCTCTGGAACCTGACCCCCGCCGATATCGAGCAGGCGCTGAAGGTCGACAACCTCCCGCTGACCAGCAACTCGGGCGTGATCACCACCTTCCCCGACGGGACCTCCACGCACCAGGATCTGCTCAACTTCAACGAGCTCGGCAACCCGTTGCCGATCGACGAGCTCTGGTCGCGCTTCGACGTCACCACGGCGAACTACCAGTACCCGCAGGACCAGTACACCTTCCTGGTGATGGCGCAGAGTGGGGCGGACGTCGGCAAGCAGCCGCACAGCATCGCGCTCTTCAACCTCGACACCAGCTCGACCACCACCGAGCTCGCCTTGACCAATGATTCGACGAAGCTCTCGTACACCGTCGATCTCGAGAAGGCGCACCCGATGCTGGTGCCGGCCGGCGTCCCGGCGGTGACGATCGACTGGAGTCAGATGACGACGAACTGCCTGGGGAACGACTACGACGGCAGCCAGATCACGGAGGCAGCGGTGGCCCACTACACGAACAAGTCGCTGTCCGACCTGCAGAACCAGTTCCTCAACCTCGAGGACATCGCCGACGGCTGGTGGTCGGGCGAGCCACCGGCGGGCCGATCGATCGATCTCAGCACGCTGACCGACAAGAACAGCGCGGCGTTTCCCGGCATCGACGACACCGGCGTCTGGATGGCGGCGCTCTTCTGCGGCAACTGCAACAACCCCGCGCCCTGGTCGATCACCATCCTGCAGCCCTGTCACTGAGGCGATCGGGCTGCGCCGGCGGCGCGAAGACTACTCCGGATCGCGCGTCTGGGCCGCGGTCCAGAGCTCGTCGTATTTGGCGCGCACGTAGGGATCCAACTCGGCGGCCAAGGTGGCCGGGAGGTCGGCCGCCTTGATCAGCTCGAGGACGTCGGCCAGGTCTTTGAGCCGGTGCGGCGCGGTCATCCCGGAGGCGAGCTTCAGCTCCACGAGCTTCGGCAAGGACAAGATGCGAAACCGTTCGCCTTCGACGGCGGCGCCGGACGGATCCGGGAACCGCACGGGTTTTGGTCGGCCGTCGCCCGGAAACTCACCCGCGATGAGGACGTCGATGGTTACCCCGTTCTCGGTGTCGCGCAGGCCTTTGCTCCCGGCGAACTTCTCGACGTAGCCCCGTCCGAGGTTGAGGGCCTTGAACCTGGCGAGGCCGTCGCTGGTTACCAAGAGGTCGACATCGGAGGTCGCACGTTCGTATCCGTGCGCGCCGAGGGCCATGGCTCCCACGATGGCGTAAGGGATCTGGGCGGCCGAGAGGCGCGCCGCGAGCTCGGACGCGGCGCGATGAACCTTGCCGGCCTTCATGAAGAACTCCTCGGCGCTTTCGAGCGCCTGCTCGAAGCGCTGCTCGAGGATTTGCCCCGCCGTGGACACCCCCCAAGGCTACCACGGCGACCGTTCAATGGACGGCGCGAGCGCAGCGCGGCTTCGCCGCGCCCGGGGTGGGTTGAAGCGAGGGTGGCGCGGGGGGCCCGAGCGGCAGCGAGCGGCCCCCCGACGAGATCAAAAAGCCAGCGAGATCGGCTTCTCGAGGATCGAGACGATCGCCTGGAGCAGCTTGGCGCCGAGCGCGCCGTCGATGACCCGGTGATCGCAAGAGAGCGTGATGGACATGCGCTGGCCGATGACGATCTTGTCGTCCTTGACCACCGGCTCCTTGCGGACGGTGCCGACGGCCAGGATGGCGCCCTCGGGTGGGTTGATGATCGCGGCAAAGTCGCGGATGCCCATCATGCCCAGGTTTGAGACCGAGAAGGTCGCGCCGGTGTACTCCTCGGGGCGCAGCTTGCGGTCGCGGGCGCGCTTGGCCATCTCTCGGGCCTCGCTGGCGATCTGACCGATGGTCTTCTTGTCGGCGTCGCGGATGACCGGCGTGATGAGGCCGTCCTCGATGGAGACCGCCATGCCGATGTCGACGCGGGCGTGCTGGGTGATCGCCTCCTCGCCGAACGAGGCGTTCGCCTCGGGGATCTTGCGCAGCGCCAGCGCGCAGGCCTTGAGGACCAGATCGTTGACTGACAGCTTCGCGCCGTGGACCTGCGCCACCTGCTCGCGGAACTCCATGGCCTGGTCCATGTCGACGTCGGCCGTCAGATAGAAGTGCGGGACCGTCGTCTTCGCCTCGAGGAGGCGGCCGGCGATCGTCCGGCGCATCATCGACAGCGGCTTGACGATGTCGTTCGACGGGGCGGTGGCCGCCGGGCGGGCCTCGGCGCGGCGCTCGGGGACCAGCTGCGCCGGCAGCGGCGCGGTGGCCGGGGCGGACGCAGGCGCTTCTTCGGCGGCGTGCCAGTCGATCGCAGCTTGGGTCGCGCCTTGGGGCGGCGCGCCACCCTCGGCGGCCGCCTTCACGTCGCGCTCGACGATGCGGCCTCCAGGGCCGGTCCCCTGCACGGTGCGCAGATCGACGCCCAGATCCGTGGCCAGCTTGCGGGCCAGCGGTGAGGCCAGCACCTTCGTTGCCGGGGCGCTCGGCGTCGCGGGAGCAGCGCGGGGCGCCGGCGGCGCCGCAGGACGCGCGGCCTGACCGTTGACCGGGGCCCCGGACGGCGGCGGGGCCTTGGGAGCGGGCGCGGCAGCCGGCTTCGCGGGCTCTGGCTTCGCGGCCGGGGGGGCGGCAGCCTTGCCACCACCGGCGGCGCGCGCCTTGGCCTGCTCGACCAGCGCGGCGACGTCCTCGCCCGCCTTGCCGATGATGGCGATCGGCGTGCCGACCGGAACGCTGGCGCCGTCGGCGATGAGGCGCTTCAAGAGGACGCCCGGATCGTACGCCTCGAAGTCCATCACCGCCTTGTCGGTCTCGACTTCGGCCAGGACTTCGCCCGGCTTGATCGCGTCGCCTTCGTTCTTGCGCCACTTCTGCAGCACGCCGATTTTCATCGTGTCGGAGAGCTGCGGCATGTCGAGGATCTGTGCCATTTGTTCTTTCCGGGACCCTCAGAGGGTCCCGCTCCCCCGCGACGGGCTCCGACGGGCAAAGCCCGTCTGCGCCCACGCGAGAATTTTTCGTTGGCTATTCGAGGTAGAGCAGCTTCTTGGCGGCCGCGACGGCGCGGGGCACGTCAGGGATGCACTGCTGCTCGAGGTGGTGGTTATACGGCATCGGCATGTCGGCGCCAGTGAGGCGCTCGACCGGCGCGTCGAGGTCGTCGAAGCAGCGGCGGCCCATGCGGTACGCGATCTCCGCGCCGACGCCGTTGAACGGCCAGCCCTCTTCGATGATCAGGCAGCGGCCGGTCTTCTTGACCGATTCGACGAGCAACTCCTCGTCGAGCGGACGGATCGTGCGCGGGTCGACGACCTCGGCCTCGATTCCCTCGGCGGCCAGCGCCTCGGCGGCGGCGAGCGCGATCTTCACCATCTTCGACCAGCCGATGATGGTGAGGTCCTTGCCCGGGCGCTTCACCTCGGCGACGCCCAGCGGGATGGTGTACTCGCCATCGGGGATCTCGCCCTGGTCGGCGTAGAGCACCTCGCCCTCGATGAAGATGATGGGGTTGTCGTCGCGGATGGCGCTCTTGAGGAGGCCCTTGGCGTCCTTGGGATTCGCCGGCATGACGACCTTCAACCCCGGGATGTGCGCCCACAGGGCCTCGGTCGACTGGCTGTGCTGCGCGGCCAGCATGTGGGCCGAGCCGCCCGGACCGCGAAAAACGATGGGGAGCGTGAACTGCCCACCCGACATCTGCCGGATCTTGGCGGCGTTGTTGATCAACTGATCGGCCGCGACGAAGGAGAAGTTCCAGGTCATGAGCTCGATGATGGGCCGCAGGCCGACCATCGCGGCGCCGATCCCGACGCCCACGAAGCCGCCCTCGGCGATCGGCGTGTCGATGACCCGCTTCTCACCGTACTTCTTCAGCAGCCCCTTCGAGACCTTGTAGGCGCCGTCGTAGTGGCCGACCTCTTCCCCCATGAGGAAGATGCGATCGTCCTTCTCCATCTCTTCGGCCATCGCTTCATTGAGGGCCTCGCGAAACGCAACCGTACGCATAATCTCTCCGCTTTTCCTTTTCGTTATTCTTTGTAGGTGAACTCGGCCAGCTTCTCGTAGGCCAGCTCGGGGCTCTCGTCGGCGAACCTCACGGCTTCTTCGATCTCGGCCGTCACCTTCTCTTCGATGGCAAGGATCTCCTTCTCGTCCATCTTGGCGCGCACCAAGAGCTCGCGGCCGTACGAGACGGGATCGCGCTTCTTCCACTCCTCGACCTCCTCCTTGGTCCGATAGAGGCCGGCGTCGGACATCGAGTGGCCGCGAAAACGATAGGTCCGGATCTCGATCAACGTCGGCAGCGATTCGTTGCGCGCGCGGCGCACCGCCTCGGCGACGCGGTCGCGCACGCGGATGACGTCTTCTCCGTCGAAGCGATCGCGCGCGATGCCGTAGGCCAGCGCCTTCTGCGAGACGTCCGCCACGGAGAGCGAGCGGTAGAGCGGCGTCCCCATCGAGTAGAGGTTGTTCTCGCAGATGAAGACCACCGGCAGACGCCAGAGCGCCGCCAGCGCGACGCCTTCGTGGAAGGCGCCCTGCGGGACCGAGCCGTCGCCGAAGAAGCAGAGCGTGACCCGGCCGTCGCCCTTGTACTTCGAGGCGAAGGCGGTGCCCGCCGCCAGCGGGATGTGGCCGCCGACGATGCCGTAGCCACCGAGGAAATTCTTCTCGGCGTCGAAGAGGTGCATCGAGCCACCGAGGCCCTTCGAGGCGCCGGTCGCCTTGCCGTAGAGCTCGGCGATGATCGACTTGGCGCTCATCCCCTTGGCGTAGGCGTGAGCGTGCTCGCGGTAGGTGGCGATGACGTAGTCTTCGGGCTTGAGCGTGGCCAAGGCCCCGACCGCCACAGCCTCCTGGCCAATATACAAATGTAGGAAGCCACCGAACTTGCGCAGCGCGTAAGCCTTGGCCAGCGCCTCCTCCATCCGACGGATGGCCAGCATCTGGTGGTAGTAGTGGGCCAGTTGGGTCTTGTCGGGCAGGCGGGTGCTTTCGCGGGGCGCTTCGGCCTCGCGTTCGGTGGCGCTCATCTCCAAAGGTTCTCCTCGCTTGCGTGGGGCGGCACGGAAATGCCTACGGGAACCGCGAAGATATACCAGGAGCGGACGCGCGCCGGGAAGATTTCGCGCAGCCGCGTCTGACGGAATCCCCGACGCGGTTTTCAGCTTGTCCGGAGACCTCCGGAGACGGTCGGCGGGGCGCCGCGCGTCAGATTTGTTTCGCTCAACCTCGGGCGCGTTCTGCCGATAGCTCCGTCACCAAATGGGCTCGCTTAGTGCATCCGGAGCAGAGGCCAAACAAGCACCGGCAGAGGAGGCGGCGGGGCGCGGCCTGGTCCTCCTCGTCGACGACGAACAGTCGATCGCGCGCGCGTACGCGCGGACGCTGGGCGCCGCGGGCTTCGCCGTGGAGGTCGCCTTCGACGGCAAGGAGGCGGCGTCGGCGGCGCGCGAGCGCAGCTTCGACGTCATCGTCAGCGACATCGCGATGCCGGAGATGAACGGCCTCGAGCTTCTGCGCGCGGTGCGCGAGCACGATCTCGACGTCCCGTTCGTGCTGATGACCGGCGGTCCCGCGATCGAGAGCGCCGTGCGCGCCGTCGAGTACGGTGCCTTGCGCTACCTCATCAAGCCGATCTCCCCGGGCGAGCTGGAAGAGGTGGTGGCGCGGGCCGTGCGGCTGCACCAGATGGCGCGCATCAAGCGCGAGGCGCTGGAGGTGCTGCGGACCGAGGGCAAGCACCTCGGCGACCGAGCCGGGCTCGAGGCGCGTTTCGCGTCGGCGCTCGACTCGCTCTGGATCGCCTATCAGCCGATCGTGTCGTGGTCGCGGCGCTCGACGTTCGCTCACGAGGCGCTGGTCCGCAACGAGGAGCCGACGCTCCGCTCCCCGCCCGATCTGTTCGAGGCGGCGGAGCGCCTGGGCCGGCTGGAGGATCTGGGGCGCACCGTGCGCGATCGCGTCGCGCAGACCCTGGACGTGAACCCGGTCGACGGCCTCCTGTTCATCAACCTGCACGCGATGGAGCTGGCCGACGATCGGCTCGTCTCCTCCGATGCGCCGCTCTCCCGGCACGCCGGGCGCGTGGTCCTGGAGGTGACCGAGCGCGCCCCGCTCGAGCAGATCCGCGACGCCACCAGCCGGGTCGCGCAGCTGCGCGCGCTCGGCTACCGGATCGCCGTCGACGATCTGGGCGCCGGCTATGCCGGCCTGACCAGCTTCGCCCACCTCGAGCCCGACGTGGTCAAGGTCGACATGTCCCTCATCCGTGGGATCGACAGCTCGCCCATGAAGCAGAAGCTGCTTGGGTCGATCGTGGGCCTCTGCCGCGATCTGGGAATCGAGATCATCGCCGAAGGGGTCGAGACGCCGGCCGAGCGCGACGCGCTGGTGCGGGTCGGCGGCGATCTCTGCCAGGGCTACCTCTTTGCCCGCCCGGAGAAGCCCTGGGCGTCGATCAACTTCGACAGGTAAGTCGCCGCGTCCGTTCCGGCGCGCGGGTATACTCCCCGCGTGCAAGTCGAGCTGACCAAGGAGTATCGCTTCGAGGCGGCGCACCGCCTGCCGCGCGTCCCGCAGGGACACAAGTGCGCGCGCGTCCACGGCCACAGCTACAAGGTCGAGATCGAGGTGTCGGGCGCGGTGAACCCCGAGACCGGGTGGCTAATCGACTTCGGGGTCATCGACGACGCCTGGGCCGTCCTGTTCGCGCGCTTCGATCACCACAATCTGAATGACGTGCCCGGGCTCGAGAACTCGACCTGCGAGAACATCGCCATCTACGTCTGGAACGACCTCCGGTCGCACATCGAGGAGCTCTCGGCGGTGACGGTCTGGGAGACCTACGACAGCAAGTGCACCTACCGGGGCGCCTGAGCGCGATGCGCGCGACGTGTACGATGGGCAAATGACGGGGGGGGTGGCGAGGTTCCTGACGCTGAACCTTTGGGGCGAAAACGGCCCGTGGGAGGCGCGGATGGCGCTCTTGCAGGCGCGCCTCGACGCCATCGCGCCCGACGTGCTGGGGCTGCAGGAGGTGCGCGAGGTGCCGGGGCGGGTGCCCAATCAGGCGGCGGCGCTGGCCGGGCCACGCGGGTGGCACCACGCCTTCGCGCCGACCTCTGCCTGGGGCGGTGGCCACGAGGGGCTGGCGATCGTCTCGCGCTTCCCGATCGGGGCGCAGGAGTTTTCTCTGCTGCCCGGCAGCACCGAGGCGGAAGGGCGCGGGATCCTGTCGGCGCGGCTCGACGGCGAGGCGGGCGGGCTGTGGGTCCACTCGACGCACCTGTCATACCGGGAGCACGAGGGGCTGATGCGCGAGGCGCAGGTGCAGTTCGTCGACGCGGTGCTGGCCGGGCACGACGACGGCAACCCGCGCGTCGTGATGGGCGACTTCAACACCGTCCCGGACAGCGACGAGATCCGCTTCCTGACCGGACAGCACACGCTGGGGGGACGCCGCGTCGCCTACCAGGACGCCTGGGCGGCGGTGAACCAGGACCGACCCGGCTACACCTGGGCCCGTGCCAACGACTACACCGAGCGCATGCACTGGCTGCGGCGCGACCGGCGGATCGACTACCTCTTCGTCTCGCCGGTGCGGCGCGACCGGCGCGCCATCGTCCGCGCGGCGGCGGTGGTCCTCGACGCGCCCGAGACCCGCCCCGACGGCGAGCGGATCTTCGCCTCCGACCACTTCGGCGTCACCGCCGACGTGCAGATCCTGACCGAGACAGAGGGGACCTGATGGCGACGTTCCGGCTGGCGCACGTGACCGATCCTCACTTCCGCGGCCCGCGCGGGTTCCCGGGGGCGCGGCCCGGCGAGCTGTTCGGCAAGCGCGCGGTCGGCTACCTCAACCTGGCCGTCAACCGCGTCCGCAAGCACAAGATGGACCTGCTCGAGGACATGCGGGTCGACGTCCGCACGCAGGCGCCCGACCACCTGGCGATGACCGGCGATCTGTCGAACATCGCGCTCACCTCCGAGTGGCGCTCGGCGCTGTCGTGGCTGGACCTGTCCGGCGTCGCGCCCGACGCCATCTCGGTGATCCCGGGGAACCACGACGCCTACGTCCCCGAGGTGCTGGCCACGCGCGAGTTCGAGCGCCTGTTCGCGCCGTATCAGACCAGCGATCTCGACCGCGACGGCGAGGCTGCTCATTACCCGTTCGTCCAGATCCGCGAGCCGCTGGCGCTGATCGGCGTCTCCAGCGCCGTCCCTACCGGCGATCTCGGCGCCTGGGGGCGGATCGGCGAGGCGCAGCTCGGCCGGCTCGAAAAGATCCTGACCGCTCCCGAGCTTCAGGGGCTCACCCGCGTCGTGCTCGTCCACCACCCCCCGGTGCTCCACAAGGGCAGCGAGCATCGCAACCTGCGCGACCGCGACGCGCTCGCCGCCGTGCTCCTGCGCGCGGGGGCCGAGCTGGTCCTGCACGGGCACGATCACCAGGACCAGCGCGGCGAGCTGCCCGGCCCGGGCGGCGCCAAGATCCCCATCATCGGCGCCGGCTCGGCCTCGTACGCGGGCGGCCCCGAGCGCCGCGCCCGCTACAGCATCTACGAGTTCGGCGACGATCGCTCGATCACCTGGACGAGCCGCGTGCACGACGAGGCAACCAGCTTCTTCCGCGAGGCCCGCCGCGAGATCCTGACGCCGTAGCGGGCGCGGGCGCTCATCGCGGAGGGGCAACTAGTCTTCGCGGCGGGGCGGGACGATGGCCAGCGCGGCGCTGGCGTCGCGGATCTCGCGCGGGCCGCCGCTTCCGGGCGCCGGCGTCGACGCCGAAACGACGGGCAAGAGATCCGCGATGGTCACCCCGGCGATGCGGCGGCGGCGCCCTTCGTCCAGCTCGTCGACCAGCTTCTCCAGCGCCGGGGCGGTGGCGCCGCCGTGCGCGATCTCGATGTCCGTCGAGCGGAACGCCGCCAGCACCTCGTCCAGCTGAATGCTCGCCGCCGCCCGCCCCGGCACGTAGCCGTTGAGGTCGCCGCGCACCTCGGCGATGAGCCCGCGCGACTTGAGGCGCTTGAACACGCGCTCCACGTTGTCGGGCGTGAGGCCGAACTCCGTCACCAGCCGCTCTTTCGGGTGTCCGGCGCCGCCCGCCTCGTGCGTCGCCGCCACCGCCGCCAGGATCTGCGCCGCCAGGAAGCCATTGATCGGCTCCTCGTCGCGCTGCCGCCGGTCCTCAGCCTCGAGCAGCCGTAGGTTCTGGAGCGCGTGCGTGATCTCCGCGCCCAGCAGGACCAGCACCCAGGCGGTGTAGATCCAGACCAGCACCAGCGGCACCAGGCCCAGTGGCCCGTACACGCTGGCGTAGCTCTTGAGCATGATCTCCTCGGCGAAGCGAACGAACGCCAGCTTGGTCAGCTCCAAGAGGCCCGCGGTGGCCAGCGCGCCCGCCGCCGCCGACGACCAATCGACGTTGGTGCGCGGCAAGAGCTTGTTCATCATGACCAGCGCCGACAGCTCGATCATGAACGGCGCGAAGAAGCGCGTCATCGCGTCCGATCCGACGAGCCGCCCCGACCAGTAGAGCGAGAACCCCGCCAGCGTCGGCAGCAGGGTGACCATCGCGTAGAAGGTGAGGAACTTGCCGATCATCGTGCGCCGCTGACCGACGCGCCAGATGTCGTTGAAGATCCGCTCGACGGTGGCGTAGAGCGAGTAGCAGGTGACGATGGTGAAGATCAGGCCGCCGCCCCCGAGCGCGCCGATGCTGACCTTGCCGGCGAACGACTGGATCCGCTCGGTCACGTCGGACATGCGCGGGAAGATGTGCTCGGAGAAGAACTGCAGGAGGCGCGACTCGGCGTCCAGCGAGCCCACCGCCCGCAGCACCGAGAAGGCGATCGCCGTGACCGGCACCAGCCCCAGCGCGGTCTGGTAGGCGAGGGCGGCCGCCTGCTGCGGGCACTTGTCGCGCGCCCACTGCGCCAGGATGCGCACCGACAGCCGGTAGACGAAGATGGCGGCCCGCGCCCGCCGGGAGAGGCGCTGGGTCGCCGCCGCAGTGTACGGATTCGACTCCAGGAAGGCCCGGAGCTGGTTGAACGTCCGCCGCATCCCCTACTTCAGTAGAAACCCTGGCGGGGGTCGAGAGCAAGCGCTAGCCGCAGCGCTGTCGCCTAGCGCAGCGCCGTCAGAATCGCGTCGAACACGGCCTGCGTCCGGACCATGTCGCGGTGGCGCGTCACCGGCAGCTTGACCACCTCGGGCTCGCCGCCCGCCCAGGCGTGCGCCGCCCCCACGGCGATCGTCCCGTCGCCGTCGCCGATCGCCGCCGGTGGCAGCCCCGCCAGCCGCCCCTCACCGGGGAGCCGCGCCCGCCCTTTCTCGACGACCATCCGGATCTGCGTCGGCAATCCGGTGCCGCAGATGCAGACCAGTCGCTTGGGAGCCGCCGCGCTGTCGAGCACACGGTAGAGCTCGCGCACGCCGGCCAGGCGTTGGCGGACCGCCTCGATCCAGACGGGATCGTCCGGATGTCGCCGGAACACCGACATCCGCAGCCGGCGCCAGGTCTCGACGTCGTAGAGGTCGTAGCCCGCGTCCTCGGGGAGAAAGCCCGCGCCCGCCGGCTCGGGGATCGAGTCGAGCCCGCCCGGGCAGGCCATGAACTCCTCCGGCGTCACCCGCCGCCCGAGCGGCGCGAAGCGAAATCCCGCGTCGAAGCAGGCCATCGTCTCGATCGTGCCAGCGTGCGCGCCGCCCGAGGTGACGACCCGCTCGACCGGCAGCGCGCGATCGGCCGCGTAGGCGGCGCGCACGATCGGTCCCCCGTTCGAGAGCCCCAGGATGTCGATCGAATCGCCGGCCGCGGCGGCGACCCGTCGCACCTCGGCCGCCAGCGCCGCCCCCAGCCCGACCACCCGCTGCCGCCAGTCGTAGGTGAAGAAGTGGAGCGTCTCGCCCGGCCGGTACCCCGCGTCGATGAGCGCCCGCTCGAGCTTGCCGACGAGATCGTAGGTGAAACCGAAGGGCAGGGGGATGCCGCGCAGCAGCCCCTTGGCGCCGCCCCGCATCCCCTCCAGAGAGCCTATCGGGGGGCCCCCGTAGAGCTGCGCGAACCGCCCCCAGATGTAGCCGAGCTCGTCATCGTGGATCTCGGTGCAGAAGAGCCCCGGGACGACCAGCAGCGCACGCAAGGTCGGGACACCGTAGCAGACGCCCGCCGCAGGCTCGAATTCTTCGTCCGCGGACGGAAGAACGTTTTGGCCCGCCTTCCGATATTGTAGCCGCCAACGGACATGCGGCCGAAGGAGCAGACCGACGACACGGAGCCCGAGCATCGGCCGTCGCGGGACGCGCAGCCGAAGCGCGCGGTCCTGCTGATCGCGTCGCTGCGCGGGCGAGCCGTGATTCCGTTGCCGGCCGAGGGACCCCTCACCGTGGGGCGCGGACAGACGGCGGTCGGCGTGGGGGCGGGGGGCACGGGGACGACCGCCCTCCTTCCCGACAGGCTGCTCTCCCGCCAGCACCTGCGGATCTCCCTGGGCGAGCGCGGCCACCAGGTCGAGGATCTCGAGAGCCGGAACGGGACGTTTCTCGACGGCCGCCGGGTGGTCCAGCCGACGCGCCTCTCCGACGGTGCGATGGTGCTGTTCGGAAACCAGGTGGCGGTCTACCGCCAGGTCTCCGACACTGCCCTCGAGGCCCTGCGCCGCGAGGCGGAGGCCCCTTTCGGACCGGTCGCCACCTTCTCCCCCGGGATGGCCACGATCTACGCGCGCCTGCGCAAGCTGGCCCGCACCGAGGTCGAGCTCCTGCTGGTGGGCGAGACGGGCGTCGGCAAGGAGATCGCCGCGCGCGGCGTCCACCGCGCCTCCGGCCGCAGCGGCCCCTT
>DASYEX010000235.1:0-17975 GCA_036498765.1 Polyangia bacterium
CTTCCCGCCGCTCCCGGTGCTCCCGCCCGAGTTGCTCCCACCCGAGCCGGTGTTGTTCCCACCCGAGCCGGTGTTGTTGCCGCCGCTGCCCGACGAGTTGCCCCCGGACCCGGTGTTCCCGCCGCTCGAGGAGCCGCCGGAACCGTTGCGCCCGCCGCTGCCGGAGCCCCCGGTCGCGCTGGAGCCGCCCTCCCCGCCCGACCCACCGCCCTGTGCACAGCCGAGGCCCATCGAGAGGAGACAGGCGAGCAACGCTGAGGGTGCCGAGACACGCATAGGGGTTCCCCTTTCCCAACTCGTCATTGGTTGTAGGAGCAGTGACGGTAATGGGAGAAACCGGCTCGGAAACCTTTGGCTTTTTTGCGACCCGCGACGACGTCGCCGCAGCGCACCACCGAGCCCCCGGCGTTCCGGAAAGTGGCGGCCGCAACCGCCGGGATCAGCCGCCGGCGGCGACGCTACCGGGGCGGTGGCCCGTACAGCGTCGCCCGCTTCTCGATGTAGCCGAAGTTCGTCCTCGTCGTGATCTGCTGCAGGAGGTTGCCGTTCTTGTCCACCTCCTGAATCGTCGCCTTGGTGGCGAAGTCGACCATCGTGTTGCCGTTCGGGAGCCGCTGGGCGTCGCCGAGGACGTCGTTCACGATCGCCGGGCTCGGCGCGTACGCCCAGGTCTGGGTCGCCGTCTTCGCCCCCAGGTCGAGCTTCACCTCGATCGCCTGCGACCCCTTGCCGTCGCCGGCCGCGCTCCCCCAGCTGGTGGCGCTCCCCGCGGGCATCTTGCTGTTGTTGTTGAAGATGACGAAGTCGTCGGTCCCGAGCACCGTGAAACCGTGCTCGCCCCCCTTCCAGACCAGGCTGCCGCCGTTGAACGAGCTCTGCACGCCGCCGACGCCGCCGTTCAGCACCCAGAGCATAGTGCCCGTCTTGGTAATCTTGGTGAGGCAGTTGTTGTCGAGATCCGAGAAGATCAGCGTGTCGTCCGCCGGCGAGTACTGGATGTTGTTGACGTGGCAGTTCCCCGTCCCGAGGTGCGCCGCCTTGGCGTTGGTAATCGTCGTCGCGCTGTCGGCCGGCGTCCCCTCCGCGGGGAAGATCTTGATGTCGTCGCAGCCGTTGGAGCCGTAGGCGTAGAAGGCGACGCTGCCGTCCGGCAGCGTCGTCAGCTGGTGGCTGATGCCAAAGAACGGCGTCGAGAAGTCGGTGTCCTCGAGCCCGTCCATCGTCACCCGATGGACGTGGGTCATTCCGTTCGGCACGTTCGCGTTGTTCATCCAGATGTACTTGCCGTCGTAGCTCATCGCGACGCCGGTGGCGTCGGCGCTGCTGACCGTGTACCACCAGACCACGGCGCCGTCCTTGTCGAGGATGAAGGCCGGCGCCCCGCTCGACGAGCCGATCATCGCCTGACTGAACTGACCGGTCACCAGGAAGCCGCCATAGAGGGCGCTGGCGTTCATGGTGGTGACCGTCGGGGCGCTGAGCCCGTTGGGCGGCGGGCCGGTGGCGATCGTGTAGTCGCCGCTGGCGCAGCTGCCGGTCGCGTTGGTGGCGGTGACCCGGTAGTGGTACGTCGACGACGTCTTCATCCCCAGCAGCAGCGTCCGGTAGCTGGCGATCGTCAAGTCCACCGGCGCGGTCATGCCGTACGACGTGTCGAGGCCGAAGTCGATCTGCGCGGCCGTGGGGTCGGGCAGCGTCGTCGACCAGGTGATGATCCCGACCGTCGAGATCTTGCTGCTGGGCGTTCCCGTCACCTGAAAGCTGCAGCTCACGGAGGCGCCGCCCGCGCCGTTTCCCCCGGTCGCGTTCGATCCACCACGGCCGCCCGTCGCCGGGGTGCCCCCCGTGGCGCTGTTTCCGCCCGCGCCGCTGTTGCCGGCGCCGCCGTTTCCACCCGTCGCGTTCGAGCCGCCGGAGCCGCCGGCCCCCTCCGACTTACAGCCGAGGCCGAGCCCCAGCAGGGATCCGCACAAGACGAGGGTCGGCGCCAAGAGAGGTCGCTTCATGGGTTACGCGGACTCCATTTTAGTTTAGTGAAGGACGATGGTGTCGAGCACGACGCCGTCGCTGGCGACGAAATCAATCTTCGCCTCATCCGGCGCGACCGAGACGCGGCCGTACCCGGATTCGGTCCAGTAGAGCGCGTACCCGGTCTCGGAAGAATCGAACTTCCAGGGCGCGCCGGCGCTCCCCGGCAGCGTGTAGTGCACCCCTTCGACCTCGGCGTCGGTGAAGACGTGATCGTGCGCGTAGAAGAAGACCTGGACCCCGTACCGCACCATCATGGCCTGGATGATGGCTTGCTCGCCGATGTGCGCCGCCTGGGCGCCGCCGCGCCCGTAGGCCGAGTCGTCCGAATCGCCCGCCGCCCCGCCGACCGTGTGGTGAATGAACAGGAATCGCCACTTCGAGGTCGCATTCGCCAGCGTCTCTTCGAGCCAAGCGAGCTGCGCCGTGCCGAGCGTCCAGTCGTCGGGGAGGCCCGGCCCATCGCTCAGTAGGTGGCAGGTCGGTGTGTACGTCATCACGTTAAGTACGACGAACAGCGCGTCGCCCCAGGTAAAGGCGTAGTAGTCGCCGTTGGCGCTGCCGCCCTCAGGATAGGTGTGCGGGCCGGGGCCCGGTGCATAGAGCAGCCGCTGGCTCGTCGAGCGGGCGATCTCCTCGGGCGTGTTGCAGCCGCTCTCGCCGTCCCAGTTGCCGATCACCGGGAAGTGCGCGGCGTGCCCGACCGTGTCGCCGAGGAGCCGCCGGTAGTTGAGGTAGCCGAGGCGCGCCCAGGAGGTGTCGGGCGGCGGCGCGTTGAAGCCGAAGAGGTGGTAGTCGAGCATGTCGCCGAGGTTGATGACGAAGTCGGGATTGGCCGCCGCGACCTGGGCGGTGACGTCGAGCAGCGTCTCCTCCATCGACGCATAGCCGTCGTAGATGACCGTCTCTCCCGGCGGGACCGGATCGCGCGGCTCGATGTGCGAGTCCGCGATGGCGGCGAAGGTGAACGGCGTGCCGGGGACCGGCGCGGTGGCGGCGGTCCCCATATAGAGCGGAAGCGGGGGCGGGTCCTCCTCGGCTCCGTCGCCCGGCGCGAGGACCGCGTAGCTGTAGCGGTGACCAGGCAAGAGACCGCCGAGGGTCCACTGGGCGATGTCGGGCGCGGGCGCCAGCGGCGGATCGGCGAGCGTCCAGGGCCCGCTGTCGCCGGCACGAAACGCGAGCGCCAGCGTCGTCGGATCGCCGGCGCGCAGCACCACGCTCACGCCGAAGCTGCCCGGGGTCGGCGCAAAGACCAGCGGCGCACCCAAGAGCTCCAACTGGCCCTCGCTCCCACCGTCTGGCGCCCCATCGCCGGACGCGCCGTCATCGGAACCCGCGTCGACCGCGGCAGCGTCCCGCCCGGTGTCGCGGGCGCCGTCACGGGGCTCGCCGCTTCGCGCATCCGGTCCATCGGCGCGTCCGGCTTCTCTGTTTTGCGCCGCGGTGTCCGCGCGGTCCGCGCGCCCATCCGCCCTGGCGCCATCCGGCCGACCCGAGCCGGGCCCTCCAGAAGCTCCGCCACACCCGACCATCAGGAAGAGCGCCGCGGCCGACGCTGGAACCGCGAGGCGCCTCGGGGGCAGAGCAGTCTGCGCTGGCGCCGTCACCGCACACCGCAGCTTGCCATAACGGCCCGGCGTCCAGCCAAGGTTCTGTCAAACCGGCGGGCGACGCCTCTCGGCTCGTCATTCAGGTTAACCGCGGCCGCGCCTCGCGGGTCCTGGGTGCTGGCATGTCGCTCGCATTCTTACGCTTGGACAAAATGAGAACCATCAGAGCTTGGAGAGCGCTCCTGCTCGGCGTCGGCCTCTTCCTGGCCGGCGTCGCGATCGCGGGGTGCGACCAGATGGAGCCCATCGATCAAAACTTCGATTCGAGCCTGGGCGCCGACTTTCGGGCACCGGCCGATGCCGCGCCGGACGGCGGCGCGACCGACGCGTCCGACGCCGCCGCGACGGCAACACCCTGAGCCCGCCCTCAGGGTTTCGTCGTTGAGGCCGGCTTCGCCTGCCGGCACGGCAGCTCATCGACCCACGGGCCCCAGCTGACCGGACCGGTGAACTTCCTGGCCGTGTCGAGGTAGCGCACGCCGGCCGACATCTGAAAATGAAGCGCGGTCCGGATTCCGGCCTTGCTCGGACGCGACACGGCCTCGCCGCAGGTCGACGGCGTGGTGGCTGGTCCGTCCGCCAGCGCCTCGGCGAGGACCCGCCCCCGGAGCCGGCCGCGGCTGGGCAAGGTCAGGCCCAGGATGCGGGCCAGCGTCGGCGCGATGTCGGCGTTCCCGGCCGGCGCGCCGTCGACGAAGCCGCGCTTGAAGTCGGGCCCGGCGGCGATCATCGTGTTGGTGACGTCGGCGCGGCCGAAGCTGCCGTGCGTCCCCTGCCCTTCTTGCAGTCCCCCGTCCTCGAGGTCGATCTGCGTCCGCAGCGGGTCCCCGGGATCCAGCGCCCACGATTTGAGCGCCACGACGATCGCCGGCCGCGGCGTCAGCGCGCTGCCCCAGAGGTTGATGTCGCGCAGCGCGAGCGCGCCCGGAACGGCGCGATCCGTGAACACCGCGTCGACGTAGTCCTGGGCGAGCAGGAACGTCGCCACGTCCGCTATCGTGGGGCCGCCGCCGCGCGGGAAGTAGATGAGATCCGAGCCGCCGTTGGCCGCCACCACGATCTTCGCCTGGCGTGGCTCGTGAATTGCGCACGAGGAGTCGATGAGGCCGTTGCCGAGCATCGGATGTCCGCCGACCTCTACGGCTGCGTACTCCTTGACGCCGCCCACGCCGATCCAGGTCCGATCGGGATCGCAGAGCTTCATCCCGAGATGCGCAGCGACGTCGATCGCCACGAAGCCGGGCGGCAGATCGCCCGGCCGGACGTCTGGCGCCTGTCGCTTCGCCGCCGGGCTCGCCGAGGCGTGTCCCTCGGCGTCCACCTCGCGCCGGCTGGCCGTCGAGAAGCCGTGGTCCGAGGTGACGAAGAGATCCGTCGAAGCCGCGAGGTCCGGATCGGCCTCGAGCGCGGCCAGGATCCGGCCGAGGGTGTCGTCGGCGTCGCGCACGGCGGCCTTGGAGGTCGGACCGTTGATGCCCGGCATGAGCGACCCGAGGCTGTCACCCTGGTCGTGTTGGGTCGCGTCGGGATCGCGCGACCAGAACACGAGCACGAAGGGCTTCCCGCGCTTCTCGAGCGCCGGGAGGATCACCTTGGTGACCGCGTCGGCCAGATATCGCTGCTGCACGATGTTGGCCACGTGGGTCCCGGGCGTCTTGCTGTCCCCGGCGTAGCCGTTGTCGTCGGCGCTCGGCTTGGCGCTGCTGCGCGACGGCGGCGCGGCCCTTCCCAGTGTCTCCTTCAGCGCCGCGGCGACCTCGGGATCGAGCGCCAGACCTTTGCCCGAGCCGGTGCGATCGTCGATGAAGATCGTCGCCGGCGTCGACACCGAACGATCTCCCTGCGACGCGTCCTGCACGAACACCGGCCCCAGCTTTCCGATCGCCGCCGTACTGAACCCCTTGCTGCGCGCGAGCGCGAGCAGGGTCTCTTCGCCGAGGTAGTTGCCGGCGAACTGCCCGTCCAGCTCAGCCAGGACCTGATCATCCTCGACGAACGGCGTCCCGCTGCCCAACACCTCGGCGCCGGTGTAGAGCGTGTTGGCGAAGTCGCCGGTGTCTCCCAGCATGTGCCCGGTCGCGATCGCCGAGGCGTTCGCCGTCGTGACCGTGGGGAACACCGCATGGCTGTTGGCGAAGAAGACGCCCTCTTTCTGCAGGCGGGCCAGCGTCGGCGCGTCGGTCGGATTGATCGAGACGGGGCGCAGCCCGTCGGCGACGAAGATCACGACGTTCCGCGCCTTGCCGCGCGCGCGTGCCGTTCCGCACGCGGCAACGATCACCAGCAAGCAGAGCCCGCTCCGCAGCTTCATCCCGGCAACATACCGCCCCGTGCGCGGCGGCACGATCCGATTTGCCGGATCCACGAATCTGTAACCTGCGCGGAATCGCCCTTCGTTGCACCTGGAACAACCGATCGCCTTCGGCCACAGTTTTGAGCGAGGTGGCAACGTGGCGTGCATGCGAATGATTTATCTTGTTCGTCTGGTCGCGGCTCTCGGCGCGGTGACCGTTCTCGGGCTTGCGCTTTCGCCGCGCGCGGCGCGCGCCGCGGACGCGCGCTACGTCAAGGGTGTGGTGGTGGTTCCCCCCGACAGGCCCGGGAAAGTGCGCCCGCTCGCCGACGTGACGGTGCGCGCGCGCGGCGGAAAGGACGCGCCGGCGACCGACGACGACGGTCGCTTCTGGCTGCTGCTGCCCGCGGAGGCCAAGCCCGGCGATACGTTGACCGTCGAGGTCCAGAAGGAGGGGTACCGACTCTGGCAGCCGTTCGACGGCGCCGTCCGCCTCCCCTCGGACCTGGGAAAGATCGCCGTCGAGATCCAGGTCGTGCCGGTGGGCTCGAAGCGCTTCGTCTCGCCGGCCGCCATCGACCTGCTGGTCACGGAGATGATGGCGCGCGCGCGCGATCAGATCGCCGACGGGACCCGCCCCGCCGACCTCCGGCTCGATCGCTACCTGCGCGAGTGGGCCACGCGCTACGGCCTCTCCTTCAAGGAGGTGAAGGCCGCCGTAGCCGGCTGGGCCGCCAAGGTGAAGGCCAACCGGGCCAGCCCGGCGGGCCAGAAGAGCCGCGCCGCCTTCGTCCGCCACGAGCTCGCAGAGGCGGCGAAGCTGTCCCACGCCGCCGTCGAGGGGGGCGCCGCCGAGGAGGCCAGCTTCGCCAAGGAGGAGGCGGCCCTGGCGGCGCGCCGGCGCGCGCACGGCGGCTCGATGCGGGATCTGCTCGAGAGGGAAGCGGACGCAAACTTCTTGAACGCTCAGTTCGGCGCCGCCGCCGAGCTCTATCGACGTGCCTTCGCGCTCGCCTCGCGCAAGGACGAGCCGGCGCGCTGGGGCGCCGCCTCGCTCGACGTCGCGCGCGCCGAACGGCAACTGGGCGGCGGCCCCGACGGCGTCGCCCATCTAGAGAAGGCGGCCGGCGCTTGCCACGAGGCCCTCGAGGTCTACACGCGCGAAGCGTCTCCCAGCGAGTGGGCCGTCGTCGAGAGCGACCTGGGGGCCATCTTCCAGAGCGAGGCGAAGCTGGTGCCGCGCGACAAGACCGCGGCCCTGCTGAAGCAGGCCGCGGAGGCGTTCCAGGCGGCGCTCGAGGTGTCGACGCGCGAGCACCACCCGGAGGCCTGGGCCGCGGCCTCCGCGCGCCTCTCGGGCATCGAGCTCGAGCAGGCGAAGCTCGCGCCTGGAAGCCAGAGCGACGAGCTCTACGCCCGCGCCGCCGATACGCTGCGCCCCACCCTGGAGGTCCACACCGCCGATCGCTTCCCGACCGAATGGGCCGCCACCGAGCTGCAGCTCGGCGCCATCCTCGAGGCGCAGGCCAGGCGCGCCACCGACGACAAGGGCGACGAGCTGCACGCTCGCGCCGCCGACGCCTTCCGGTTCGCGTTGCGGGTCCGCACCCGCGAGCAGGGGCCCGCGGCCTGGGCCGAGACCGAGACCGCGCTTGCCGGCGCCCTCTGCGAGCGGGGCAAGCGATCGCTTGGACCGAAGGGCGATGAGATGCTCGCGCAGGCGGGTGACGCGTACCGCGCGGTGCTCAAGGTGTTCACGCGCGAGCGCGCGCCGCGCGAGTGGGCCGCGACCGAGTCGGCCCTGGGCGGCGTCCTCACCGAGCAGGGAAAGCGCGCGGCGGAGGGCAAGGGGGAGGAGCTCCTGTCGCAGGCGCTCGACGGGTTTCACCAGGCGCTGCAGGTCCGGACCCGCGAGCAGCTGCCGGACGAGTGGGCCGCGACGCAAGACAGTCTGGGCGGCGCCCTCGACGAGCAGGGGGTGCGGGCCACGGGCGACAAGAGCCAGGCTCTGCTCGCGCAGGCGGCCGACGCCTATCGGCGGGCGCTGGAGGTCCGGACGCGCGACCGGTCGGCGGCAGACTGGGCCACGACCGAGGCCAACCTGGGGACCGCGCTCGACGACGCGGGCGCCCGCACCGACGGGGAGAAGGGCGACAGGCTCTTGGCCGAGGCGGCCGCCGCCTTCCGTCTGGTCCTCGAGGTCGAGACGCGCGAGGCGTCGCCGCGCGTCTGGGCGATGGCGCAGAACAACCTGGGGACGGTGCTGGCCGATCAGGGCCGGCGCACCGACGGCGGCGCAGCGGACGATCTGCTCGCGCAGGCGACCCGCGCCTTCACGCTGGCGCTCGACGTCTGCACCCGCAAGGAGCTGCCACGCGACTGGGCGATGACCCAGAACAACCTGGGCACGGTGCTCGAGGACCAGGGGCGGCGCCGCGGGGACGAGGCCGGCGATCGGCTGCTCGCGCAGGCGGTCGACGCCTACCGGAACGCGCTCCAGATCTACACCCGCGACGACTTCCCCCAGGCCTGGTCGATGACCGAGGACAACCTGAGCAACATCCTCAACGAGATCGTCCGCCGCCAGCACCCCACCGAAACGGCGGCCATCAGCCGATAGCTGGCGCGCGGCGGACGACCGGCGTTACAGTTCGGTCGGCTGGAGCATAGAAGGAGAGGATACATGGCCCGGGCGAACGTCATCTTGATCGGCGCGATAGTCATCGCGCCCGCGATCGTGGCGGCCGAGGCCTATGCGATCTACCGCACACACCATCGCCCGCCGAAGCAAAGCGTGGAGAGCCTGGAGGAGGCGCCAGCGGCCGAGCCCGTCGCCCAGGCTCCCGCGGCTGCCGCGCCTCCGCCGTCCGCGCCACCCGCACCCCCGCCCGAGGAGCTGCCGGCGGCGCCGGCGCCGCCCGCCAGCGACGACACGGGCGAGGTCGATCCGGTGGTGGTGCGCCGCCAGCGTGGGCTCTACGAGCGGCGGCGGCAGGTCGTTCACGACGCCGACGAGCAGGTGTTCGACACCCTCAACTTGCCGGACGCGCAGCGCGCTGCCATCCGCGCCATCGACGAAGAGTACGGGCGCACGCTGACCGCGATCGCCGAGGCGCCGAATGCGTCCAGCTTTCAAAACGTCCCCTTGGACAGCAACGCGGAACAGACGCGGCGAACGGCGATCGCGGGCGTCCTCGGCCCGGACGTGTCGCACACATTCACCTTCGCCGAGCACAAAGCCGAGCGCCAGGTGCGCAATCACCTCCGCCCCGACGTCGTCCGCGGGAATTGATCGTCATGGGGGACGGCTCGCTGCCGCTCGCGCCCCCCAACCCCCTCGGTCCGCGCGGCGGAGCCGCGCTGCGCTCGCCTGCGTGGGTTCCAAATCGGTCACGGGGCATTTGTAACGTGTGAAATTGTCATTTTTCGCGCCTGTTTACTGCCTGAAAAGCGTCGGCGTTACGACTTAGGGCCCAAAGGGACTCTATGTAGGGAGGGTGAGCGATGAACCAGGCAAAGGTGAGATTGACGGTTGCCGCCTTGGCGACGTTGGGCCTCGGCTGCGAGGCGGCGAGCGATCCGGGCACCACGGGCGCGGTCACGGTACGCGCCGGTGACTCCGTCACGGTGCCGCAGACGCCGCTTCAGGGGACGACCCTCCCGATGTTCGTCGAGCCGCTGACGACGTTCAACGGCCGGCGCGTCGACGCGACGGCCACGGTCAACGTCAACATGCAGGAGTTCCAGCAAAAGGTCCTGCCCGCTGCCTTCTACACATCGCTCCCCGCGCCGTACAACGCGGGGACGTACCTCTGGGGCTACAACATCAACGGCGCCGGCGCCTCCTGGCCGGCCCGGACCATCGAGGCCAAGCAGAACATCGCGACGACCGCCATCTACAACAACAGCCTGGTCAACACTCACCTCCAGAAGTTCCTGACGGTCGACCAGACCATCCACTGGGCCGACCCGCTCGGAACGAGCGCCGCAAACAACTGCGTCAACGGCCCGCCGCTGGCGGCGCCCTGCACGCAGCCCTACGCCGGCCCGATCCCGGCGGTGGTCCACCTCCACGGCTTCGAGGTGCTGTCGCAGTACGACGGCCACCCGGACGCTTGGTGGACGCCGGGGTTCGCCCACAAGGGCAAGGCGTTCGTCACCAACACCTACAACTACCCGAACTCGCAGGAGGCGACCACGCTCTGGTTCCACGATCACACGCTGGGAATCGTGCGCCTCAACGTCTACTCCGGCCTGGAGGGCTTCTACTTCATCCGCGACAACCGCGACACTGGCCTTTCGAACAACGCGATCACCCTGCCATCGGGCCCACAGGAGGCCGAGCTCATGCTCGCCGATCGACAGTTCGACACCAACGGCCAGCTTTACTTCCCGGACTCGGACAACCCGGCCAACCTGAACGGCCCACCCGGAAATCCGGACAAACACCCCTTCTGGATCCCGGAGTTCTTCGGCGATGTCATCACGGTCAACGGCAAGAGCTGGCCGACGATGGAGGTCCAGCCGCGGCGGTATCGCTTCCGGTTCGTCAACGGAAGCAACGCGCGCTTCTTCATCATGCAGATGTTCAACCAGGCGGGCGTCGACATGCACCAGAACGGCGCGCCCGGCCCGGCCATCTGGCAGATCGGATCGGACGGCGGCCTCTTCAACAACCCGGTCAAGCTGGACGATCCGGCCAATGGGCCGAACGCCTGCGCGGGCGCGCCGATCGGCAACAACGGCGACGTGATGTCCGGCGCCAAGTGCCTGTTCATCGCGCCCGCCGAGCGCACCGACGTGATCGTCGATTTCGCCGGCCAGGCGGGGAAGACCCTCACCTTGAAGAACTTCGCGGTCATCCCCTTCCCCAGCGGCGGTCCGGTCGGATTCGGGGGCGGCGACCCCACCGCCGACGGTCTGGTCATGCAGTTCAAGGTCGATCTGCCGTTCAACGGGCCCGACACCACCTTCAACCCGGCGGGCAGCCACCCGGCGCTCCGCGCGGCGCCCATCGTCAACATCAAGACCATCGCGCCCAACAAGAAGCGGCAGCTGATCCTCGTCGAGGAAGAGGGCGACACCTCGAACCCCGACGGCCCCGGCTCGCCCGTCGACGACGGTGATCCGGTCGAGAGCCTCATCAACAACACCAAGTGGAACGGCAACCGGGAAGGGACGACCATCATGGTCCCGGGCGGCGTCTCCAACGGCCACGGCGTGTCGGCCACCGAGACGCCGCAGGAGGGGTCGACCGAGCTGTGGGAGGTGGCCAACCTGACCGGCGACGCCCACCCGATCCACATTCACCTCATCCAGTTCCAGGTAATCTCGCGGCAACCGTTCGATGTCGACACCTACCTGACCGACTGGATGGCTTCGTTCCCGGGCGGGACCTTCAACGGGTTCAACTTCCCGCCCGGCATCTACATCCCGGGGTTCGGGCCGCCGCTGAACTACACGACGCCCAACGGCGCGGGCGCCGTGGGCGGCAACGGAAACTTCGACGCCTCGAAGTATCTCCAGCAAGGTGCCTGCGCGGGCGGGGCCTGCCCGTCGCGGGCACCCGACGGCATCGACAGCGGATGGAAGGACACCATCAAGATGTTTCCCGGCGAGGTCACTCGGATCGCCGTACGCTGGGCGCCGCAGGATTTGGCGGCGAACGCCACGCACGCCGGCACCGACTACTTCCCGTTCGATCCGACCAACGGGCCCGGATACATCGAGCACTGCCACATCCTCGATCACGAGGACAACGAGTTCATGCGGCCGATGATCATCGCCAAGTGATCGTCGCCTTCCGAGTCTTCTTGCTGGCCGTCGCGGCCGCCGCCCTCGCCGCGGCGGTCGCGATCGGCCTTGGCGGGCGCGACGCCGCAGAGGTCGCCGCTGCCGTCCGCTACGCCTGTCCGATGCACCCCGAGGTGCGGGCGGGCGCCCCGGGCGAGTGTCCGATCTGCCGGATGGCGCTCGAGCGGGTCGGGCGGCAGGCGCCGATCACGATGCACGCCGCCGCCGCCGAGAGCGCCGACTTCGCGGCGGTGGAGAACGTGCGCCGGCACAACATCGTCGACTTCGCGCGCCGCCACACCCTCCTGGTCCCCTTGTGCGAGCTGCGCGGCCCGGCCTCCGTCGACACCGACGGCGAGGTGGCGGCGCTCTTCTACGACGACGAGGTCGCGTCGCTCCAGGACGGCGAGCTCGGGACCTTCACGCCCACCGCCGCCCCGAACGAGCGGATCGCGCTCCGCCGGGTGGCCGGCGCGCCCCAGCGCTGGGACAGCTCCACCGTGCGAATTCGATTTCGCCCCGTCCTTCGCTCGGTGACCGGCCGCTCCGCACCCCCGCTGCCCGCGGGCCAGGTCGGCTGGGTCGAGCTGGCGCCGCGGCCGCGGCAGGTGCTGACCGTCCCGGCGTCGGCGGTCGTGCAGTCTCCGGAGGGTCCGTACGTCCTCGCCTCGACCGGCTCCGGCTTCAACTTCGAGAAGCGGCGGATCGAGCTCGGCGAGACCTTCCTCAAGCAGGGCCTGGCGGTCGTCCTGTCCGGGCTGCGCGTGAACGAGCGCGTCGTGGGGCGGGCCACCTTCTTCCTCGAAGCCGATCGGCGCACCAGCGCGCCGGCGGCCGAGAGCGGCTGGAGCCGCCTGTGACCGATTGGAGCCGCCTGTGATCGCGCGGCTGGTCGCCTGGTGCGGGCGCCACCACTGGGCGGTGATCGCCGGTGCGCTGGCCGTCGCGGTGCTGGGCGACCTCGGCCGCCGCCGCCTGTCACGCGACGTGATCCCCGATCTCGCCGATCCCCAGATCGGAGTGGTGGCCGATTGGATGGGACACCCGGCGCCCGAGGTCGAGGCGCAGGTGGCGCGCGTCCTGACCGAGGCCCTGACCGGCGTGCCGGGCGCCAAGGCGGTCCGGGCCTCGACGATGACCGGGATGGCCTACGTCGACACCCTGTTCGCCAGCGGCGCCGACCTGGACGCAGCGCGGGCCGACATCGCGGCGCGCGTCGAGCGGGCGCGCCCTGCCCTGCCGCCCAACGTCCGCACCTACGTCGGCCCGGCCGCCTCCACGACCGGGTGGGTCTTCGAGTACGCGCTCACCGATCCGGCGCGCGTCTCGGCGCTGCTCGATCTGCGCCGGTTTCAGGACGACGTGCTCCGCCCCGCCATCGCCGCCGTCCCGGGCGTCGCCGAGGTGGCCTCCGTCGGCGGCGATCTGCGTGAGGTGCGGATCGACGTCAAGCCGCGCGAGCTGCGCGAGCGAGGGCTGGCCTTCAGCGACGTGCGCGACACCCTCGCCCCCGTGTTCGCCGACCACGGTCTCGCGCGGGCGTCGCTGGCAGACCTCGAAGCGCTGCCCGTGCAGAACGCCGCTTCGACCGAGCCGGTGCGCCTGGGCGACGTCGCGCTGGTGCGGCTGACGGAAGACATGCAGACCGGGCTGGCCGACCTCAACGGGGTTCACGCCGTCGGCGGGATCGTGATCGCCAAGCGTGACGCCGACCTGACCGCCCTCGTCGCGGCGGTCAAGCAGACGATCGCGCGCGAGTGCCGCAAGCTGCCGCACCGGGCGGCCGACCCGGCCCGGCTCGACTCCGGGGCGGCGGCCGAGGTCCACGTCGCCACCACCTACGACCGCTCGGAGCTCGCGACCCGCGTGCGCACGACCCTGCTGCGCGCCCTCGCCGAGGAGGTCGGCGTCGTCGTCCTGGTGCTCCTGGTGTTTCTGCTCTCGCTCCGCGCCTCGCTGGTCCCGTTGGCCACGCTGCCGGTCGTCCTGCTGCTGACCTTCGGCGCGATGTGGATCCTGGGCGTGCCGGCCACCATCATGAGCCTGGGGGGGATCGGGATCGCGCTGGGAATGGCGGTCGACGCGGACATCGTGGCGCTCGAGGCCTCGCACCGGCGGCTGGAGACGATCGGGCCCGACGCGCCCGCGCCCGATCGGCGGGCCAAGCTGACCGCCGCCGCGCAGGCCTACGCGCCCGCCATCCTCACCTCGTTGCTCATCACCGCCCTCTCCTTCCTGCCGGTGCTGGCGTTCTCGGGTGAGACGGGACGGCTGCTCCGACCGCTGGCGATCACCAAGACGCTGGTCGTGATCGCGGCGGCGGTCGTGACGCTGACGCTGGCGCCGGCCCTGCGCGACCGCCTGCTGCGCGGGCGCGTCGTCCCGGAGTTCGCCAACCCGCTGACCCGTACCATGGTCAGGCTCTACCGCCCCTTCGTGCACTTCGCGCTGCGGCGGCCGGCGCTCACGCTGGCGACGGCCGCCCTGGCCCTCATCTCGGCGGTCCCGATCGTCTCGCGCCTGGGCGGCGAGTTTCTGCCCCGCCTCGACGAAGGCGATCTGCTCTACATGCCGACCACGCTCCCCGGCGTGGCCCCCGAGCAGGCGGCGTTTCAGCTCTACTGGCAGGACCATGCCATGCGGCAGTTCGGCGAGGTCGAGACGGTCTTCGGCAAGGTGGGCCGCGCCGACACCGGCACCGACCCGGCCCCCTTCGCGATGGCCGAGACCGTCGTCCACCTGCGGCCGCGCGCCGAGTGGCCGCGCCTGCCGCGGCACCGCTGGTATTCGGCCTGGGCGCCGCGCCCGCTCAAGTGGGTCCTGGGCCGGATCTGGCCCGAGGCGACACCCCGCACGACGGCCGAGCTGGTCGCCGCCCTCGACGAGGCGGTCCGTTTGCCGGGTTGGACCGGCGCCTGGACCGCGCCGGCGCGCGCCCGGATGGACATGATGGCCACCGGCGTGCGCACTCCCGTCGGCGTCCGCGTCGTCTCGCCCGACCCGACGCGGCTCGACGCCATCGGCTCCGCGGTGCGGGCGCGCGTGGCGGCGCTCCCCGAGACGCGCACCGCGATCTTCGAGTCGCTGGGCGGCGAGACCTGGGCCGACCTGACGCCCGACGCGTCCGAGATGAGGCGCTTGGGGGTCGATCCGACCGTCGTCGCGTCGACCGTCCACCTGCTCACCACCGGCGGACAGGTCGGCGAGACGATGCTGGACGGGCGCCGCCTGCGGGTGCGGCTCCTGCCCGAACCGCCCGACGTCCGCCCGCGCGGGCTGACCGATCAGCTGCGCGCCGTCACCGTCCGCGCCCGCGGCCAGGACGGCGCCGCCGGGCAGCCGGTGCCGCTCGCGCTGCTCGGACGGCCGACCTACGTTCGTCGGCCGGCCACGCTTCGCACCGAGAATGGCGAGCTGTGCGCCTACGTCTTCGTCGATCCGTCACCGGGCACCGATCCTCAGACCTACGTCGAGCGCGGCCGGCGCGCGATCGACGCCGCGATCGGTGCCGGCGAGATTCACCTCGAGCCGGGCGAGCACCTCGAGTGGGCCGGGCAGACGGACCTCCTGCAGCAGGGGAAGCGGCGCCTCTACTGGATCGTGCCGCTGGTCGCGCTCTCGATGTTGGGGCTGCTCTACCTACAGTTTCGCAGCCTCACCGAGGCGCTGATCGTGCTGGCCTCGGTGCCGTTCGCGCTGGTGGGCAGCTTCTGGACGCTCTACCTCCTCGGCTATCCGCTCTCGGCGCCCGTCTGGGTCGGCCTGCTCTCGGTGATCGGGCTGGCGATGCAGACCGGCGTGGTGATGGTCGTCTACATCGACGAGGCCTATCGGCGGCGCGCCCGCGAAGGACTGATCCGCACGCGTGAAGACATCGTCGAGGCGCACGCGGAAGGGACCGTGCAGCGGTTGCGGCCGAAGGTCATGACCATCACCACCATGGCGGCGAGCCTCTTGCCGCTTTTGTGGGCCGACGGCGCTGGCGCCGACATCATGAAGCGGATCGCCGCCCCCATGTTGGGCGGACTGCTCTCGAGCGCGTTCCTCACGCTGGAGGTCCTGCCGGTGCTGTACACCATCTGGCGCGCGAGGCAGCTCGCGCGCGCGTCGCACCCGGCGCCCGAGCTCGTCGTCCCGCCGCTGCCGGCGGTTGCGGGCGATCAACGTCGCCCCGAGCTGCCCGAAGCTGTCTCGCTCCGTACGTAGCCTCTCCGTACGTAGTCTCTCCGTACGTAGTCTCTCCGTACGTAGGCGCGTTCCCCACACCAAGTGGAAAACTTGCCGCGTGCGCGCGGCTCGGGCCTCATCAAATGATGAGGCGATACAAAGGTACGCTCTGGCTCGCGGTCGCCGCCGCCCTCCTCACCCCCTCGAAGGCGCGGGCGCAGTCGAAGACCGCGGCCCGCGCCGCCGGCGGCGGCCCGCCGCAGCGCCAGGGGCGCCGGCAGGTCGTACGGCAGCCGCAATCGCTGCCGCCCGTCGCCTCGCCGTGCGGGCGCCACGTCGTCGAGGTCGCGCGCGGCGCCGTGCTGATCGACGGCCGCCGCGTCCGCTCGGCCGACGGCGACGTCTTCGTGATCGCGCCGCCGACCTGGCGCAGCGACGGCAGCGCGCTCGCCTGGATCGAGCGCAGCCGCGGCGAGGCCCGCCTGGTCGTCGTCCCCGATCTCGACGGCGCGCCCGATCCCCTCCCGTGGACGCTGCCCGCCGTCTCGACCAGCGACCGGGTGTTCTGGGCGGGCGCGCGGCGCGTGGTCGTCGGGCCGGCCGTCCTCGCGCCGCGCGCCATCGCCACCTGGTCCGAGTAGCGCGCGCGACCGAAATCCGGCGGCTCGTTTCGAGCTCCGGTGAGACGGGCGGTCCTCGGGCCCTGACCGCACGGCGCCTCTTCCATTGGAATCGGGAGACGGCGCACGCTCCCATCGATTGCTCCCCGGCCGGCTAACCTCACATTTGAAGGGGATGGGCGGCGGAGCTTGGAGTGGGCGTCCGGCGAATGACCTGGGACGAGATCTCGACCAAGATCTCGACCAAGATCTCGACCAAGATCTCACCGACGGTCCGACGCAGCCGGAGACAGAGAGGAGAGCGGGCCCGGGGCAAGCCTTGCTTCGGCTCTGGCTGGGGTTGGTGACGCTCGCCCGCGAGCGCATGAACGCCGTCCTGGCGGCGCCCGAAGTGCCCGCAGGTGGTCCCGCCCCGGTCGAGACGCGCGAGCCAGAGAGCGCGCCCCGCCTCACGGACGCGGCGCTCGGTGTCCTGCTGGACGTCGGCGACCTCGGCAGGCGGGTCGGCCCCGAGCTCTTCAACCGCTGGACCAAGCTCGCCGGGTCCGCCCGCCGCCTCGCCGAGCCGGTCGTGCGCGCGGCGAACGTGGTCGGCTGGCTGCCCGGCGTCCCGCGGCGCGCGGCGGAGCTGCGCGAGTGGCGCGACCGGGGAGGGAGGCGGATCGCCCGCTGGGCTGCTGCGGGCCGACGCGAGCGGGCCGAGAGCCGCGCCGTCGCGCGCGCCGCGCTCACCACCATTCGCGAGACGATGCTGGCGCGCATCTCCGAGAGCCCCGACCTCAAGCGCGTCATCCATGAGCAGAGCGCGGGGATCGCGGTGAACGCCGTGGCCGAGCTCCGCGACCGCTCGGCTCACGTCGACGATCTCGCGGAGGGCGCCGTCGGCCGCCTGCTGGGCCGCGGCCGGGCCCGCCGCTCGCGATGACGACCACCGTCGTCGCCGCGGGCGCGCGGGCGGGGTTCGTCACCCGCCTGGGCGCCTTCGTCGTCGACGCCGCGATCCTCTCCCTGGGGATCCGCGGGACGATCTGGCTGCTGGACGTGAACTTTCGTGTGCTGCGCCGGTTCGCGCTGCCGGTCAGCCTGACGACCATCGTGCTGTTCGCGTCGCCGGTGATCGTCGCGCTCTACGACGTCGTCTTTTGGCGGCTGTGGGGGCGCACCCCGGGCAAATGGCTGCTGGGGCTCCGGGTGGTCGCGCTGGGCGGCGGTCGGGTCGGCGTCGGCCAGGCGCTCCTGCGCGTGGTGGGGTACCTCGTCTCGGCGCTCCCGTTCTACCTCGGGTTCCTCTGGATCCTCGGGCCGCGGCGACTTGGATTTCACGATCACCTCGCGCGCACCGAGGTGGTCCGGGCGAGCTACGGCGGCGCGAGGTCGACCTTCAGCTCGTAGGGATCGTCGAACCCCTGCCCAAGCTGTGACTGCTGCTTTCCGTCGACCCCGGGCGGGAGCTTGCGCGCG
>DASYEX010000236.1:0-10684 GCA_036498765.1 Polyangia bacterium
TGACGGCCACCAGCTGCACGACGAGGTCGAACGCGCCCGCCACCAGCGCGGCCGCCGCCGCTGGGGTCGCGCCGAGGCTGGCGGCCGCCAGCGCCGTGAGGCTGGAGAGCGTCTCACCGGGCGAACGGCCCGGCAGCGCGACGATGATCCCCTCGCCGCCGCGCGCGGCAACCAGCAGGAGCTCGCCCAGCTCGGGGCCGGCGACCTCGCCGAGCACCAGGTGATCGGCGCGCAGTGTGGCGGCCACGCGAAGCAGGCCCGCCATGTCGGCCGCGGGCGCGAGGTCGGTCCAGCCGCCGCGCGCCCGGGGCTGCGCGGCGCCGATGGCCACCACCCGTCTGTCCGCCGGGATGGCCGCGGCGAACCCGCCCAGCGCGGACGGCAGCGCGGCCACGTCACCGGTGAGGAGCAGGTTGCGGCGGGCGCCGACCGCGCTCTCGAGCAAGGTCAGCGCATCTCGACTGCCGCCGGGGAGCAGATCGGTCAGCGCCCGCTCGAGCAGCACGGGGCGCCGGATGGCGGCCACGACGCCGGTCGGCGACGCGGGCGGAAAGGCCGCCGAGACGCGTGTCCCGTCGGCCAGCCGGACGTCGACCACCGGGTTGTCGGGGGCGGGCGGCGGGAACGCGGTGTTGGCCAGCCGCCAGAGCGCGTCGGCGACGGCGTTCGGATCACCGAGGCTGCTGCCGTGAAGCGCGAGGCCCGAACCGCGATCGACGAGCGCGGCATCGGGCGCGGTGATCAAAATCTGCGTGACCGCCGCGTCAGCGAGCAGCGCTTCGAAGCCGGCGGCGTTGCTCCCCACGTCGGTGGTCATCGGCGGGGCCACGCTGGCCGAACCGAAGGCGGGGGCCGCGGCCGGGACCGCCGCGCCCGGCCTGGCCGCCGCGGCGGGCACCCGCCGGCCGCTCTCGTCGTCCGCGCCGCGAGAGCTCGCGAAAAGGCCCACGCTGCCGGTGTCGTCGGCGACCTCGTCGGCCGCCGCAGCGGGCGCGCCACCGCCGTCGAAGCCGTCGCGGCTCTCCCCAAGAGAAGCGGTGGCGAGCGGGGTAGGGGGGCGCCTGGGCGGCGGAGGAGGCGGGGGCGGAATCGGGAAGCGACCGGACCGCGGCGGCCGCGCCGCCAGGCCGAGATCTTCGTCTTCTTCGCTGCCGCCGCCAAACCCGACGTCCTCGCCCTCGTCGTCTTCGGTGGGCATGCGGGCGGCGCTCGAGCCCGTGCCGCCCGACCGCGGTGGCGGAGGGGGCGGCGGGATCGGCAGCCGGCGCGCTCCGCTCCCCGCCGGGGGGCCGTCACCCGGGATGTCATCGAACGTGGCCGCAGCACCGCCGCCGAGGTCGATGCTGATGAGGAAGTCGCCGACGTAGACGCGGTCTGACGCCGACAACAACATCGGTCCACCGATCTTGCGGCCGTTGACGTAGGTGCCGTTCGTGCTCTTGAGGTCGGCCACCTCGATCTGACCGGGGCTCTTCACGGTGAACCGCGAGTGCCGCTTCGAAACATTCCCTTTGGCGAGCACGATGTCGTTGCCGGACACCCGGCCGATCGTGATCTCGTCCTTGTCGAAGGTGAGCAGCCTCGGCTCACCGTTCTTCTCTGTCAGCGTCAGCTTGATCATGGAGCCTCGGGATGGGTTCTATGACGGAACGGCGCCCTGGGACCTTATTCTCGACGATCCCCAGGGTCAAGAATCGCCCCCGGGGGTGAGGTCCCGACTATCGTCCGAGAAGGGCCGCCAGCGGCGCGGAGAAAATTGCCAGGATTCCGCCGACCGTCAAGCCCACCAGCCCCAGGACCACGACGAGGGTGACGTGGTCGCGGCCGGCGAGCGCTGTGGATTTGTCCTTGGGCGATGACGACATTCGGGCGCAGTATAGGGCAAGCTCGACGAGGAGACGACATGACGCGATCGACGCTGGTACTCACCGCGGCGGCTGCGGCCTTGACGGCAGCACCGGTGTTTCAGGCCCGCGCGGCGGCCCCGAAGTACTACTTCCAGATGCAGCCGGTCAAGGCCGGCCCGGAGATCGACGCCGACCTCAAGGCCTACACGGGCGAGGCGCTGCAAAAAGAGCTCGCCAGCCGGCCCGAGTGGGCCTCGGACATCGGACCCTCCAGCGCGGCGACCCCGGGGACCGACCGGACGGCGCTGGTCGCCGCGCTCAAGAAGCGCAACCTGCGCGGCTTCGACGTCACCGCCCGCATCGAAAAGCTCAAGCAAGAGGTGAAGGATCCCAAGCCAGGGGCCCGGAACAAGCAGCTCGTGGTCCAGGTCGAGCTGACGGTGTTCGGGACCACCATCCCCGACGCCAAGCTGGCCTTCAGCGGCGACGGGCAGTCGGGCAGCGAAGGCGAAGTCTCCGAGCGGCGGCTGGCGGCTGACACCGCCAGCACGACCAAAGACGTCATCAAGGACGCCATCAAGCAGGCGGTCGACCAGGCCGTCCTCAAGCTCTCCATGGGGAAAGCGGGCCCGATGAACGAGAAGCACAAGAAAAAGAGGTGAGCTCTCCCGACGGGACCGAGGGCCTTTTCGGCGCCTCCCCCTTTTGCTAGGGTCGAATCCCTCCGCGATGCAGCTCGTCGAGATTGCCCTGTTCGTCGCGGTCGCGGCGCTGGCGCTGGCCCTCATCGGCTACGCCCTACGCCCCTACCTCCGGGCTCGCCGCCCCGCGCGCGCCGCGGAGGCGATCCCTGCCGTCCCGCCGCGCGCGCAGGCCGAGCTTTCACCCCGTCCCCAGGCGATGGTCTGCCCGGCCTGCCATCGGGACTACGCTCCCGGTCTCCGGTTCTGCCCGCACGACGCGCGCGATCTGGTCCTGGCCAGCGATCCGGCGGCGCGCGCGACGGCCGCCGGTGTGACCTGTCCCACTTGCAAGCGTTCCTACGAGGGGGGGAAGAAGTTCTGCGCGTTCGACGGTGAGGAGCTGGTCCCCTTGCCGCTGGCGCTCGGTGGCGGCGATCCCGCGACCGCCGCCGCGTTCGCGGGCGTGCTGGGGAAGATCTGCCCGAATTGTTCGCGCCGCTACGAGAGCGACGCCACGTTCTGCGGCCGCGACGGCGAAGAGCTGGTCCCGGTCAATTAACCGCGCGGGTCCTGCTAGACTGTGAGGATGCGCCGTCGTCTCGTGCGCGCGGGATTGGCCCTCGCGCTCCTCGCCCTTCCGGCTTGCCACCGCGCGGCCCCCGAGAGCGCGCCGGCCGCGGCGGGCGCGCCCGCCACCGTCGAGGTCCTCAAAGGAGGCCGCTGGCTGTTCACCTACGCCGAGCCGGCGGGGACGTTCTCGACCACCGACAAGCCGGAGACGATCCCCGAGGCGGCCCGCGGCCTCGTGCGGGTCATCGAGCCGACCGAGCAGATGAAAGGCGCCGGCGATCGCGTCTACGTCACCAGCGTCGCTGAGCTGCTGGCCAAGGGGAAGTCGTCGGCCAAGCCGATGTCGCGCGAGGCGTTCGAGACGGCGGCGCTGGCGGCGCTGCCCGGCGGACAGTCGTCGCCGTTCGCGGCGCAGCAGATGGCGCCGGCGCCGATGCCCGCGCCCGGCAGCCCGCCCACCACGCCGCCCGGCGGGACCGCGGCGCCCGGCACCACGCCGGTCGTGACGATCTACGGAACCTCCTGGTGCGGCGCCTGCCGCGCGGCGCGCGAGTACATGGCGTCCCACAAGATCCCGTTCGCCGACAAGGACATCGAGCACGATCCCGCGGCCGCGCGGGAGCTCGAGGACAAGGCGGCGAAGATGGGGATCCCGACTGATCGGATCCCGATCATCGACGTGCGCGGGCGGCTCTTGCTGGGCTTCGATCGCGAGCGCATCGAAGCGCTCCTGGGGCAGCCCACATGACGCTCGCCAGGTCGCGGAGCATACAGGCGCTGCTGGTCGGCGCGGCGCTGGCGGCCACGCTCTGCGCTGCCCGCCCGGCCGAGGCCCGGCTCATCGATCTTTACGCCGGGGCCACGGCGGGCGGCATCGGCGGGTGGGGGACCACGCCCAAGACGCCCGACTTCTTCGATACGACGCGGGGCCCGGGCGTCGGGTTCGACCTGGGGATGAAGCTGCTCATCTTCGATCTGTCCGCGAACTTTCTGCAGGTCTTCAACAGCTCCGGCGCCTCGGGGACGCTGATCCAGTTCCTCTTGGGAACAGAGGTCGACATCCCGCTCGGCGACGCCAAGCTGCCCGATGGGCAGAGCCAGAGCGTCCTCAAGCCTGAGGTCGCGGGCGGATTCGGGTTCGGCACACCGGGACCGGTCAGCCCGCCGCTCAACGACAGCCAGGTGTCGGCCAAGGGCATCGTCGCCAACGGCAGCGTCGGCTACGAGTACTTCCTCAATCCCTTCATCGCCGTGGGTGGCCAGGCCACGTTCGGCTGGCACTACTTCTTCGGCGGCGACGTGGTGAACTCATCGGAGGGCCACTCGTCGGGGTACCACGTCATCGGTCTCGGGACGCTGACGTTTCACCTCGGGTATTAGGGCGCCGCGCGCCCGAGCAGGGCCAGGAACTCTTCCGGCGGCACCAGCGTGTCGGTCTTGCCGACGATGGCGCCGCTGGGCGAGACGACGCGGATGGCGGGGAGGGTGACGGCGCCGTACTTCTGCTTGATCGCGCCCAGCGCCGGGTCGTCGTCCTCGTGGGTGACGTCGACGCGCAGAAGGGTAAACCGTTGCATCGCCGTCGCCACTTCGGGGCGCGAGAAGACCTTCACCTCGAACTCGCGGCAGGGCAGGCACCAGGTCGCGGCGAAGTCGACCAGCAACGGGCGGCCCGAGGCGCGCGCTGCCGCGACCGCGCTCGGCTCGTCGGAGAGCCAGGCCAGCTTGATATCTCCCTTGGGCGCGAGCAGATAGTTGGTGGCGCCGAAGGCCCCGACCGTCACCAGACCGACCGCGAGCGCCTTGCGGACGCGCTCGGCCGCGCCCCCGTGGAAGCTGGCCTGCACGGCGCCGAGCCCGAGGCCGACCACCACGAGCGCCGCCATCTCCAGCGCGAAGCGCGGCGTGCCCGACCCGAAGCGGGCCAGCGCCGGAACGACGTTCTTGACGTAGTAGAGCGCGGCGGCGAAGAGGGCGATGCCGAACACGCTCTTGACCCACTCCATCCAGCGCCCCGGGCGCGGCAGCGACATCGAGAACCCCGCCAGCAGCCAGAACGGCAGGCCGACGCCGGCCCCGTAGGTCGCCAGCAGCACGAATCCCCAGGTCCCGTTGCGCGTGGTCGCCACGTAGGCCAGCAGCGACGCCAGCGGCGGCCCCGTGCAGGGCGCGGCGATGATCCCGGCCACCAGACCCATCCCGAACGCGCCGAGGAGACCGCGTCCGCCCACCCGGGACAGCCGCCCTTGCAGCCCGGAGGGGAGCGCGACCTCGAACGCGCCGAACATCGAGAGGCCCATGGCGAAGAAGAAGAGCGCCAGCGGGACGATCACCCAGGGGTTCCCGAGGAAGGTCCCGAATGCCCGTCCCAGAAGTCCGAACGCCGTCCCCAGACCGCCGAACATGACCGCGATGCCGGCGACATAGGCCGTCGCCAGCGCCAGCGCCCGGCTGCGCGGCACGCCGGCCTTGGCCCCGAAGATGCTCACGGTAATGGGGATCATCGGGTAGACGCACGGCGTGAGCGCCGTGAGCACGCCGTAGCCGAGCGCGAAGAGCAGACTGGGATGGGCGCCGGCGTTCATTCGGAGTCTCGGCAAGTATACGGGTCTTCGGCGTTGCGGTTACGCGCGACAACCGGTAAGTTCCGGCGGCGGTGGCCCCCCGGAAGCACGCGGTTCCTGCATGAGCACGCAGCGGCGCTGGTCCGGCCCCGCGCTCGGCCGGTTGGCGGTGATGGGCGCCGGACAGATCGGCGGCTCGGTCGCGTTGGCCGCGCGCGCCGCGGGCGCCGTCAGCGAGGTCGTGGCCTGGAGCCGGACCCGCGAGAAGCTGGAACGGGCGCAGGCGCTGGGGATCATCGATCGCGCCGCCCCCTCAGCGGCCGAGGCGGCGCGCGGCGCGGCGCTGGTCGTGCTGGCCGCCCCGGTGCGCAGCCTCGGTGAGCTGGCGGCCGAGATCGCCCCCGCGCTCGAGCCAGGCGCGATCGTCATCGACGTCGGCTCGGTCAAGGCCACGGCCATCGCCGCCGTCGAGCCCAAGCTCCCGCCGGGCGCCTTCATCGCCTGCCACCCCATCGCCGGCACCGAGCGGGTCGGCCCCGACGCCGCCAGCCCGCTCCTGTTCGAGGGGAAGCGCTGCGTGCTCTGCCCGACCGCGCACAGCCGCGAGGCGTCGGTCGTCATCATCGAGCGCCTCTGGACCGCGATGGGGGCAGAGCCGGTGCGGATGGACGCCGAGCTGCACGATCGCGTGCTCGGCGCCGGCAGCCACCTCCCGCACGTGGCGGCCTACGCGCTGGCCGGCACGCTGGGCGCCATCGCCGGCGACGTCATCGAGGGGCTGCGGCGGCTGCCGACGCAGAGCCTGCGCGACACCACGCGGGTGGCCGCGTCCAGCCCGGCCATGTGGCGGGACATCTTCCTCGACAACCGCGCCGAGGTGCTCCCGCTGATCGAGGCGCTGGGCAAGCAGATCGAGGCGCTGCGCGCCGCCATCACGGCCAGCGACGGCAAGAAGATCGAGCAGCTGCTCGAGGCCGGGAAGAGCGGCCGCGATCGGCTCGTGCCGGGCTAGCGCCGTGCCGGAACGTCGACCGTCGCGCCGCTGGGTCGCCCTTCTGGTCGCGGCAGCCGCGCTCGGCTGCGCCGACCTGTTTCAGCAGCAGCCGGCCGCGAGCCCCGGTGCGCCCTCGGGCCCGCGTGCCGCCGCCGACGACAGCGATCTCTGGAACCTGGCGCCGGCCAGCTCCGACGTGCTCGCCGAGGTCGATCTCGCGGCCCTGAGGACCTCTCCCTGGTCGCACGCGCTGACCGAAAGCGGGCTGTCGGGCCAGCGGGAGGAGGCGCGCAAGCTCTTCGGCTACGACATCTTCGCCGAGGGCGACCGCCTCTTGGTCGTCATGTCGGAGGCCGGCGGGACGCCCCGCTCGATGACCATCGTGCGCGGCACGTTCGATCCTGCGCGGGTCGGCGCCACCTTCGCCGCCGCGACGCCGGGCGCGGCCGAGACGCGTTGGCGCGACAGCCCTCTCTGGGAAGGACAGGCCCAGGGGCAGGCCCGGGCGGTCGCGCTGGTGACGCCGCGGACGCTGGTCATGGGCGAGCCGGGCGCCGTGCGCGGCGCCATCGACGCGGCCTGGGGCGTGGTCCCCGACGCGCGGACCACGCCGCTCGGCGCCGTGCGGCGCTCGCTGGACGCGGACCACCCGGGACCGGCGGCCTTCATCGCGCTCAACGTCACCGACGGGATGCGCGCGCGCGCGGCCGGCTTCGTCGACCTTCCGCCGGGGTTGGCCGTCGTCGCCATGCGGCTCGACCTCGGCGACGATCTCAACCTGGACATGGTCGGCGTGATGGAGACCGTCCCCGACGCGGCGGCGGCCGCCGCGGCTGGAACGGTGGCGGTCCGCAACTACGCGGGCAACCCGATGGTCCGGATGCTCGGCTTCCGCTCCGTGCTCGAGGCCATCGTGCTGGGCGTCGACGGAACGCGGGTGCGCGGGCACCTCCGCATCCCCGCCGACCGGCGCGAGGGGCTGGCCGAGAAGCTCCTGGCCGTCCTGGAGATGGTCGCCGCCGCACACCCGGCGGCGCCGCCGTGATCCCGTGGTAGTCAATCCGGCGATGGCCTCCTTGCTTCGCGTCCGCCGATCGCCCGCGCTGCGCGGCACCTGCCGGGTCCCCGGCGACAAGTCGATCTCCCACCGCGCGCTGCTGTTCGGCGCGCTCTGCGACGGCGTCGTCGAGGCAGCGGGGCTGGGCCAGGGGGGCGACAACCTGTCGACGGCGGCGGCGCTGCGCGCGCTGGGGGTCGACCTGCAGCTCGAGGCCGGCCACGCGCGCATCACGGGCGTCGGTTTCGAGGGCCTCCGCGCGGCGGCCGAAGCGCTCGATTGCGGAAACTCGGGGACGACGATCCGCCTCCTCCTCGGGCTCCTGGCCGGGCGCCCGTTCGAGACCGAGATGCGCGGCGACGCCTCGCTGACCGGGCGGCCGATGGGGAGGGTGGCGGCGCCGCTGCGCCAGATGGGCGCGGCCATCGACGGCCGCAGCGATGCGGCGCGGCCGGGCGACCTCTACCCGCCACTGCGCGTCCGCGGCGGCGCGCTCACCGGCATCAAACACCAGCTGAAGGTCGCCAGCGCCCAGCTCAAGAGCGCGCTGGTGTTGGCGGCGCTGCAGGCGCGCGGACGATCGGAGCTCATCGAGCCGGCCCGCTCGCGCGATCACACCGAGCGGATGCTCCGCTTCCTGGGCGCACCGATCTCCGTCGACGCCGGCGGCGCCGTCATCGTCGATCCGACCGGGTGGAACGGCCGCCTCAAGGCCGCGGCGCTCACCGTCCCGGGCGACCTGTCGTCGGCGACCTTCCTCCTCGTCGCCGCGCTGGTCGTCCCCGGCAGCGACGTGGTCGTCGAGAACGTCGGCCTCAACCCGACCCGCGCCGGCGCGCTCGACGTGCTGCGCGCGATGGGAGGCGACCTGACGATCGAGCCCGCGGGCGAAGCGATGGGCGAGCCGGTCGGGCGGATCCGCGCGCGCGGAAGCAAGCTGGGCGGGACCCACGTCGCGGGCGAGCTCGCGCTGCGGGCCATCGACGAGATCCCGGCGCTGGCCGTGGCGGCGGCCGCGGCGGAAGGAGAGACGACCTTCGCCGATCTCGCCGAGCTGCGGATCAAGGAATCGGACCGCATCGCCGCGCTGGCGCGCGAGCTGGGACGCGCCGGGGCCCGCGTCGCCGAACGTCCGGACGGCTTCGTGGTCGAGGGGCTGGGCGGGCGGACGCCGGCGGGCGGCGACGTCGTCCCCGAGCACGATCACCGGATCGCCATGGCGGGCGCGATCCTGGGCCTCATCGGCGGCGACGAGACCACCGTTCCGACGGCCGACATCGGGACCTCGTTCCCAACCTTCGCCGAGACGCTGGCGGCTCTCGGCGCGCCAATCGACGTCGGTTAGTTTCCGGCGGCGGCGTCGGTGACGTTGGCGTCGCAGACGGTCCCCGACCCACACTTGGTCAGCGTGAGCAGGACCGCGACCCCGTTGCAGTCGCCTGCGCCGTTCGAGTTGATGGCATCGATACACTTGCCGAGCGCGGTCTCATCGATGTGTCCCTGACAGGTCGTGGTCGGCCAGGCGCTGGTCCAGCTAGACACCACCTTCGTCGTGCAGTCCTGGTAGGTGTCGTAGCCGCCGGTGGCCGACATGCCGGCACCGATCTCATTGCACATCATGAAGTAGTTACAGCTGGCGGTGGTCGCCTGGTTGCGCGCGTTGACGACGTCGCTCCCCGAGACGCCGCCACAGCTCGTCGCTCCGCTGATCGAAACCACCAGGGAAAGCACCGCGATCGCCGTCATTCCGGTCTTCGTCATCGCCGACTCCTTTCGTCCCGGGTTCACCAGCGCCAGCCGACGGCGGCGCCCATCACCGGATCGCCGCCGCGCGCCCGCACGATCGTCACGTAGGCGCCCGTCACCGTCAGCGCCACGCCCGCGCCCAGGAGGACGCCGCCGCCGATGTTGCGCGAGCGGTTCTCCGAGCAGGCGGCGGCCGTGCAGCTCCCCTGAGAGGCCAGCACCGCGGCGCCGGCGGCGACCGCCAGCGCGCCGACCATGGCCACCAGCGCCGGGCCGGTCAGGTGGGGCGCCGCCGGTGGCGGCGGCGGGGTCGGCGGCGCCGAGACGGGGATCGGCTCGTCGATGTGCGAGCGCACGGCATCCGCCAGGCGGAGCATGGTGGCGCGCGCCTCACCGACGGTGCAGACGTCGCAGCTCTTCGACTCGGTGGCGATCGGGAGGGCCGCCGGCGCGGCCCCCTCGGTCGAGAACAGCCGCGCCACGCTCTTGTAGCTGTTCCCGGTGACCTCCACCTTCACGCGCACGATGTAGCCGACGTCGAGGATCTGTCCGACCGACTTGAGGCAAGGTGAAGCGTCACAGTGGGCGAGCTCGGGGTGCCCCTCGAGCTTGTGGGCGGTGTCGCCCGGGTCGAGCACCTGGATGCCGGCGCGGACCAGCCCCAGCACGAAGCCGTCCTGAAGCTGGTTGGTGAGCGCCGGGGCGCCCCCCTCCAGCTGAAACTCGGAAATGGTGACCCGCACGCGGGCGTGGACCGAAGGTGCGGCCGCGAGGACGGTCAGGCCCAGCGCGAGGGCGGGTAGGAGGCGCATCCTCGGGGACATCTTACCTCAGTCGGCAGCCGGCAGTCGAAGGATCGGCTGGAGCCCGAAACCCCGAGGGATCTCGGACACGGTTCTACGGGATGGGGATTCCACCGTCGGAAGCGTCGGGGGCCCCGTCTGCGCCGGCGTCGGGCTTGGGGACGGGCGCGCACGCGGCCGGCAGCCCGTGCGCCGGCAGGTCGAAGCAGTAGTGGGGGGGGCTGTCGTGGTCGGGGAGCTGCGGGCAGCGGGCGGCCGCCCAGCAGCCGGCCCGCGGCGCGTCCGCCTCGCAGGAGAAGACCGCGCGGGGGCTCTCCGACACGTAGTCGAGCTCGAGCCGCGCGCGTCCCAGCGCCGCCGCGCCCACCAGCCCGTCCAGCTGGGGCCCCTCGGGGAGGATGTCGAAGCGCAGCCCCTGCA
>DASYEX010000237.1:0-2996 GCA_036498765.1 Polyangia bacterium
CGGGCCCCGCCCATGGGCAGGTGAGCCGGGATGATCGGAACGGCGCGGATCGGCAGGTCACCTACCCGGATATCGAAGGATTCTCGCATCGTCGCTCCCCTCTGCTTACAACGCTCGTGCCAAGCTGCGGTTCCTCGGAAATCCGGCTTCGGCCGGGGAGTTGTGGCCCCGCCTCAGAATTTCCCGTAACGTCGGCCGGTCGACCCGTTACGAAATCCGAAAGCGCGGCGCGCGCGGGCCCTGGTCCTCGCCGTGGCCGCCATCGCGGCGCTGGGGACGGGCGCCTGCGCGCCGGCCACCCGTCCAGGCGACGGCCCGCTGGCGCGGATCACGGCGCGCGGCGAGCTCCTGTGGGGCGCCGACGAGCAAGGGGGAGAGCCGTACGTCTATGAGGACCCGTCGCGGGGCGGCGCGCTGGTGGGATTCGAGGTCGACCTGGCCGACGCGCTGGCCGCCTCGCTCGGCGTCCGCGCGCGCATGGTGCAAAGCGATTGGTCCACGCTGATCCCGTCGCTCGAGCGCGGGACGTTCGACGTCGCCCTCAACGGCGTCGAGGTGACCCCGGCCCACGCTGCGCGCGTCCGCTTCACCCGCCCCTATTACATCTTCGCCGAGAGGCTCTGCGCCCGGCGCGGCGACGCGCGGGTGCACGATCTGCCGTCCCTGCGCGGGCTGCGCGTGGGCACGCTCGCCAACACGCTGGCCTGGGATCTCTTGCGCGAGGCGGGCGCGGTCGCCGTCCCCTACGAAGGGGTCGATGAGCAGCTCACCGATCTCGAGCACGGGCGCACGGACGCCGTGCTGCTCGACGACCTGATCGTCGAACGTTATCTACCGCGCCACCCGACGCTGGCCGCGGTCGGCGACGTCGCCGAGGGGCGGTACGCGATCGCCGTGCGGCCCGCTGACGACGAGCTTCGCGCGGCGCTCGATCGCGCCCTCGGCGCCCTGATCGCCTCGGGCGCCTGGCGACGGACGCTCGGCCGCTGGCAGATTGACGACGATCGCCAGCAACAGCTGGCCGCGCTGGGCGGGCCGCCGCCCGCCCCGGCCCCGGCCGCCCCCTCCCCCGTCGCGCGCCGCCCGCTCACCGGCGCCGAGCTCTGGCTTTTCCTGCAGGGCGCGCTCTGCACCTTGCTGGTCTCGCTGGCGGCGATGGCGCTGGCGGCGCCGCTCGGTCTCGCGCTGGCGCTCGCGCGTCTCGAGAGCTCGCGCCTTCGCGGCGCGGCGACGATCTACGTCGAGGTGGTGCGCGGAACGCCGGTGCTCTTGCAGCTCTACCTCCTCTACTACGGCCTGGCCGGGGTGCTGCCCCTCGGCCCCTTCACCGCGGCGATCGTGGGGCTGGGCCTCAACTACGCCGCCTACGAATCGGAGATCTATCGGGCCGCGATCGGCTCCGTCCCCCGCGCCCAGTGGGAGGCGGCGCTGGCCGTCGGCGCGACCAGGCGCGAGGCGTTCCGCGAGGTGATCCTGCCGCAGGCGCTCCGCCTGGCCGTCCCCGGCGTGACCAACGACTTCATCTCACTGCTCAAGGACAGCTCGCTGGTCTCCGTCCTGACCGTCGTCGAGCTCACCAAGCGGATGACCATCACCGCCGTCGACACCCGCGGCTGGATCGTTCCCGGCCTGCTCTGCGCGGCGCTCTACTTCGCGCTCGGTTACCCGTTCACACGGCTGGCGCGACACCTCGAACGGCGGCTGGGCGCCCACGGCTCGGCGTGACCCGGGCGGCCGCCGATTCAGAACGCGACCGCCGCGCCCGCCGCGAGCGAACGCTCACCGAGCGGGACCCCCTCGACGAAGAGATCGACCGCCCGCGCCAGGACCAGCGTGAGGCCGGCGCCGACCTGGTAGTGGTGCGCGTCGGTGCCGGTCACGCTCTGCCCCTGATAGCTCCAGTAGATTGGCCCGCCGAACGCGCGCAGGACCGCGTACGGGCTGAGCACGCCCCAGAGCGTCGTCCCCACCAGTGCGCCGCCGCGCAAATCGAACGCGTCGTAGCTCACCGCCGCGCCCGTGCCGCCGGAGAGCTGGGTCGTCGCCGCCGAGAAGGAGAGATTGGCGGTCAGGATGACGAACGGCTTGGTCCCGGGGAGAAGGCGATACGAGACGCCCCCCGCGCCGGTCGGCCCCGGCGCCAGCTGGTAGACGCCCGCCGGCGTGTCGAGGTGTCCTCCCAGCGTGCTGCCGGCTGCGAGCTGAAGGGTCAGGCGCTTCGTCGGTTGGTAGGCCAGCGAGGCGACCAGCGAGCCACGCGTCTCGTCGCTGTGCAGGCCGCCACTGAAGTCGATCGTCGTCGAGGTATAGAGCCCGGCGGCGCCGGCGCGCCAGCGGGGCCGGGTCTCCTCTTCGTGCTCCGCCAAGCTGCACGCCGAGAGGCCGTCGGCCGTCGAGACGCCGCAGGCGCGGGCCGCCGGGGCGGCGATGGCGACGGCGAGAAGACTCAAGGGGAAGAGCGCGGCCCGCACGCCGCAAGCCTGAGCGATGGGCGAGGCACCGTCCGGCAAAAATCCGCCGATTCGGGGGGCGCGCCTGGATGCGGAGGCGACGCCCGCTGCAGCGAGACGCTCTAGCGGCCGTCGCCCGACGAGTAGCTGACCAGCTCCTGCGATTCGACCGCGGGACAGGTGGCCAGGCGCCGCGCCTCCTCCTTCAGCTCGTCCCCGAACAGCTCGTTGACCAGGTGAGCGGTCGGCGTCGCCCCGTGGAGCGCCCAGTTCTTGAGATCGGCGGCCATCTCGCGCGCCGACGGGTAGCGACGGCCGAGATCGGGATCGGTCGCCCGCTGGATCACCGTCGAAAACGGCTTGGGCAGCCGCTGGATGACGGCCCGCTCCGGCGCGCCGGGCCCCACCGCCGCCTGCATGAGCCGCTCGTAGACGCCCTCCGCGGTGTAAAGCGGCGTGCCCGTGCAGCAGTAGTAGAGGACCAGCGCCAGCGAGTAGAGGTCCGCGCGTCCGTCGACCTCCAACCCGCGGGCCTGCTCGGGGGCC
>DASYEX010000238.1:0-5710 GCA_036498765.1 Polyangia bacterium
TAGGATCGTTTAGGACCGCTCTCGCATCTGGTGCGAAGGCGGTCAGTTCTCGGTGATGCTCGCGATCGCGAGGGTGTAGGCGCCCATGGCCGTCCCACCTGCGACCTGGAGCTGGATCGCGTTGATGGCCTGCTTCCCGTAGGCGGTTCCTGCCGGGGTGTTGTAGCAGGCCTCGGCGAAGGAGCTGTACGGGATGGTTGCCGGGCTGCCGGTAACGGTCGTGCACCAGGTGTTCGTGCCGTCGGTGATCTGGACGCGCACCGCCAGGCCGGTCGGAACGCTCGCCGTGTATGTGATCGCGAGGCCATTCCCCGTCGGCGTCACCGGCGTGTTGGTCGTACCGCCTGCGTTGGTCTGGCCCAGATTGAACGCGAGCCCCGCAAAGGAATACATGGTGCCTGACACGGCCACGATGTTTCCCATCGACATCAGGCTGGTCGGCGTGGCGGGCAGGAAGGTGGTCCCGTAGGTGTCACCGAAGGTATAGGCGTAGCCCGACCAGCAGGTGCCTCCCTTGACGGGCATGGTGACGAAGCCAGCCGAGCTGACGTCGAAGCTGGTGGTGCAGGCGACCGCGGTGTTGCCACCCGAGCCGGTCGAGCTGGAACCGCCGGTGCCGGTCGAGCTGGAGCCGCCGGTGCTGCTGACGTTGCCGCCAGTGCCGGTGGTGCCGCCGCTGCTGGTGCGACCGCCGGTGCCGGTGGTGCCGCCGCTGCTGACGTTGCCGCCGGTGCCTGTGGTGCCGCCCCTCGACGAGCCGCCGGAGCCGGTGGTGCCGCCTTTGTTCTGGCTGCCGCCGGAACCGGTGCTGCCGCCCGAGCTCGAACCGCCGCTGCCGGAGCCGTTGCCTCCCGAGCCGCTGTCGCCGGCGACGGTGTCACCGTTGGCGCAGGAATAGGTGCCGAGACCGAGGGCGAGGAGACCCGCAAAAACTAGTCCAGGTTGAAGCTTCATGGCGGCGGCCTTTCGGGGTGTGTGGCGCGTCTTCGCTGAAAAACAAGAGGCGGCCGGAAGACGCTGCCTTTCGGGATTTTTAGCGCGGACCCCGGGGCAATACAACATGCAGCGCGACTGACAGCCAGCTCACGGGGCGCGTCAGGTCGGGTGTGCTCTTGACGGGTTGCGCCGCCGACCGAGATTTGAACGAGCGAGGGACGGAGGTCGGGATGCGACGTGACGTAGCGATGGCGGGACTCGGATTCTGGTTGCTGGTATCGGCCCTTCTGGCCTTGCTGGGCGGGCGGGCGCGGGCAAATGCCCCGGGGTTGCCACCCGCGGGGTCGGTGGCGGCGTCTGCAGCTGCGCCAGCGCCGGTCCCGGGGGCGCTGCCGACCTCGGGCCAGTTTCAGGGGCAGGTGGTGTTCAGCGACGTCTTGATCGCGCCTGCGGCTCAGTTTCCCTCGCCGGCGGCGATGACCGACGCGCTCAAGCGGCTCAAGCGGACCACGGTCGAGGGGGCGGGCGGGTTCTGGCGGCTGCACATGGTGGCGTTCCTCGACCCTGCGCCCAGGAACGGCGCGTTCCAGCTGCGCGCGACCGACGTGACCGATCCCAAGGATCCGCGCGAGGTGAGGCTGTTCGACGTCGACGGAACCCCGGGCGACCACGAGCTGGCCGTCAGCGACCTGGTCGTCACCGAGGTGATGGGCTTTACGCGGGGCCACCGCTACGAGATCGCCGTCATTCCTCGAAGAGACGATCAGCCAGCCGGAAAAGGAGACGTCTACGCCAAAGGGGTGATAACCCTGATGTGAGTGTTTCGCCCCCGCGCTGTCGGAACCGCCGCGTTCGTCGCGGCCATCCTGCTGCCGTTCGCCGGTCCGCCGGCGGCCGAGGCGCGCTCGCACCGCACGAACGAGCGGACAGGGAAGCTGGTCCCCGCGTTTGCCGAGCTGGTGAAGGCCAGGAAGCGCGGCGATCGCAGCGCGCTCGGGCGGCTCGGCGATCGCATCGGCCCGGCGCGCCTCGCGCAGGCTATCGGCGCCGCCGATGCGCACGTCGCCGAGGCGGCGCTGACCGCGGCGCCGCTGGCGCGCGGCGGGATCCTGCTGGTGGGCGCGGTGGCCGACCAGCTTACGGCGTCGGATGCGACCCGCGCCACCGCGGCCGCCGCGGCGCTGGGCACGCTGCTCGACGGCGCGGTGCCGACAGCGATCGAGGACTGGGACGTGCCGCCGGATCAGGTGGCACGCGCTTGCGCGGGGCTGCGGGCGCTGGCGGCGCGGCGCGAGGCGCCGCTGCCGGCGCGGCTCGCGGCGCTGGACGCGATGCTCGAGGCGACGCCGAGCTGCGGCGGGGGCGGCGATCTCGGCCCGCTCGCGCACGATCCGGCGCCCGAGATCCGGCGGGCCGCGGTGCTGGCGGCGGGCGGCAGCGGCCGGGCGGCGATCCTGCACGACGGGCTGGCGGACGGCGATCACCGCGTGAGCGGCGCCGCCGCAGCCGCCGACTGCCGGATCGAGGGGCGGGTCGGGCGCAACGGCAAGGAGGCGACGCCCCAGGCGCCGGCGCTCGCGGCCGCGCGCGCGCTGGCCGCCGCCCCGACGACCCCGCCGGCCGACGCGGTGGAGATGCTCGACTGCCTGGCCGCCGGCGGGACCGCCACGGATCGGGCGCTGCTGGATCAGCTGAGGCAGGGGCCGGTCTCGCCGCTGCGGGACCGGGCGATCGAGCTGGGCGACCTCGGCCGCAAGGGAAGCCCCTGATGGGCGCCGACGCCGGCGCGGTCGGGCCGGCGGCCGACCGCGGGGGCGAGCGGCTGGCCAGCGGCGCGCGCCGGATCGGCTCGCTGACGATGCTCTCGCGCCTGCTGGGGCTCGTGCGCGAGCAGATCTTCGCGCTCACGCTGGGCGCCGGAATCTACAGCGACGCCTTTCTGGCTGCGTTCCGCATCCCCAACCTTCTGCGGGATCTCTTCGCAGAGGGGGCCATGTCGACGGCCTTCGTTCCCACCTACGTGACGACCTTGCACAAGGATGGGCGTCCGGCGGCGCAGGCGCTCGCCAACCGGGTGATGTCGACCTTGACGATCTACCTGGGCGCGCTGGCCGTGCTGGGCATGATCCTTCCGGCGCCGATCGTCCACCTGGTGGCGGCTGGATTTTCGCCGGAGAAGGCCGCCCTGTGCGAGCGTCTGGTGCGGATCATGATGCCGTTCCTGCCCGCGATCTCGCTGGCGGTGGTGGCGATGGGCGCGCTCAACGCCGAGCACAAGTACACGACGCCGGCGCTCGCGTCGTCGGTGTTCAACGTGGTGGCGATCGCGGGCGGCGTGGGGGCCTTCCTGCTCGGGGTCCCGGCGGGCAGGGCCGTCGTCGTCTGGGCGGTGTGCGTGCTGGCGGGCGGCCTGGGGCAGCTGCTCATCCAGGTGCCACCGCTGTGGCGTTCGGGGTTTCGGCCGCGCCTGCTCCCGGATCTTCGACTGCGCGATCGGGGGACGCGCGAGATCGCCACGCTCATGGCGCCCGCGACCCTGGGCGTGGCGGCCGTGCAGGTGAACGTCGTCGTCAACTCGTCGTTTGCCAGCCTGGTCTCCGACGGCGCAATCTCCTGGCTGTCTTACGCCTTTCGTCTGATGCAGCTGCCGATCGGCGTGTTCGGTGTGGCCGTCTCCATCACGGCGACCACTCACCTGGCTGAGCACGCGGCACGCGGGGACTGGGACACCCTGGCCGCGACGCTGCGGCGCGGGCTGCGGATGGTCCTCTTCCTCACCGTGCCGTCTACGGTGGGGCTCGCGCTCTTGGGCGTGCCGATCATCCGGCTCATCTATCAACACGGGCGGTTTTCGCCGCACGCGACTGCCGAGACAGCGCACGCGCTCGCGGGCTACGCCGTCGGTCTCGTCGCCTACGCGTCGATCAAGGTGATGGCCCCCGCGTTCTACGCGATCCGCCGGCCGCGCGCGCCGGTCGCTGCCAGCCTCTCGGCCGTCGCCGCCAACCTGATCTGGAACTTCCTCACCTACCGACGGTTCGGGCACGTCGGATTGGCGCTCGGCACCTCGCTGGCGGCGCTGGTGAACTTCACCGTGCTCGCGGTGGCGTTCCAGCGCCAGGTCCGCCGCCTCTTCACCCGCGAGCTGGTCGTTCCGACGGTAAAGATCGTCGCCGCCGCGGTGATCATGGGCGTCGCTTGCTGGGCCATCTCGTCGCGCCTCGAGACCTTCCACGGCGCCGGAAAGGGCGTCTACGCCCTCAAGGCGTTTCTGCCGATCACCGTGGGCGCCGCCGTCTACTTCGCCGTCGCCCGCGCCCTCGGCGTCGACGAGGCCAAGACGCTGATCGCCCGCCTCCGCCGTTAGCGCGCGGGACGCCTCAGCGCTCGTGCGGCATGCGGTCGCGGGGGCCGCGGAAGTACTGCATGGGCGAGTAGAGGCGGAAGTTCGAGACGCGGCTGGTGTAGACGCAGGCGTAGGCCTCGACCTGCTCGCCGAACTTGCTGACCTCGTAGCCCTCACGGAACATCGGGCCCCAGTAAGGGTTGAAGCCCTCGTCGATGGCGTCCTCGAGCGCGTGGTGTTGGGTGGCGGTCGCGCGCAGATCGCGGCGCACGCGCTCGATCGCCTCCTTGATGGCCCGCTTTCCCGCCGTCGCCTCGGCCTCGGTGCGCTCGACCGTGCCTTTCTGGAGCGCGCGGAGCGCGGCCTGCCGCTCGTTCAGCTCCGAGTCGAGGTGGTTGAGCTCGGCGTCGAGCCCGTCGAGGCGGGCCAGGTCGGCGCGCAAACGATCGTAGGTGGTGACCTCGTGCTCCAGCTCCTGCAGGACCATCGCCGTGCGCCAGTTCGACGACTTCCGCGAGCGCAGCATGTCGCCGTAGATGTGATCGCCGACGAACAGCACCCGATCGCCGCTGGCCCGGGCCCGCTCCTGGAACTCCTTGATGTTGCCGCCCGAGTAGACGCGGCCGCGCTGGAACGGCCCGGTCGGGCTCTTGAGCAGCGGGTTCCCCTGCGCGTCGAGCTCGACGAACGGGCGCTCTTCGGTGAAGAACTCGGGCTTGCCGGCGCTCACCACGATCACGTCGAAGTAGTGGCGCCACGAAGGATACGAAGACGGGTACGATTGCTCTGTGCTGGAAGCGCCGTCGAGCAGGTAGCTCATCACCCCTTGGGTGTAGTCCCAGGCCGAGTTGGTGAGCAGGAAGAGGCGCTTCCCCGAGGAGCGGAACTTGTGCAGCGTCTCGGCGAGCGCCTCGTCGCGCGCGACGTAGCTGGGAAACTCGGCGCTCACGATGGTCTTGATCGATCCGTCGCGGTGGGCGAGGTCGATGCACTCGCGGATGTTCTCCCAGATCCGCGTGTAGTCCGGCTTGCCCGGCGGGTCGTAGCGGTCGAAGTAGTCGACCAGCACGGCGTAGAGCACCGCCTCGGGGAGCGCGAACAGCGAATCGATCCAGGCGTACCGGCGCGCCGAGAGGCGCGTCCGCTCGCGCTGATACAGATCGGCAACGATGGCGCGATCGAGGTTCTTGAGGCCGTGGCGCGCGCGGCCCGGGAAGCCGTAGCGATCGGGTTTGAAGACGTTGCCGTTCTCGTGGTCGACGACCAGCCCGCGCACCGCGAGCATCGGGTCGTACCCGAGGCCGCGGATCGACTCCGGATATCCCTTGGCCGTCACCAGCTTGTCGAGCGTGGCTCGCATCGACAGCTCCTCGATCCGGGCCTGGTTGTAGAGGGCCAGCGTGTAGTCCATGTCGAAGCCGACCATCT
>DASYEX010000239.1:0-11533 GCA_036498765.1 Polyangia bacterium
CCCGACATCCGCTTGCCCTTGTGGACGCGGCCGGGGGTGAGGCGGCAACCGATCGAGCCGCCGTGACGGAAGAACTCGTGCGTTCCGTGGGTGTCGCTGTCACCGGCCATCCGGTGCTTCTTCATGACGCCCTGGTAACCCTTGCCCTTGGTCGTCCCGACCACGTCGATGACGTCGCCCGGCTTGAAGACCTCGGACGCGCGGATGACCTTGCCGACCTCGTACTTGTCGAGCTCCTGCGGCGGCAGGCGCACCTCGCGCAGGTGGCGCAGCGGCTTCTCGATGGCCGCCTTCTTGAAGTAGCCGCGCTCCGGAGCCGGCAGGCGGGCGACCTTGGTGTTCGGGTTGATCGCAACCTCCTCGAACCCCAGCTGAACGGCGGAGTAGCCGTGCTTGTCGACGGTGCGCTTGGCGACCACGACGCAGGGACCGACGGAGACGGCGGTGACACCCAGGGCGGACCCGTCGTCGTGGAAAACTTGGGTCATCCCGATCTTGCGGCCCAGAAGGCCCATCTTGAGAGACATGGCGAGCGGCGGTTTATAGTCCCCCGCCGCAGCAATGTCAACGCGGCGCGATCGGTGTCGAAAAGACGTTGACAAGCCTACGCCGACCGGCAGGAATTGGGGCGGTCTTGGATAGGGTCAATTCGGTAGCAACCTCGGCCGCGCCGAAGGCACGCCGGCGGATCGAGGCGGTGGACTGGCTGCGGGGCCTCGCCGTGATGCTGATGATCCAGACGCACCTCTACGACTCGTGGTGCAACAAGGCGGCGAAGGCGACGGAGTTCTACGCCTGGACGCGCTTCGTCGGGGGGATCCCCTCTCGGCTGTTCCTGATGCTGGTCGGCATCTCGATGGCCATCAAGTTCGAGAGCCAGCTCGCCGCCAAGGTCCCGCGGTTGACCATGGCGCGCCTGGCGGCCAAGCGGGGCCTCGAGATCATCGTGCTCGGCTACCTCTTCAGGCTGCAGGAGTACGTGCTGGGCGGCTGCTGGGACTGGCACGATCTGTATCGCGTCGACATCCTGAACTGCATCGGCGCTTCGATGGTGGTGGCGTCGGTCGTCACCGCCCCCATCCGCGGCAAGCCGGCGTATCTGGTGACGGCGCTGGCGACGCTGGCCGTGGTGGCGCTGGGGCCGATCATCGGGCCGCACCACTTTCCGTCGTGGCTGCCACGGCCGCTGACGTCCTATCTGGGCGGCGAGCGGCCGATGGCCTGGTTCCCATTGTTTCCATCGCTGGCCTGGCCCCTCGTCGGCGTGCTCATCGGGCACTATTGGGTGCGCAGCAGCGCCGACGCGCGCAAGCAGGCGATCGCCTTCGTCCTCAGCGGCGTGGTCGGCTGGCTGATGATGCGCGCCGTGGGGGTGGTCCGGCACTGGAACCCGTATATCATCCGCTACCCCTCGGACCTGGTGCAGCAGATGGGGCCGGGGACGTTCTTCTACCGGCTCGGCCAGATCGGCCCGCTGGCGCTGGCCGGTTACGTCGTCACGCGGGTCACGCCCAAGGGCTGGTTCTCGCTGATGCGGCTCTTCGGCCAGACCTCGCTGCTGGTCTACTGGGTCCACGTCGAGCTGGTCTACGGCCTCCTGTTCAAGAAGGTGCACGGCCGTCTCGACATCGCCTGGGCCTCGGTCGGGCTGGTGCTCATGACAGCGGCGATGGCCGGGCTGGCCAAGCTGCGGCTCAGGTACTGGCACGGCTGGCCGCGCCGCAAGATCGTGGTCCCCAAACCGGCAGGGAACTTGCCCGCGCCGCTCGGTCCTCTATAAGTGATGCAGTGATGGGGCGCTCTCATCGGCCCGCGGCGACCGTCGTCGCAGCAATGGCTTTCGCGTCCGCAGCTTTGGCGTCCGCGGCTTTCGCGTCCAGCGCGCACGCGCGCGCCAAGCCGGTTCATCGACAGGCGCACCACAAGAAACACGTGGTGGCGCGCGAGCGGCCGGTGGCGTCGACGCGCGGCGGTCTCCCCAACGTCCAGGCGCAGGGGGCGCTGGTGCTGGACGACGCCGGTCGCACCGTGTTCGCCAAGAACGCCGACAAGGAGAGGCCCATCGCCTCCATCTCCAAGCTGGCGGCGACGCTGGCCGTCGCCGAGAAGGGGGTCGAGCTCGAGGGGCTCTCGACCATCAACAAGAGCGACATCGAGATCGCCAAGGGGGGCGCGCGCTCGCGGTTGCTCGAGGGGATGACGCTGTCGAACCGCGACCTCCTGCACTCGGCGCTCATGGGCTCGGACAACCGCGCCATCCCCGCGCTGGGGCGGTCGGTCAAGCTGACCCCCGCGCAGCTCACGGCGGCCATGAACGCCAAGGCCCGGGCGCTGGGGCTCAAGAACACGCGCTTCCACGAGCCGACGGGCCTCTCGACGGGCAACGTCTCGACCCCGCGCGAGATCATCACCCTGCTGAAGGCGGTGATGGCCAACGCGATCCTGGCGCCCATCACCCGCCGCGCCGAGTACGACGCCCACCCGGTCGGCAAGCCGGCCATCCACTACAACAACACCAACCACCCCGCCGCGCGCGGCAACGTGCAGGTGCTGGGCGGCAAGACCGGCTACAACGACGAGGCCCGCTACTGCCTGGTCGTCGCCACCAAGATCGACGGCCGGACCTACTACATGGCCTTCCTGGGCGACGACGGCAAGATGACCCGCTTCGGCGACGTGGCGCGGGTCGCCGACTGGATCGTGTCCCACCCGCAGAAGCTGCTCGCCTCCGGGCCCGCCGCCGCCAAGGCGGCGACCCCGAAGGCGGCGACCCCGAAGGCGGCGACAGCGAAGGCGGCGACCCCGAAGGCGGCGACAGCGGAGGCGGCGCTCGACTCGCCGGCCGCCCCGCCGGTCCCGATCATCCCGCGCTCGGCACAGCAGGCTGGTGCCGACCCGATAGCCGCCGCGTCCTCCACCCCGCCGGCGCCGCTGCCCATCGACGTCGCTGCGCCGCCGCCCCCGCCCGAGGCGCCGGCGCCCGAAGCGAAGCCGGGCGCGGTCGCGACGCCCTAGCCGCTAGGCGGTCGCGGCGACGGCGCGAAGGGCCTGGGCCAGCGTGCGCATCGAGGGGTACCGCCGTTCGCGATCTTTTTGCAGGCAATTGGCGACCACGGCTTCGACCGAGCCGGGGAGCTCGCCGTCGAAGTGCGTGGCGAGCGGCGCCGGAGGTCGGGTCATGACGGCCGCGAACATCTCCAGCGGCGTGTCGCCCTCGAAGGGGAGCCGCCCGGAGAGCAGCTCGTAGAGCACCACGCCCATCGACCAGATGTCGGCGCGCGCGTCGACGTTGCTGGAGGCGATCATCTGCTCGGGCGCCATGTAGGCCGGCGAGCCGATGACGAACTGGCCGGTCAGCTTGGTCGCGTTCTCCGGCGACGGATCGCCGGCGGCCAGGCCGAAGTCGACCACCTTGACCACCGCTTCGCGGCCGCCCGTGTCGGCGAGGAAGACGTTCGACGGCTTGATGTCGCGGTGGACCACGCCGACCTCGTGGGCCTGCGCGGCGCCGTCGCAGGCGTCGGCGACCCAGCGGAAGGCCTGCTCGAGCGGCACCCGACCGAGGTCGCGGAGCACCTCGCCGAGATCCTTCCCCTGCAGGTACTCGAGCACCAGGTAGGGGATCCCGCCCAGGCGTGCGTCCAGGTTCCCCACGTCGAGCAGCCGTCCCACGTGGGGCGTGTCGAGGCGCATCAGCACCCGCGCCTCGCGCGCGAACCTGTCGAGCACCTCCTCGCGGGAGCGCCACTCGGGGAGCAGGAACTTCACGGCCGCGCGCACGTTGTTGCGATCGCGCGCCTCGTGGACCACGCCGACAACGCCGCGCCCGAGCTCGCGCCCGATCGTCCAGCGGTTACCCACCAAGGTGCCGGGCACGATCATCGTGTCGGGCAACGGCGTCTCGGCCTTGGCCCGGTCGAGGTCGCGGCGCAGCCGCAGCTCGCGCGAGATCTGCTTGGCGAGCCGCCGCAGCGACTCGAGCTGCCGCTCGCTGAGCGTGCGCGGCGAGCGATCGGCGACCGACAGCGCGCCGACCGCCGAGCCCGGCTCGATCTCCAGCGGGACACCGGCGTAAAACCGCACGCGCGGCTCCCCGGTCACGAGCGGGTTGTCCGCGAACCGCAGGTCGCGCAGCGTGTCCTCGACGACCAGGGCCTGGTGGCCGACGATGCAGTGGCCGCAGAACGAGAGATCGCGCGGCACGCCCCGGAGCTCGACGCCGACGCGCGCCTTGAACCACTGGTAGTCGGAGTCGACCAGGGTGATGAGGGCGATCTCCGTTCCGCACAGCTCCGCCGCCAGCCGCGCCACGTCGTCGAACGACTGCTCCGCCGGCGTATAGATGATCTTGCACGCCGCCAAGAGCGCGAGCCGCTTCGCCTCGTCAGGAGGAATGGGCGGTTGCTGCATGACCCCTACACCGCCCCTACGACTATCACGAACCGGGCGCGCCGCGCGCCGGACCTTCGGACGCGGTAGGATCTCTCAGTGCTCACCCTCGGCGACACGCGGCTCACCTTGCTCGACGGCGGCAGCTTCAAGCTCGACGGTGGCGCCATGCACGGGGTGGTGCCGAAGACGCTGTGGTCGAAGCTGGTGTCGTGCGATGCGCTCAATCGCTGCCAGTACAGCACCCGCTGCCTGCTCATCGAGACGGGCGGCCGCCGCGTGCTGGTCGAGACCGGCAACGGCGACAAGTTCCCGCCCAAGCTGAAGGAGATCTACGGCATCGACCACGACCGGGCGATCGGCGCGGCGCTCAAAGAGGTCGGCCTCTCGCCGGACGACATCGACACCGTGGTGATGACCCACCTGCACTTCGACCACAGCGGCGGGACCACGCGGCGGACGGCGTCGGGCGGCGTCGAGCCGGTGTTTCGCAAGGCGCGCCACGTGATCCAGAAACGCGAATGGGAGGACGCCACCCACCCGCACGAACGCAACCGCGCCAGCTATCTCCAAGAAAACGTCGGTCCACTCGGCGAGGCCGGGCTCCTGCAGCTCGTCGACGGCGAGACGGAGATCGCGCCCGGCGTCCGCGTCGTTCCGACGCCCGGTCACACCGCCGGCCACCAGTCGGTCCTGATCGGCGCGCCCGATGGCCCGAAGGCGCTGTTCCTGGGCGACGTCGTCCCGACGGCCGTACACGTGAAGCTCCCCTGGGTGATGGCCTACGATCTCGAGCCGGCGCGAACCGTCGAGACCAAGCGTGCGCTCTTTACGCGCGCGCTGGCCGAAGACTGGCTGCTCGTCTGGGGCCACGATCGCGACCACGCCGCCGGCCGCCTCGGCGTCGACAAGGACGGCGGCTTCGTCGTTCGCGAGTTGGTCAACGTCTGAGTCGACTCCGCCGTACGCCTTTTGCCAAGGCGCTCCACATCGGCAGCGTGGTTGACAGGCCAGTCGTCCGTCCCGTCGCCAGGAGTCGCGCTCGAGCGCGGACGTGACGCGCCTGCAAAAGGGCGGCGTCCCGCTCATCCGCACGAAACCAAAGCAGCTGGCCGCCGCGGGCGTCGCTCGTACGGTCGGTGTCCGCGATGGGCGGCCGCTGCTGCACTTTCTCTACGCCCTCTCGTCGTCGATGATCTACGGCGTCGGCCGCGACGCTGCTCGGATCGCGGCCGCCGTCGCGAAGCGCGCCGTCCCGGTTCACGCGGCGCCGATCGCCGCCACCCGTGAGGTGGCTTCGGGGGGGCTTGACGCCGTACCTTCGGTGGGGCGGACGACCGCCGCCGCTTCCCGAAAGTGTCCGCCGGACAGTCGTCGCTCGAGATCGCTCGGTAAATTGCCGGCCGGCAGTGCGGCACGTCCTTTGCGTTGGCGACCCAGCGCCGCCGGAGACGAGGGGTCGCGAGGGTCGCGACACCTCGATGTCGATCGGTGCGTTGCCAACGGCCAAGGAGACGACGATGCAGAAACGCGCATTCATCTGGGGAGCGATCGTAGGGGCAGGATTGATCGGGGTCGGTTGCGCCGACGAGGGTGCACCGGCGCCGAACGTTCCAGTCACGTCGGGCGCCGCTCTGCCCGTTACGGCCGCCGCCAAGTCACGGCCGATCGAGCTGTTCGTCCCGCCACCCGATTCGGCGGCCGTCAGTCAGATTGCCGGCCTGATCCGGCAGCGGGATCTGGGCGATGCGCTCAAGCTGACCGCGCTCGAGGCGACGCCGCGCGCGGTGTGGTTCACCAGCGGGACGCCCAGCGACGTCCAGAGGGCCGTGCGGAAGACGATGGACGAGGCGGCGCTGGAGGGGCGCGTTCCGGTGCTGACACCAGCCGCAACGGACGCGGGACGCTCGAGACCGCTCCCTACGCGGCGGCGCCCTACGACCAGCCCGCCGGCGTGATCGCGACATTGAGCGCGGGTGACTGGTGCAACCCGCCCGGCGCCGGGGCCGGCCTGCGTCCGACCGTGAGCACAGGCGTTCCGTTGGTCGACGCCTATCTCTGGATCAAGGTTGCCGGCGAGTCGGACGGCTCCTGCGCAGAAAGCGGCGGGGCTCGGGCCTGGGACTACACGGCGTACAACCCGTGGAGCGTGACGGGCGAAGCGCAGAACGCCTTCGATCCCCTCTGGGGGATGGTAGACCCGGCCGCGGGTAGCTGGTTTCCGGCGCAGGCGCTGCAGCTCGCGCAGCTCGCCGTTCCGCCGCTGCTTTAACCCAGGCCGCGGGCCCGCCGTGCGGGGGCGCGGCGGGCCCGCGGCAGCTCGTTCCGGCGCCTCTGAAAGTCGGCCAACCGCTTGGGACGCCGGGGCGTCCGTGATATCAAGCCAGCGTAGGTATGAGCTCGGAGGCGGGGACGACGACGGTGACACACGCGGCCGCCGTGGCCCCGGGCGCCGAAGTCGCCGATCTGACCATCGCCTGGCGCTTCCCGCGCGCCAACGTTCCACCGGTCGCCCTGGAGTGGGAGGGCGAGGGCGAGCGGGTTTTGGGAAGAGACGCCGGCTGTGCCGTTCAACTCGACGGACACGATGTCTCGCGCCGTCACGCCGCTCTCCACACCTCCGGGCCGGGCGCGGCGGCCACGATCGTCGATCTCGAGAGCCGAAACGGCGTTCGGGTCAACGGCCAGCCGATTTCCCTGGCTCCGCTTTCGGTTCAGGACGTGGTGCGGATTGGCGGCTGGATCGGCGTCGTGACGGCTGCGCCCGCTGAGATCGAGGAGATCGTCCCAGGCTTCTGGGGCGGCGCGACGCTCGCGGCGGCGCTGGCGCCTTTGCGGAAGGTGGCGCAGAGCGATCTGCCGATCGTCCTCGAGGGAGAGACCGGTACGGGCAAGGAGATGGTCGCCGGTGCGCTCCACAAGTGGAGCGCGCGCCGGGGTCCGCTGGTCGCCGTCAACTGCGCCGCGCTCCCCGAGACACTCGCGGAGGGCGAGCTGTTCGGCTACCGGCGTGGGGCGTTTACCGGAGCTGATCGCGCGAATCCCGGGTTCTTCCGGAACGCGGATGGTGGGACGCTGCTGCTCGACGAGATCTCGGACTTGCCTCGTGCGCTGCAAGCCAAGCTGCTGCGCGTCCTGGAGCAGCGTGAGGTGCAGCCGCTCGGCGAGCCGCGACCGGTTCCGGTCGACGTGCGGGTGGTGGTGGCCGGGCAGCAATCGCTGATCGAGTCCGCGCGGACGGGGCGCTTCCGTCCCGACCTGCTGGCCCGCCTCGACGGGCTGACGGTGAAGCTGCCGCCGTTGCGCGCGCGGCGCGAGGACGTGGTGCCGCTGTTTTCGTGCTTTCTCGAAAGCTTCGGTCAGGGGAAGGCGCCCGCGTTCGAGACCGATCTCGCCGAGCGCCTCTGCGCGCACGACTGGCCGTTCAACGTCAGAGAGCTGGTGCTGCTGACGCGGCGGCTGCTTGCCCTCCACGAGACGGAGACGACGTTGCGCGCTCATCATCTGCCCGAGCGAATCGGCCAGGGGGTCGCGGCCGCCGAGCCGAGGCGAACGGCGGTGGCGCCGTCGTCGTCAGGTGCGCCGTCCGGGGCGGCGGGCGCGGAGCCGGTACAGCTCCCGGCGCTCGTGGTGGCGCTGCGCGCTTCCGCGGGCAACGTCGCGCGCGCGGCCGCCATCCTGGGGATCAGTCGGCAGCGCGCCTACCGGCTGATGGAGGGCCAGGCGATCGATCTCGAGGCGATGCGGGTCGCCGAGGAGAAGCCGCCGCGATGAAGAGCGTTCCGGACGCCAGCCGGGTCGGTGAGATCGTCGGTGGCAAGTACCGGATCGTCCGGTTGCTGGCCAAGGGGGGGATGGGGGTCGTCTACGAAGCGCAGCACACGGTCGTGCGCCGCCGCTTCGCCATCAAGTTCCTGCGTCGCGATCTGGCCGAGCGGCGCGAGATCCTGACCCGGTTCCAGCGTGAGGCCGAGGCCGCCGGGGCGCTGGAGAACGAGAACGTGACGGCCGCGGTCGATTTCGGCATCGCCGAAGACGGAGCTCCCTACATCCTGATGGAGTACCTCGTCGGTGAGAGCCTGGCCGCGCTGCTCGAGCGCGAGGGGCGGTTGCCGATCTCGCGCGCGACGGATCTGGTCATCCAAGCCTGCGCCGGCGTCGCGGCCGCCCACGCGGCGGGGATCGTCCACCGCGACCTCAAGCCGCACAACCTGTTCGTCTGCCGGCGGCACGACGGCACCGACCTGCTCAAGGTGCTCGACTTCGGTGTCGCCAAGCTGCAGGTGGCCGAGGAGGCGAGCGCGGCCACGCGCACGGGGATGGTGCTGGGGACGGCCGCGTACATGTCGCCCGAGCAGGCGCGCGGCGAGAAGATGGTCGACGGCCAGACCGACGTCTACGCGCTGGGGGCGATCCTCTACGAGATGCTCTCCCTAAAACGCCCTCATCCGGGCGACTCGCAGAACGCGATCCTGCACCACATCGCCACGCAGCCGGCGGTACCGCTCGAGTCGGTGCGGGGGGAGCTGCCGCCCGCGCTGGTCGAGCTGGTCGGGCGCACGCTGGCTTCCAATCAGTCGGAGCGCCCTGCCACCGTCGCAGCGCTGGCCGAGGGGCTGGCACCGTTCGCGCGGCGCGAAGCCTTCGCCGCGCGAGAGGAGTCGGGTCCGACGCGCGGCGAGCTGACCTCGACGGTGCTCGCGGATGGCGCAGGCGCCGCGCCGGCGTCGGAGGTGCCCAGCCGCGCGGCCTCGACGGCCAACGACCGCGGACCTGCGCAAGCTCCGCGCGCGCGTGGCCGGGGCCCGTGGCTCGCGATCGGCGCCGGGGGCCTGCTGGCGGCCGGGGTGGTCGCGGTCATCCTCCGCCGCCCCTCCCCGAGCCGGCCGGTCGATTCCTCCGGTCCCGCCGCGGCCGCGCCGTCACCGGCAGCGGCGCCACCGGCCGCGCTGCCTCCGCTCCCGTTTCAGCCGGTCGACAAGGTCCCGGCCGCTGCGCGCATCGAGCCCGAGTCCGTCGTTCAGGCGGCGGCGCCGCCCGCATCGTCGAAGCTGGCCGGACGTCCGGGTGGACACGGCTCGAAAGGCGGCGGACGTCCAGCCGACCACGCGGTCAGGCACCAGGTGGCCGTTCCCGCGGGCCAGCCGGACCCTCCAGCGCCCGCCGCCGCGGCAGACATCGAGAAGCACTCCACGTCGCGGCCGACGTTCGACCCGGCGAACCCGTACCGATGATGGCACCGGACGTGCTTTGGGAGGGGAGAGATGGTGCGAGTTGCAACGTGCTCTTTGTTGTTCGTCGCGTTGCTGGCTGGAACGAGCCGGGCTGACGAGGATCCGCGGGAGGCGGCGGCGAACCACTACGCCCGCGGCATGGAGCTAGCCACCCAGGGCCTCTACCAGGCGGCGCTCGAGCAGTTCAACGACGCTTACGCCGCCAGCCCGCACTTCGCCGTGCTCTACAACATCGGCGAAGCCCAGATGGCCCTCGGCCGGCCGCTGGAGGCGATCGAGGCGCTGACGAAGTATCTGCGCGACGGCGTCGATCAGGTTCCGCTCAGCCGCCGCGAGCAGGTGCAGGCCCAGATCGGCCTGCTCGAATCGCGCCTCGCGGAGCTGACGGTCACGACCAATCGCCAGGGCGCCGCGATCCGCGTCGACGGACGCGACGTCGGTCGCACACCACTGTTTCAACCGATCAGGTTGGCGGCTGGACCGCACACGGTCACCGCGACCTTGTCGAACGGCGCCCAGGTCACCCGAGACGCGCCGCTCAAGGAGTCGGAGCGGCAGACGTTGGAGCTGACGTTCATGGGCCCCCTGCCGGCTCGTGCCGAGGCCGCTACGAACGAGGCGTCGTCATCGGAGTTCCCGCTGCTGCTGTCGGCGCCCACCGCGCCGCCGGCCGAGCCCTGGTACCACCGCGGCAATACGATGCGGCGGATGGCCTACGTCACCGCCGGCTTGGGCGTGTTGGCTGGGGGCACGGCGCTCGGCATCTACCTTTGGAAGCGCGGCCAATACAGCGATTGGCAGGCCGGCAACGCGGCGCTCTCGAAGGACACCCTTGGATCGGCGGCCTACATGGCGCAGGCCACCTCGAACAACGCGCTGGCGGGTTCGCTCACCAACGCCAACGCCGCCATCATCGGCCTGTCGATCGCGAGCGGCGCGCTCGTTGCGGGCGGCGCCGCTCTGTTCTTCACCGATCGTGCGCACCGGCGCGAAGTGGGGCAGGTCTCGTTCGGGTGGGCCGAGCGATCGGGGAACGTCGCCTGGAACTGGACGTGGTGAGCCGAGCGTTCCAGAGCGCTGCGCTCACGGTGGCGCTGCTCGGCATGACCGGCTGCTTCGACGTCCACGACGCGTACCCGAACCCGTGGGTCATCGACGATTTCGAGGACGGTGACTTTCAGCCGGCCGACCGGAACTTCGGTCCGTGGAGCTGCGCCACGTTCAGTCCCCCGAATCAGGATTGCGCCTTCGGCCTCGATCCCGGTGACCAGACCACCAGCTCGCTGTTTCTGCAGTTCACCACGGTCGATCCACCCGACGGAATCCTGCAAAGCGGAGGCGCGTTGCTACAGACGTCGGCGGCCATTCCGGAGGACCTCTCCCGTTTCGATCACATGCTGTTCAGCACGAAGCTCGGTTCCGGCTCGCCACCGCTTCCGAGCACGACAGAGATGTTTGTGCAGCTCGTTTGTAGCACGGTGCCGGCGGAGGACGGGACCATGCCGGCGCCGGGCGACCTCTACCTCGCCCAGATCGTGCCCCTCATGCCTCCTGGCAGCGACTGGCAGGTCTTTTCGCTCGCGATGGCGAACTTCGGTCCCCCAACTTGGGCACCCCTGCATCCTCGCGGCGGTCCGGTGGCGTGTCTCGAACGAATCGACGCCGTCGAGTTCGCGATCAATCCGAACCTGCCCGACGGTCAATCCACGGCCGGCCGATTGGACGTCGATGACATCTATTTTCAGTAGACCCACGCCGGCAACGCGCACGGCCCTGCGTTTTGCGCTCCTCGTGGGGGCCCTCGGCCCGGCGGGCTGCTTCGACGTCCACACCGTCGATCCCGGGTACCACCTCATCGACAATTTCGATGACGGGTATTTCCCCGCCGATCCGACCTTCATTCCCTGGAT